>JAUWIN010000070.1 GCA_030605345.1 Candidatus Brocadiia bacterium
AAAAGGCGCGTGGCCTGTCGGCGAACTCCATCTCGCGGGCACTTGCCGCCGTGCGGATGCTGTTCAGGTTCCTGGCTGCCGAAGGGAAGGTGCCGAAAAACGCCGCCGCGACGCTCGAATCGCCGCACCTCTGGCACCGCCTCCCGGACGTGCTCGACACGGCCGACGTCGAAGCACTCCTCAACGCCCCCGACACCACAAAGCCGCTCGGCGTCAGGGACCGCGCCATCCTTGAAGTGATGTATGCGACCGGAGCGCGGGTCTCCGAAACCGCCGACCTCCAACTCGGCGGAGTGAACTTTGACTTCAGGTTTCTCCGCTGTTTTGGGAAGGGCTCGAAGGAGCGGGTAGTGCCAATAGGCCGGCGCGCCGTGGAGGCGGTGAAAGACTACGTTGACCGTGTGCGGCCAAAACTCGACAAGCGCCGCCCGTCGATCCGCCAAAGCCGGACTGGGTCGAACGACAGCACGCTCTTGTTCCTCAGCAAATCCGGCAGGCGCCTCCGGCGTGAGAACATCTGGGCGCGGGTGAAGAAATACGCTCTGGCCGCCGGGCTGAAGAAAAAAGTCTCGCCGCATACCCTGCGCCATTCTTTTGCCACCCATCTGCTCCAGGGCGGCGCCGACCTCCGGGCGGTGCAGGAGATGCTCGGCCACGCCAACATCGCATCCACGCAAATCTATACCAGGGTCGAGAAGGACCGATTGAAGGCAGTCCACAAAAAATTCCATCCAAGGGCATAAACAAAACCCAACCAAGATTTAGCGCCTGGGCCACGCTTGCTTTGCGCTGACCGCGGAGGACGGCGAAGCCCTTCGAAAAGCTCAGGGCACTCCAAAAGAAAAACGCCGCACGGGGCTACGGCCCCGCACAGCCTTCATTCGTTCGGCACCAGCCTTCGCCAAAGGCTTCGGCTGGCAGGTCAGTTCAGGTCATCAGCCCAAACCATCGCCCGGTTCGGTTGTCTATGGTATTCTCATACGGGATTCGTGGGGGGCAAGGATTTCATCAGCATCGAGGGGAAACTGTTACGCATCTAGAACCTGAAGGGGTTCGGCTTCCTCTAAACACCTCTATGCACTGGACCCTCACGTCTCCGGCACCACTCTGAGTACCAGGATGTTCTGGGCCACGGAGGTCAGGTATCCCTCAAAGAATTCGTACTGAGCGGCGCTGAGTGAATCTTTCTGGGACTTGACTTCCACGAACCAGAACGATCCACCGCTTGCCGCGAACAGGTCGGGCGCACCCTTTGTCGTGTACCCAGCCCCACGGTAGAAAGCAATGAGCCGCAACACAAGGCCTTGATCCATGCTCCGAACATGCTTGGCAACCGTAGCGTGCACCGCTTGCTTGGGAGGGTAGGACGCATAGTACTTTAGCAGCATGGCCTCCGCCTCGTCTACGAGTCCCGCCTGGAGCTTACCAGCGGCAAGCGAACACGTAACGGCGGCATCTATGCGTGCAATGCGATCCTCCGCACTGGCGCCAACCCAGTTCCGGCACACTTCACGGAAAAACGAGTCTTTGAAGTTGCAGGAAAGCACCGAGAGAAAAAGGTGGGCATCATCCCCCTTGACAACAGACCACCCCGCATTCCTCAGGAAGTGGCTTGCATACTGTTCTACGCGGAGCAACTTGCCGTCCACCTGATACAGCCGCGTGTGGCCACCCTGCTCAGTCGGTGCCCGGACAACAATGTGTGGAATGGCGTACGGAACTGCCCCTGGCATTTCGTCAGGGGGAAGGGGCTTGCCTGCCATTTCTTCTCTTGTCATGCACTACCGCCCGGGGTTAGACTCATGCGCCACTTCTCGTTGCGACTGTAAAGGAACGTGCCAAACCTTCCAGGATCGGCTGGGGATAGACGGTTTGGCCTGTCCGTGAACGAGGCGGCCCAAAAGATGGAGTGGAACCAACCATGTCCCGCCACGGACAACAGTGCCTTCCGAGCATCGGTGGAACTGGCATAGCCGGAGGCGTCGTAGAGAAGCAGCATTACTCCTGAGCAGGCAGAAGGTATTCTCTTGTTCTCCAGTTTCTGGCGCTTCTCCGTTAACCGTGCCGCCATGAGAGGCTGAAGTTCCTCCTGGATTTCGCCTTCCCGCTTGGCGTCTATCGGGCCGATTGTACCCACGGCCGTCCCCCTAGCAGACACCTTCTTGATTCCCAAGTGGCCGTCGGTGTTCTCAAGAAGCCGGACCTCCTCTGTCGACTCCGCGTCTCGTGTTGCGATTATGAACGACGCTGCTTGTGCTACAAGGGACCACCACTCGCGGGATGTGCTTTTCGGAAGTCTTGGGTGGCGCATGATCAACAGAGCATACGATCCGTCCACAGATCCTTGTTCTTTCACAGAGTCCCGAATCGATCGCTTGAGTTTCCCGCAGGTGGCACGGTAATCCTGTCGTGCAACTATGCTGGTGACTTCGGCCGCGAATCGCTCGCCGTCGACCGTGACCCAGAAATCGGGAGGGTCATTTTCTTCTTTGTCGACGGCGACTGTGGCACAACCACATTGGTCCTTCAGGCAATGCGACAGAGCGTCTACGCACACTAACTCCTCGTTGATGCGCTTGTTAGTTGACACCATTCCTCCTTTTGGACAACTACGTCTTATATAGTTTCTGCATAACACCTTTAGGTAGCTGTCGGGTCGGCCTAAGACGCATGCCTAAATTCACACCTAAGGCCCTGCCGCACAAGCGGTTGCATCTCCCCCGATGGGATGTCGCGCGTCTTATATAGTTTCTGGCTAAGACGCATGCGACTCCACTGGTATTATAACACATCCACGGGGCTCCGTACGCCTTTTCCGCCGCGGTTCAGCACATGAGTGTAGATCATCTGGTCCTCACGTCCCTGTGGCCGAGGAGTTCCTGCACCCGCGTTTCCGACACGAGAGCCCACATCGCTTATGTTGCGCGTGGCCTTCACCGCTGTCAAGTGCTGTGCTGCCAACGTCATCGGCCCCGGGTTTGATGGTCAGACAGCCGCGTCCGCTCCCGGTGAGGGCCGGCCTGACCTTCCGCCCCGAACAAGACGACGCCCTCCCTCGACGGCGCGGTGCGGCGGTCCATTCGTTCCAAGCGCGACAACCAAGCTCTGCTTTTGTCGTTGGTTCGACATACAGGACTCAGCGTGTGAAGACACCGGTTTCCATTATCTATACATGGACCAATAAGACCGACCATGTGGCTGAAGCAATCCGGTACCGCACGCTCGACCGAGACCAGTGGGTTTAGGAAGGCGCTCGAAGCTCTTGACCGCTCGTCGTTCTTGTGGTATGCAGGCAGTTGACCGTCGGGGAAGGGCGTGAACTACATCCCATGTCCCCCGATTACCCCTGCGGACTTGGCGAGAAAAGGGGGCCGCGTAAGATGATTGGGCGGAGCCGTCCCCACGAGTTCTGACTCCGCTTTGGATGGTATGAGCGTGCGCTGTACTTGCGACAGAGGACAGAGGGGGACGCGAGGGTGGACATGTTACTCCACAAGAAAGCGTTCTGGCGCAGGACCGTGGTTTTCGCTCTTGTGGTTGCGTCGGCGTTGGCCGCGGCGCTGTTGATTTTGCGAGAAGCGTCTGTCTTGGATGCGGCACACCGGCAGCAACACGAGCTTGGCCGCGGAGCAAGCCTGCGAATTCACCTCATGGAGGCGCAGACGGAGTGCACCATCGCCCTGGCATTACGGGGCAAACTCGACGAGGACCGGTTTCGGGCCAGAATTGCCGAACTGGTGGGAGAAATCCAGGAAGTCCGGGACCATCTCGCGCCGGTATGGGCAGAGGTCGGCCTCGGGGAAGAGGCGTCATTCATCTCCGATGAGATAGCGGAGATATCCGCGACGCGAAAGGGCCTCATGTCTGGACCTTTGCAGAGGGAAAACCTGGCGGCCTTGTATGAGGATGCTTCGCGGGCGGAGAAACTGTTGCTGAACATCACCGGGCAGCCGGAAGCGATAATCAAAGACCGTCTCGCCACGGGCATCCTGCTGGGTAGGATCGTGCTCGCGGTTCTTGCTCTGGACTTCGTGTTTGGTCTTATTGGCATTCTCTTGCTTGTTTCCGACGGTCTCAACGAGGTGTTCGGTTTCATTGACCTAGATGCTGAGTTGAGCAAGATCGCCGGCAGCGCTGAGTTCCAGCAGCGGATGAGGAAGCTGTGCCCGCATGCCGCGTCAGAACCCGCTACGTGGCATCTTGGCCTTCACAAGAAATTGAACAGCCATCGGACCCACGACACCTTCGAGGCAAAGGCCGTTCGAGGAGACCGCGAAATCCTCCTCTGGGGTAAGGCCTATCGTTGGGCGGGGAAGATCAAACAGCTTCAACGTATCTTCACCCCGGCCTATGCAAAGGCAACGTGGCAAGCTCTCCTCCTCATGAGCAACGCGGACATGGGCAGCCCGTTCCCGGTGGTCTGGACCAAAATCAAGCGTGGCCACCTTGTCATTGGCTCGGTGTTGCTGGCCGAGCACGTGGGACCGCTGGAATCGGTCAAGCACGTTCTTCGTACGGACTTCGTGCTCCTCGACTACAAGGGCAGGCTGGCGTTCGTGCGAGGCCTCATCGAGTTCTGCAACCGCGCCCATGAGTTGGGCTTGCACCGTTTCACGCCGCGCTATCTGCACACCAGCGGCCTTACGCCACAAGACGACGCGCCACCACAATTCTACCTGTTCGACATCGATAAGGTGCACATCAGCAAGAGTGCGTCCGGCTGGTGGTATCGATATTCCGTGAGGCATGATCAGAAGAGGCTCTTGCACTTTTTGCGGTATCACCTGACACCGTCGGAGTTGCAAGTGTGCAAGGAGATGCTGCAATCTTCATGAGCCGACCTGATTGCTGGCAACTCCCACACGCTGCGGCGGCGCAGCCGACCGGGCGGTCAAGCCAATGGTTGTCGGGGAGTTTGTTGCTGCTCAGATGTCATGGTTCGGAGCGTCGGATTGTTGCATCTGTTCTCTGCATCTCCCCGAACAGCGTGAGCGGCGTGCAGCGGGTGATGCGGGCATCGACGAGTGTGCCGGGGGCGAGTTCAGCGGCGTCCGGTTTGGGGACTACCACGATGTCATTGCCGCGGGTGCGGCCGGTCAGGCGCGAGCGGTCGCGTTTGCTGGCGCCTTCGAGCATGACCTCGAATGTCCGGCCCTGTTTGAGCCGGTTTCGCTCCGAACTGAGCTGTTCCTGAACGGCAAGGAGCCTGTGGTTGCGCTCCTGCTTGACACTCGTGGGCACGTCGTCGTGCATTTTTGCTGCTTTGGTTCCCGGCCGCGGCGAGTATTTGAAGATAAATGACTGATTGAATTGACAGTTCCGGACGAGCGAGACCGTGGCCTCGAAGTCCTTATCGGTCTCGCCGGGGAAGCCGACGATGAAGTCGCTGGAGATTTCGATGGTCGGCATAATGTGGCGCGCGGACGCTACAATCTCGCGGTAGCGCTCCGCGGTGTAGCCTCGGTTCATTGCATTCAGAATCCTGTTCGAGCCGGATTGGGCGGCGATGTGGACGTGCTCGCATACCGTCGGCAGCTCGGCCATCGTCTCCAGAAGCCGGGCCGAGATGTCCTTCGGGTGCGAGGTGATGAAGCGGAGCCTTTTCAGCCCGGGGATTGGGTCGAGGTGACGGAGCAGAGCGGCCAGGTCGGTGTCGCCGTGTCGATAGGCGTCAACGTTCTGCCCGAGCAGGGTGATTTCGATGCAGCCGTCGCCGACCAGTGCCCTGACCTCGTCCTCCACTTCCTGGGGCGGTCGGCTCACTTCGCGTCCCCGCACGTAGGGCACAATGCAGTAGGAGCAGAACGAGTTGCACCCGCGCATGATGGACACGAAGGCCCGGTAGCGGTTCGGCCGGGCTGATGGAACTCTATCGAACTTGACCGGCGCGTCGCCGGTGGCGGCCAAACGCCCGCCGCCTGAGCGCACCTTGCGCACAAGTTCGGGGAGTCGGCCGAAATGTTTCGTCCCGCACACGATGTCAACGTGCGGGTATGCGTGCAAGAGATTTTGACCTTCCTTCTGCGCCATGCAGCCCATGACGGCGAGCACGAGTTCGGGGCATTGTTGCTTGGCGCGTTTGAACCGCCCCAGGTGAGAGAGCGCCCGTTCCTCCGCGTGACCGCGAACTATGCAGGTGTTGACCACCACCACCCCTGCTTCGTCCGGATTTTGCGTTAGCGACAGGCCGTGCTTCACGAACTCGCCGGCGGCAAGTTCGGAGTCGAGTTTGTTCATCTGGCAGCCGAAGGTGATAAAGCAGACCTTGGCCTTGTCTCTGTTCTGGAATGTTTGAGGGGTTTTCACTTGTCGAATTGTCCGAGGAACTTGAGTGCTTGTCTGGCGGCGTCGTCCGGATGCACGTCGGCCCCGCTCAAGTCCACGGTGAGCCAGTCATCGTATCCGATCTCGTCCAGCGCCTCGAACACGGCGGCGAAGTCGAGGGCGCCGGTGCCGGGCACGACCACTTCGCCGGAACCGTCAGCTGCCACGTCTTCAATCTGGACGTGCCGGACGAACTTTTTGAGTTGGCGAATGGCGGCCGGTATGTCGGCGCCGGCGCGGTGAAGATGGCCGGTGTTCAAGTTGACGCCGATGTGTGGCGAGTTCACCTGCTCGAGGACTTCGAGCGCTTGGGCGGCGGTTGCGACAAGCAGCCCTTCTCGTGGGTCGATGAGAACCGGCAGGCATTTCCCCTTGGCGGCGAGCGCGGCGACGTGCTTCAAGCCCTGGGCGAATAACCCAATGGCGGTCCCGCGGCTCATTTCCTCATCTAACTCGCCGCCTGCCAGTATCGAAATGGTGGGGGCCCCGATCTCTTTCCCCAGCTGTCCGGCGTCCAGCGTGTGCTGGATTCTCTCCTGACGGAGGACCCGGTCGGCCTCGATCCAGGACGGCCGCATCTCATCGCGGAGGGCCGTCATCGGCGAGGCGTCGAGGTTGGAGACGGCGAGGCGGTTCTGCGCCAGTGTCGAGTGTATGCTTTTTCGGTCGTCCTTGGTGAGCGCTGGAGGGTAGGCGTGGGGAGCGTCGGCGGTCACCTCGACGCCCGTATACCCCGCCAGCGCCACGTGGCGGATGGCCTGGGCCAGTTTGTATCTCTTGTACGCGTTCGAGGAGAGAGCAAACTTTCTCAAATCTCGTGCCCTGTCGCGCTGCAGGCGGTCGAATGAGGCCCCACACTTGTTCATTACGATTATAGAAAATCGGGGCTCCGATGCAACAGGCGGTTCGCACGACTTGGCGCGCTGTGATGGTTCTGCCCCCGAATCGGGGTGGCCCGCTTCTCATTGAGCAGTTTTTTCGGGTTGCAAAAATCTTTCGGGAGTCCATAATGACGGTGGGTGAGCGGAGAGCTAACGATGGCTGCGAAGGTGCGGACAGAAGAGAAAGGCGCTAGCTACCGGGAGGTAATCATATCTTTAGAGAGTGGCCTTGGCGCTGATGAGCGGAGCTTCCTTCTTGACGTGGAGAAGAGGTTTCCGCGGACTGATTTTAGTTTCGCAGAACTTGGGCCCGAGCGAATTGTTATCAACCTTCGTTCAGTAGCCCTGGACGACCTGAAGGCATGTCTGGAGCAGGGGGATGAGCCGGAAAAAGAAGAAGCGGCTGGCCCACCTGCGGTAGGCAGCAAAATTATTCGCGCAATAGAAAACATCAGGAGTTATGGAATACAAGGCAAGAAACGTGTTTATGTCGGTTACAACGCAGAGCGGAAAGTAAAAGGTCGGAAACAAAAAGAAGCAACTACCGGCAAGCATTTCTATGCGACGGATAACCCGTTCTCCAAGCAGAATAATGACTTCCCCGTGGGAAAGGCAGATAAGGGCGTTTGCGGCGATGCGCAAGATGTTCTGCGGTCCCTTCCTGATAACTGTGTCGACCTCATATTGACCTCTCCGCCCTATAACTTTGGGCTGGACTACGAAAGCTCCACCGATGGAATTGAATGGCAACGCTACTTCGAGAAGCTGTTTGCAGTGTTTGAGGAGTGCATACGGGTGCTGAAGTACGGGGGCCGAATCGTAGTCAACGTTCAGCCGCTGTTCTCAAGTTACATTCCGAGCCACCACTTCGTCAGCAATTTCTTCACCAGCCACAAATTGATCTGGAAGGGCGAAATCCTCTGGGAGAAAAACAACTACAACTGCAAATATACCGCATGGGGCAGTTGGAAAAGCCCCAGCAATCCGTATCTGAAATATACGTGGGAGTTTCTCGAGATATTCGCCAAGGGTAGTCTGCGAAAGCAAGGGCGGCGTGAAGACATTGACATTACGGCGGAGGAGTTCAAGAAGTGGGTCGTCGCCAAATGGTCCATCGCACCGGAAAAGGACATGAACAAATACGAACATCCTGCCATGTTCCCGGAGGAGCTTGCTTACAGGGCGATAAAATTATTCAGTTTCGAGAATGACGTTGTGCTTGATCCGTTCAACGGGGCTGGCACTAGCACCGCCGTGGCCAGACATCTCGGCAGGCGGTTCTTGGGGATCGACATATCGAAGGACTACTGCGACACCGCCAGGCGGCGAACGCACGCTGGGTTGTGACGAACCCCTAACTCCCGAAGCCTGCCGATTCCAGTGCAAGCAACGCGAGAATACTAGCGCCGCGCGCGATGTCTTTCAACGAGTTGGTCTCACCAGGCGGATGTGCGGATTCGAGCCGGCCGGGGCCGAAAACGACGATGTCACGTTCTGGGAAAAGCTCGGCAAAAACGCTGGCGTCAGAAGGTGCTTCGTAGCTGGCGGCCGGCGTGGGGAGATCAGGCCCGGCCCGCTTGCAAGTCTCGGTCATGTAAACAGCGAGGGCCGAGTCTGGGTCCCTGGCGAACGCCGCTCTTTGGCGGCTGTCGAACGACATTTTCACCGCAGCCGAGCCCTCCTCGAGGGCTGCCCGGGCGCACAGGGTGTGGACCCCGCGCTCGGCGGCTGAGTCAACGCGTTCGGATATCTGACCGAGTTTGTGTGTGGGCAAGAAACCCTGCGCGCCTTCGAGGATTATCTCGTCCCCGCAGTGACCCGCGAGTGCGACGTCCAAGCTCTTTCCAGAGGCGCGGAGTTCGGAGAATTCGCGCACTACGTATGCGGCCTTGGTCACGGCGCTGTCGCAGAGCGCCGGCGCAGCGGCGTGCCCGGCTTTGCCCCGGATGCGCAGGAGGAAGGAGTTTTCTGCGCTGCGTTCGACTGTGAAATGCTCGGCTATGGCGGGCCGGCCGGTGTCCGGGTCGGATTCGCGCGCCTTGTCGCCGTAGAGGGCGCAGTATTTTCCCACGCCGCGTTCGGCAGCGTGCCTGATGTCGGCGAGGCCGAGCTCGGCTGAAGAGATTTCGACCTCAACGAGGCGGGGGGCGGTGGCGGGTGCTGTCCCGAACGGGCCAAGAATGTCGTGGTTCGTGTAGGCGGCGGAGCGGGGAACCAGCGGATGGTCGCTCTCTACCCTGATAGACCGTCCTTCCTCTTCGAGAGCGAGAACAACGTCCGCTGCGAGTTCTGCGGCGCGGCCGGGCGGGGCGGTCAACTCCGCCTTGTAGCCGACGGTGCCCGGGCTGGCGATGCAGACACGAAGACCGGTCGGCTCGCAGACCACCACGCCGTCGAACGCAAATGGGTCGCGAAGCGCGAGGGAGAGGCTTCCGCTGCCTCCGGTCTCGGCGCCGACGACGAACTGGGCGCAGATGTCCCTCAGAAGCCTGACGCCGAGCTGGTCTCTGATGTGTTTGAGGAGTTGGAACGCGCCGACGATCATTGCGGCTTGGCCTTTCGCGTCACACGCCCCGCGCCCGCGAATGATATCCCCCCGGCGAGACGGCGGAACGTGGGGCGGAGCGGTGTCGATGTGGGTGTTGAAAACGAGCCGCAGGGGCTTGATTTCCTCGTCGTTGGAAGGCTGGGCATCTTCTGATTTGACGCTGCGGAGAACGGCCAACAGGTTCACCCGCTGCGCGTGGGCCTGCTCGGAGGAGCCCGGCGCTTCGTCGGGGTCCTGGGAGTTCGGCTGGGCGGAGGCCATGTCGTTCTGGATTTCGCGGCCCATAGGCAGGAGTTCCGTCTCGATCTCTCCGGCCCAGGTGCGTTTTAGTTCGGCTTCGATGATTTGCAGGCATGCCCGCTCACTGCCGGCGGCTCCTGCGGGGTGTGGGCCGGTGGTGGTGTTCTCGCGTATCAGTTGCATCAGCAGACCGGCGAGGGACTCGGCGAACTCTTTGGAGGCTGCGGCCTCGGAGATTTCGTGGATAACCTCTGGCGGGATCGACCCGGCGGCGACTTTCGAGCGGATGGCCCTGGCCGTATGGGCCCGCCGGTCGCTCTCTACAATCTGGTTTATCTTTTGGACGAGTTGGACGTCGCGCTCGGCAGATTCGTCGAGTTTGAAGGAGATGACGGGCGTGTGCCTGAGCACTGTCTGCTGGGCGACACGGTTTTGTATGTAGCCGCGGGCGCTTTTCAGCGCCGTGCGGGCGTTTCGTTTTTGGGAACCTGAGCCCAACACGGAGAAATCGACCGGGGCGGTCTTGAGATCAGGGGCGACCTCGACGCGGGTGATGGTAATGAAGCCGCAGCGGGGGTCTTTGAGTTCCTGGGTGACTACGCGGGCGATGACTTGTTTCATCTGTTCGGCCACGCGGCGGAGGCGAATTCTTGCCATGTGCTAGAAAATCTCCATGTCGCAGTCGGCCAGTTCTGCATCCCTGGCGGCGCTCGCGAGGTTGGCGATTTGCGACAGGACGGAGTTGACATAGGCCCTGTCGTTGGCCACCACGGCGACGCCCAACAGCGCCGACCGGTAGTCGTCCAGTGCGCCCACTTCGGCGACGGAGGCGTTAAATTTGTTCCGGATCCGGTCCTTAAGGCTCTTTACCACCCGGCGTTTGTCCTTGAGTGAACGGGCGCCACGTATCACCAGGCGGATGCGAAGGGTGCCGACAGCCATGTTCGCGTCCCGGTTCATCTTAATTGCCGCAGGCGCCGCGGGTCTGGGTTTATGGTTGAAAATCGGGATTGTGGGTACGATTTTTGAGTCAGAGCGTCCTGGCTATTTCCTCGATGTGATAGGCCTCGATTACGTCGCTTCCCTTGACGTCGTCGAACCCGGCCAGGCGAATGCCGCATTCGACGCCAGCTTGTACCTGGCGCACGTCGTCTTTGACCCGCCGCAGCGAATCGATCTTGCCTTTGTCGAGGACGACGATCCCGTCCCTGGCTATACGGATGGTGGAGTCGCTTCGTATGACGCCGTCCGTGACCTGGCATCCGGCGACGTTTCCGAGGTTGGAGATTCTGAAGACCTGCTTCACAGTGGCGTGGCCGGTTACGACCTCTCGGCTTTCCGGCTTGAGCAGGCCGCTCAACGCGGAGCGCATGTCGTCGACCGGCTGGAATATGACTTGGTAAAACCGGAGGTCGACGTTTTTGTCTTCGGCCAGGCGCCGTGTCCGCCCGTCGGACACCACGCGGTAGCCGATGATGATAGCGTCGGCGGCGTCGGCAAGGAGGACATCGGAGTGGTTGACCGC
>JAUWIN010000113.1 GCA_030605345.1 Candidatus Brocadiia bacterium
CAACCGGAAGATGGGGGGTGCGACGAACAAGAATCTGGTGCATTTCGGGTTTCAGCCGGCGGCTTCGCGGACCGACGCCGCCAAGGTCGATGGAGCTTATGACTTGATGCTCTCGAACGTCCCTTACGGCAAAATGTCGGCGATGTCTGCGGACAGGCTGAACACCATGGTTACAAACATCGCCAAGCTGGCGCCGCGCGGCGTCATCGTGGCCGGGAGTGATGTTTCTGCCGCAATCGCCCGCTCCGGCGCGGAGGTGACGCAGCTGATTGAGCTGGGCAAGTTCACCGTAACACGGTTTATTTTCGCATACAAGCGTTCCGACGGTTGATGGCCACCTGACGCCCCACGCCGGAAACCGGTAAGCGGCGCTGCGTTACTATTTTTTGAACTGTTTGAGCAGCGTGAGGAATTGGGCGAGGCTCTTCTTCCCTGCGAAGCTCAGGTCCTTCCTTACTTGTCCGTCAGGGCCGATGAAAAGGATAGTCGGCACGCCCTTCAGGTTGTACCTGTCCGCCAACTCGTACTGCTCCGTCGCGTTGACCTTCAGCGTCAGGATGCCTTGTGCGGCTTCCAGGACCTCCGGGCGGGTGAAGACAGTCCTATCGAGTTCCCTGCAACCGGCGCAGGAATCGGTGTAAAAATCGAGGATAACCCGTCTGCCCGAAGACAGCGCCTGCTTGACCTTGCTGTCGGTTGCCGGCTTGAAGACGTTTTGCGCCGTTCCCGGAATCAGGCCTGCCGCCGAGACCAACAGGAACACGGCGTATATCACCGCGACCACCCCCAGCAGGTTCCTCAGTCGGCGGCCGAATGTGCTCCGTCCGGCGAACCGACCGAGTCCGCCCACAAAGACCGCCGCACTGACCAGCAGCAGGGCGAACGCTACCTGATACACCTTGTCACCGACGAGGGGCCAGACGAAATACAGCGCCGCCCACAGCAGGACAAAGCCGAGCAATCTCTTGACCCATTCCATCCACGGGCCAGCTTTGGGCAGCAGCCCTGTGGCGGTTCCAAAAACAACAAGCGGGATCCCCATCCCCCAGCCCAGTGCGAACAGCATCCAGCACCCGGTCAGAGCGCTCGCCTCATTTGCCACGTAAGCTAGCAGGCCCGCCAGCGGCGCGGTGATGCACGGGCCGATTACGAGAGCACTTACCGCGCCGATGGCGAAAGTGCTCAGAATGCCATGCCGCCCGGCAAGTTTCGACCGCAGCCTGGAAGCATAGCCCGACGGGACGGCGAGGTTCCACCCCGCAAACATCACCAGCGCCAGAAACACGAACAAAGCGGCGAGCGGGGTGCGAACGTACCACGCATCCAGAAAGGCGCGAACCTCGCTCCCGCCCTTTGCCACCAGCAGGCCAATCACAGCATAAACAATCGAAAGGCCCAGCACATAGGCCAGCGAGGCGCCCAGCGCAGGGAAAAGCCCCCTTCCCCTGCGGGCACCGATCACCGCAGCCGCAATTGGAATGGTAGGGTACACGCAGGGGGTGAGGCTCATCCCCAGACCGACCACGAACGCCAGAAGGATTTTGAGAGCGAAATTGGCGCCTTGCCCTTCGGACCGAGAGACTGGCTCCAGGCCCGCAGGCAACGTGGTTGGCTGTGCACCCGGGACCTGCGGCCCGGTGACGAGGTGGAAGGAGAAGGTGTCTGTCGCCGGCAGGAAGCACATCTCGTCAGTACAGCCCGTGTACGTCAGTGAGCCCTCGACCGTGACGCCATCGCCCTGCCTTCCGGTGGCGAGGAACCGCGCGCAAATCCTGGCCTCGCCTGTGTACACTGGCACTTTCTTGTTCTCAACCGGGTCAAGGGCGGGGCCTGCTTCCGGCAGGATAAGTTTCTGGAATCTTGCCCCTTCGAGCCTGGTCCAATTGAATCGAAGGCTGTCCCCGTAGAGTTTTACCGTGTCGGCGAGGTGGAAGTTCGCGACCACATCGAACACTCCACCGGCAGGGACAAACTCCGACGAGACAGAAATGTTAGCCTTCGGCGGCTCGGCCTGATCGGCACCGAAATCCAGTCCGACGCCCAGGAGAACAACCGCCCAAATGCAGCGTTGAGCAGCTTCAAGTTGCCACATCGCCACATCTCCGCAAACCGAAAATGCTCCAATTTCAGCTGGCGGTTTATTATACCGGACTGCATTGTGTGCGCGCACCTCGAAAAGATAAACCTTTCCAAGATTGCGTGATTTATTTGGCGGAAGGCCGGGACGTAGTGCCACCTGCCAGGGGCAACTCATTGGAACGGGTGCTCTTCCGCAGTATACTGGAGCGGTCACACGGGACTGCTCGGAGGGAACGGCGATGTTCATCGTACACGTTCAGGTGCATGTCAAACACGACTGCGTGGAAACCTTCCGCGAGGCGACGCTGGAGAACGCGCGTAATAGCGTGCAGGAACCGGGAATCGCGCGGTTCGATGTTTTGCAGGACAACGACGAGCCGACGCATTTCGTGCTCGCCGAGGTTTACCGCACGTCCGACGATCCGGCGAAGCACAAGGAGACCGCCCACTACCAGAAGTGGCGCGACGCCGTCGCCGACATGATGACCGGGCCGCGCAGCAGCGCCAAGTTCGTCAACGTCTTCCCGGACGATGCTGGCTGGGGCTGAGAACGGTTCAACTCACCGCCGCACGACACCTGCAGCGCGTACAACACCAGTCACCCAGGCCCGGATACCGCGCCTGGGGGGTTCGCGATGTCCCTTCCGTTTTCCACGGTGCGGCGTAAATGTGTTTGACTGCCGGGCCTGAAAACCGAAAATAGATTTCGAGCGGCTGCGCACTCGAAACGTGACCCTGACTGTCCGGAGAGCTATTATGCCGGAATTGCGCCGTGACCCGGTCCTGGGGCGGTGGAACATTATGGCGGAGCAGCGGGCGGCGCGTCCATCGGACCTCAAACACGAGCCGGTTAGCCCGAGGGGCGGGTTCTGCCCGTTCGACGCCGGGCACGAAGACAAGACCCCGCCTGAAATTCTCGCCTATCGTGAAACTGGTACACAGCCCGACGGCCCGGGCTGGCGAGTGCGGGTAGTTCCGAACAAGTTCCCCGCGCTGCACGCCGAGGGTGAATTGAATAAAAAGGCCGTGGGATTATACGACAGCATGCAAGGGGTGGGAGCACACGAGGTCATTATTGAAACCCCGGAGCACGTCGTGTCGCCCACAGCGCTCTCAGATGAACACTTCGCTGAGGTTATTACCGCGTACCGCCAGCGGCTGAACGACCTGATGCGCGACCCGCGGTTCAGGTTCGGGATAGTGTTCAAAAACGTAGGGACGGCCGCGGGCGCCTCGCTGGAGCATACCCACTCGCAACTTATTGTGACGCCGATAGTCCCGAACGTCATCAGCCGTGAGCTTCGAGGCGCGCTGGAGTACTACAACTTCCGTGGCCGATGTTTGTTCTGCGATATCGTCCGCCAGGAGCGTGACGAGGGTGCCCGGGTGGTGCTCGACGACCCTGATTTCCTGGTGTTCGAGCCATTCGCAGCGAGGTTCCCGTTCGAGACCTGGGTGATCCCCACGCAGCACGATTCTCAGTTCGAGCGGATCAGTTCTCACCAGATTCGGCGGCTCGCGCACGTGCTGCTCCAGACGCTGCGCCGACTGGAGACCGCTCTGGACAGGCCAGCGTACAATTACATCGTGCACTCGGCCCCGTTCAGCGTACACGACGCCGAGGTGTTTCGCGGGGTGCTGGGGCCGCCGCCAATAGCGGAGGGTGATGGCCTGCAGCACTATCATTGGCACATCGAGATCATACCCAGGCTCACGCAAGTAGCGGGATTCGAATGGGGGACGGGGCTCTACATCAATCCGGTCCCGCCCGAGACGAGCGCCCGACACCTCCGCCAGGCAGTGGTGTAACCTCGTCCGAACCGCGAACCCCCAGTCGCAAAGGTCGAGTGCAGGTCAACGGCCCAATAATGGATTCAGAACCGGTAATATGAACATAATTTACATCACTTCAGAAGTGGTCCCCTTTGCCAAGACGGGTGGACTCGGAGACGTCGCCGGCGCTCTGCCGAAATTCGTGGCGGAACTGGGGCACGAGATCTCGGTGATTACGCCTTTTTACCGGCAGGCCAAGGCCTATTGCCGGTCGGCAGCAGCCGAACAAAGAGCGGCCGATACGGGCATCTCGCTGTCTGTGCCTATGCCGAACGGGGCTGTGACCGCCAGGGTGTTTGAGAGCGTCCTGCCCGGTTCGGCGGTGCCGGTGTATCTAATCGGCAACGACGAATACTACGACCGTGACGAACTGTATTTTGACCGGGCAACGAATGCTGATTACGAGGACAACTGCGAGCGGTTCGTCTTCTTCTGCAGGGCGGCCCTCGAAACCATCCAGGCGCTCCACCTCCGACCGGATGTCCTCCATTGCAACGACTGGCACACCGCGCTGATACCGGTCTATTTGAAGACGCTGTACGCGGAGAGGAAGCCGCTCTCGGACGCGCGTACGCTTCTCACAGTGCACAACCTGGCCTACCAGGGGGTGTTCTGGCACTGGGACATGAAGCTGACCGGCCTCGACTGGGGGCTGTTCAACTGGCGCCAACTGGAGTTTTACGGCAAACTCAACTGCCTGAAGGCCGGCCTGGTCTTTGCCGATCTGCTGAGCACGGTAAGCAGACGCTACGCGGAGGAAATTCAGACCGAGCAGTTCGGTCGTGGTCTCGACGGCGTGCTCAAAGAAAGATCAAACGACCTGTACGGGGTAGTCAACGGTATCGATCATTCCATCTGGAATCCCGAGGTTGACGAACTGATACCTGCGAAGTATTCCGCCGACGACATGTCCGGCAAGGCTGTGTGCAAGGAGGCGCTGCTCAATGGCCAGGGTCTGCCACGGCGAGAGGCGACGCCACTGGTAGGAGTTATTTCCCGGCTTGCGCCGCAAAAGGGGTTCGACATCGTGGAAGTAGCGCTCGACGAACTGATGCAGCTCGACCTCCAGATGGTGGTGCTGGGCACCGGCGACAGGAGATACCACGAAATGTTCAAGGCCGCCGCGAAGAAATGCCCGGACAAACTCGCGGTCAACCTTACTTTCGACGACAGGCTGGCCCACCAAATCGAGGCCGGCTGCGACATGTTCCTGATGCCTTCACGCTACGAGCCCTGCGGACTCAACCAACTCTACAGCCTGAAATATGGAACCGTGCCCGTGGTTCGGGCCACCGGAGGACTGGCTGACACAGTTGTCGATTGCGACGGCAAGAGCCTCCGCCGCCGGACCGCCACCGGTTTTGTGTTCGAAAAATACAACCCTGTGCGATTGCTGGCGGCGGTCGAACGCGCCATCGAAACATACCATAGGCCTGCTCATTGGACCCAACTGGTCCGGACCGGCATGGCACAGGATTGGTCGTGGCACCGAAGCGCCAGGGAATACATCGCCCTCTACGAAAAAGTCACGGAGTGAAGAAGCGGCGGTTCCTCCGACGTTTCCGACGTCGTCTCCCGCCCATATTTAATTGACGAAGGCGGGTGTCATGAGATAAAATTAGGGAGCAGTTACGAGGAGATATTCCGGCGCGCGGCTCACGCCGGCATTTTGCATCATTTTGCCACCTCCACCTGGTTCAAAGATCAGGAGACTGGCCATGGCCGGACCCGCACACAACGAGCCAGCCGACACGACGAAGAGCGCGGACGCAGGCGAGGTTGCGCGGCGGCTCGAGCGGGCGTCCGAAGATAGGCCCGGGCGCCTGGCCTCGCTGGTGCGCGTGGCCAGCTCCATTGCTTCCACCGACAACCTCAACAGCGTGCTCCAGGTCGTTGGGTTCGAGGTGGCTCGGTTCATGTACTTCGACTACGTAGCCGTAGCGATAATCGAGCCGACGAAAGATGC
>JAUWIN010000075.1 GCA_030605345.1 Candidatus Brocadiia bacterium
CGCCGATTCTGGCGTCTGCGGCGACGGGCCTCGCCAACAGGCGCGCGCGGCGCGAGCCGCCCCAGAGCGGTTTCTGGCGCGGGATTGGCTTGAAAAGGAGCGGGTAGGGAGCGTTCATTCTGATTCAATCCTTTGGATGGTGGGCTGTGGCGGCTTTTTGGCCGCGACTTTTCGGTCGTAGAGCATTGTGCTGAGGAACCCGCCGGCCAAGAGTACAACACCGAGCAATGCGGACGACGCGTCACGGGCCATGCCGGAGATGGGCGACAACTGTCCAACTACCACACCGGCAATCAGGCCGGCCAGCGGCAAGCCAAATAGCAGGCAGACGCTTCGCAGCGACGCCCGGCTGTCAATTGTGAGGATGACGTTTTGGCCGGGCTTCAGCGCTTCGCCGTTCTTTCCCCTGAAGCCGGTGACATCGAGCTCCAGGCGCATCCCGCCGCGCCCGGTGTCGGTGCAGAGCGGACACGCCCCGCAGCCGGGTTTGCGGTCGAGTTCGAGTGTGGTTTTTCCGCGCTCAACGGCGACAACTCGCGCTGGTTCTTCCCTGTGCACGTTTCGCCCTCGGTCTAGCGCCGGAAATAGTCCAGTTTTTTGGCCAGATCCTCGAACCCGCGTCGTGGGCTTGAGAGCACGGGGATGCCCAGTCGCTCTTCGGCGGTTTGGGTGGCGCGGCACATCATCACATCGGCGAGCACGATTGTGTCGTTGTCCGCCAGCCGCTCGGCCTCCTTGACGATGATGTGGTCGTAGGCCTCCAGGTCGCCGTGGTCGAGAGCGCGGGCGGCATCCTCACAGAGCCGCGCGTCGAATGCTACATCCTTGCGGTGGGCGTCTGCCCGTTCCCTGAGGAAGGCGAGGGTCGATTCGAGGGTTACGTCGTGAGCAGCGAGCACGCCGATGCTGGTCCCGAACTGCACGGCGGCCTCAGTCATGGGCTCGTCGATTCTGAGGACGGGTATTGTGACCGCGGCCCGGGCGGTGTCTATGGCGCGGCAGATATCCGGCGACGTGAGCATTGCGGCCTCGGCGCCGGCCTCCTGTGCGTTCATCACATAGGACGAGATGCGCTGCGTCACCGGTTCGGTGATCCCCCCGGCTGCTTCTATCATCTGCTGTGTGCCCTCATCGACCATGTGAAGTAATTTGACGTCGGCGATTACCTCCCGGGCTATTTGGGTCAGGAGTGGGACCTCCTTGGCCGAAGAATGGATCAGGGCAACGCTGGAAAGCATCTTTTCCCTTCCGAGCCACTGATGTCGTCCAGCAGATTGTATAAGGCGCGACAAGGCCAGTCAAACATTCGTCACATACATTCGGAGCCCCATTTTCTGTTTGACTGCTCTGCTGGCAGGACTTAGACTTGTTTTTGAAGGGAGCGCGGCGGAGGTACACGTTGAAGATAGGCGTGGTTTCTGACTCGCATGACAACGTTCCGCTGATTCGGGCAGCCGTGGCCGAATTCAGGGAGAGAGGGGCCGAGGCCCTCATTCACGCGGGCGACTTTGTCGCTCCATTCGCGGTGAAGGCGTTCCTCGAGCTCCGTGTTCCGGTGGTGGCTGTGTTCGGGAATTGTGACGGTGAGCACAGGGTGATTTCCGAACTGCTGCCCGGTATCACGGACAGGGCGCGACGCGAGACACTGGGCGGGCTGGATTTCGTCGTCGTGCACTCCATCGATTCTCTGGAGCAGGGCGACCGGGTCGGCGCAGACGTCGTGGTGTGCGGACACACACACGAGCCCGGAGTGTCGGGCGAAAAGCCCCTAATCCTCAATCCGGGCGAATGCGGCGGGTGGGTCACCGGCCGCTCGACCGCCGCGATTTTCGACACTGATACGATAAAACCCGAAATATTCGAACTGGAGGCGCCATGAGCAAAACTCGCCTGACTGTTTGGTTGTTTGTTGCCGTCGCCCTGGTGGTCTGCTCGTCCTGCGTTAAGAGGAGTATCAGCGTCCGCTCGGACCCGCCCGATGCGACCGTGTATCTGGACGGGCTCCAGGTGGGTCAGACCCCCGCGATGAACATCCCGTTCAATTTCTATGGCACACGCCAGCTCGCCCTTTATAAGCCCGGCTACCTGTGTGAGAAGCGAGTGGTAGAAATCGACAGGCCGTGGTACTCCTCCTTCCCCATCGACATTATCTCGGAGCTTGTCATCCCGTGGGACATATCTGACCGGCGGCGTTACTACTTCAGTCTCAAACGCGCCGGGCGCGCGGAGGTCGGTGCGTTGATGCGGCACGCGCACCAGACGCGCGAGATTGCAAAAGCCCGCATCGAGGGAGCCAGACGCGCCAGGAAGTACAAGCCTCGGGCCTACGTGGTCGAGGATGCAAGGAAGAAGTTTATCCTCTGGGGTCCTTTCCTCGCCCCGCCAAGGGCACAGCCTATTTATTCCGAGCCGGAGAAAAAGACCGAGGCGGCGGAGTGAAACCATCGGCGAGATACACCAACGACGTGCCTGAAAAAAGGCTGAGTTCTTCTAGTGTCGTTCCGGGTCTTCTGATAACCGCCGTAGTGGCGGCGTGTGCGGCTTTCGGCGCAGAGCCCGCCGAGCAGCAACCGCCGCGCAGGGGAGTCCCATTCGAGTCGGCCCAGGTCGGCGACAAGGGGCCACGCATCTCTCTGAAGCCGGCGGCCCTCGAGAGGACACTTGCCACCATCCTGGACGGGTCACAGACGGTCGAGAGGCGCGTAAACGCCGTCGGAGTCGCCGCCCTGGCCCGACTGAACGAGGCCGTACCGGCGCTGGTCAAGGTCCTCGAGCGGGGCGATAACATCGATGTCAAGGTCGCGGCTGTGTGGGCCTTGCGCGAGATCGGCGATCCGGCGGCTATACCCGCCCTCCTGAAGATACAAGGCCAGGCCGTCGGGCCGCACCCGGAGTTGCGGTATGATAAGAAAATCGAGTTCGCCAGCCGCGGCGTAGAGATGACGTTGGTGGAACTCGTCGAATCTGCCATCGCGAGCCTGGGGGAGACTGTGCTCGGTAAATACCTGGAGATACTCGAGGCACCCAGCAGTCCGTACCGGGGCGGGTCGGCGAAGACTACCAACCGGCGCCGCTCAGCCCTTGCTGTGATTGTGTTCGTCGGCAGCCGCGACTACCGTGCAATCAGGGCGATGAGCACTATCCTGAGAGCCCCGGATGGGGCTTATCCGGCCGATTTCCGCCGGACCGCCGCGCTGGGGCTGGCACGGGTGCTGGTGTCCCGCACGGAAGAATTCGCCGCGGTGAGTGCGCGTGACAAGGTGGCGGAGGAAATCACACGGCTGTTGGTGGACGCCATGGTGACGATGGAGCGGGGTGAGCTCCGCCAGCAGATTGGCCAGGCGCTCCGCCTCAGCCGGCCCGTGTATGCGGTCACGCTGCTGAGCCGGCATTTCGTCGATAACTCGCCCGACGAGGTTAGAAAGAGGACCATTGAGGCGCTCGGCCTGCTGCGCTCGCGCGAGTCTGTCGAAGCACTCATCTGGGCGCTCCAAAACGAAGACGAGCCCGAACTGCGCTGGCGCGCCGCATTGGGGCTGGGGCTCGCGGGCAAGTCGGAGGAGGCGATGGCGGCGCTTACCAGGGCGCTCCACGACAAATCTCCTGCCGTGAGGCGCTCAGCGGTCCGCTCGCTCGGCCGGATCGGCGGGAAGGGGCTTGTCAGACTTATCGGGCCGCGCATCCGGGATAAATCGCCAAAAGTTCGCGCCGCCGCGGCGCGGGCCCTTGGGATGTCCGGCAACGAGGCGGCAATCGAGCGCCTGGTTGACGCCGCCGGCGACGAGAATGTCGTGGTCCGGGCTACCGCAATCGCCGCCCTCGGCGGTCTGCCGAGTAGTAAGAGCCTTATTGCGATACTAAAGGCTACCAAGGACGACGAGCCTCAGGTCCGCTTCGTCGCCCTCAAGGTGCTGGAGGCCATCCACAACCCGCATGCTTACAGGGGGCTGCTCGGCCTTGTCAGCGACCCCGACCACAGGATCCGCAGCGGGGCGACAAATGCCCTTCACATTGCCAAGGAACATCATCCGGCGGCGTTCAAGGAAGCCCTCATTCGCACCATGACGCACCCCGACAGTTCGGCCAGCGCCGACGCGTGCGACCTTGCCGACTTTCCCGGCGACCCGGCGGTCATAAAGGCGCTCAGAGCAGCCAGTGTTGACAAACGCCCCGCCGTCAGAGCGAGTGCGATCCGGATGCTCGAACACATGGGCCTGCGATAGCCGGGGCAGGGAATGTGCGGCCCGTGACTTCAACTGCTCAGCGTGAGGCGGCCGGTGCTTTCGTGAACCCGGTTCGCACGCGCTTATCACGGAATGAAACGCCGTAGAACCGCGGCGAGCACAGTTACAGCGCTCAGACCAACAAGAAGGAGGCACACGTGAACGGAGTCATCACATACGACCGCGAGAGGGCCTACGACGGGTACACACTTCTCTCCGAAACCTTTCGGCGTCCCAGGCGAAAAGATGAGTCGAGCCGGGCAATCTGGCTGATTGACATGGAAGGCAGACCCGTCCACCAGTGGCACGTGCAGTCGTCGCTCCAGTCCTACTGCCGGCTTCTGCCCAACGGCAACCTCCTCTACCCTACGAATGACCGTTCCGAGGTCGCACATGGGACCTGCGGACTGCGCGAGCTCGACCCCGACAGCAACGTGGTGTGGCAATATCGCTGCCGCGCCGACCACGATTGTGCGATCCTGGGCAACGGCAATCTGATGATCCACACAATCACGGACAACATCTGCCCCGCGCTCGGCCCGGAACTGAGGCGGCAGCCGTATATTATCGAGGTGACGCGTGACAAGGAACTGGTCTGGGAGTGGCACGGCGAGGAACACCTTGACGAACTCGAGCAACTCCTGCCGCGCGAAGGCTGGCGGCACGTGATGAACCGGGCTAACGGCGAGTCTGCCTTCGACTGGGCCCACAGCAACACCTGCCAGGTTATCCCCCCGAACGCGACCTGCGAAAAGGAAAAAGCGACCGGTGGGCACGTGCGGTTCAAGCCCGGCAATATATTCATCTCCTACCGGACCAGCGATGTCATCGCGGTGATCGACCGGGACACCGGGAACATAGTCTGGGCATGGGGCCCAGGCGTCCTCGACGGTCAGCATAAGCCGCACATGCTGGAGAACGGCAACGTCCTTATCTTCGACAACGGAACCCTCCGGGGATACTCCAGGGTGATTGAGCTCGACCCGCTGACCCAGCAAATCGAGTGGGAATACACAGGCAACCCCAGAGAATCGTTCTTCAGCGGCTACATTTCGAGCGCTCAACGCCTCCCCAATGGCAACACGCTCATCTGTGATGGGCGGAAAAGCCGCCTTTTCGAAGTTACCCCTGAAAAAGACATAGTGTGGGAGTTTATCAATCCATTCGTAAATAAAAATGCCTCGCAGGAGATCTATCGCTGCCTCCGATATTCGCCACAATACACCGAGACCCTCCTCAAAAAAAGATGAAGCCGAACGCCAGCGTCGGCGACCGTGACCGCTGATTCGCATCCGGTGGCTGAGGTTTAGCGGCTGGTTGTGGGCCTTTGGTTTTCGGGCGTGAGTCGAAAATGATAGGCAACGGGGCGGCGCAGGGGTCGGGCGTTTTGCGCTGGACCGCACGAGCGCTCAGTGGCCGGTGCTCTCTGGCGTACCCGCGAGTCCGATTTGGTCGGCGACCTGACGCATCCCCAGAATCACGTCGTCGATGAGGTCGGACAGCTCGACGCCGAGCATCTGGGCGCCTTTCTGGATGATATCGCGGTCCACGCCCGCGGCGAAACTCTTGTCCTTCCACTTTTTCTTGACCGACTTCACCTTCATATCCATCACGCTGCGGGACGGGCGCACCAAAGCCGTCGCCGCCACCAGGCCGGTCAGTTCGTCCACCGTGAACAGTGTTTTTTCCATATCAGTTTGCGGTTCGACGTCCGAGCAGACTCCCCACCCGTGCGAGACCGCAGCCCGAATTAGTTCCTCGGGCCAGTTGCGTTCCCGGAGGATCTCGCCGGTCTTAGCGCAGTGCTGGTCACGGAAACGTTCGAAGTCGAGGTCGTGTATCAGGCCGACCAGCCCCCACTTCTCCTCGTCTTCGCCTTTTTTTCGGGCGATATAGCGCATTACGGCTTCGACGGCGATGGCGTGCTTGAGCGCCTTATCGCTCTGATTGAACTCGGTCAGGAGTTGCCACGCGTCATCGCGGGTGGGTTGCATCATTATTGCCTCCGTTTGCTATCTGCACATTATCGGGTGGTGGGCGATGCGGGATTCGAACCTGCGACCTCCTGCTTGTAAGGCAGGCGCTCTGGGCCAGCTGAGCTAATCGCCCGGACGCGCATCCAGAAACGTAATTATGCGTGTAACCTGTGGCGCTGTCAATGCTTACTCTCAAGTCGATGCCAACACATACTAGGCAACAGGAGTCGAACCTTCCGGAAAAGTGCGCCAAAAATAGGGGCAAAACAGGGGTTTTCGTGGCCAAAAATTGGCCGTATGGGGCCAGATTGAGGGTGGTCTCCTAATCATACCTTGGTCTAAGGTGACCTCCTCTATCACCACAGTTCCCCTGCCCAACTACGCCCGTCGATGCCGATTTCATCCACATACCTGAGCCTCAAAAAGCTGCTCACAGTTTACAAAAACGAACTCCGTAAAGAAAGGAATCTTCGATGAAACCGACGGGGTGGCTCATCCTCATCACAATGTCCGTGCTCCTCGCCATCCAGAATCCGGGAGTATTCCTGCTCTGCCTTGGGGGCATCGTGCTCTGGGTCATTTTCCGCTACAGGAGAACAGGACGGCTTCCCAATGTCGTCAGGATAATCGAGGGGCTGTTCGTGGACAGGGACCGCTGGGATGACCGGTACGGGTGAGTTCACCGAATCCCACAGCTGCATGGGCCGGGTGCTAGTTGCGCCCGCCCTCTGCTGCATTCCTTCTACAGGTCATGCCAGGCTTTTTTTAGATCCCGCGACTATAGGAAAGCTGATTACAACGGTGCACGGTGAGGTGGTGGTATCTACAGGCTTTCAATTTCATCCTGCTGTGCAGCTAATCCTATGAGACTTCTACTAATTTTACACCCCTGTAATCTTGTTCTCACAAGGATTCTTGATACGTCAATAGGTTTAGAATATCCTCGAATCCTGAACCTTGACAATCCACCTGCTAGAGGCCACAGTAACGATATATGAACTACTGGAAGTGAACTAAATGCCCGAACGCAAACCATCAAAACGTCCATCAGCTCGGGAATACGAGAATCTGCTTGCTGATGTGCGGGAACTGAAGTCCAGACACGAACCCTTGTCTCTGCGGAGGTATTGGAGACTAGGTGGTAAGGTCTCAAAACTGGGCAGCCAATACGGTGAAGGACGTGTCTCACAATTGGCAGAAGATACAGGTTGTAGTGCTGCGCTCCTGTATGTGTGCCAACAGTTCCGCAAGCTGTGGCCCAGGAAAGCAGACCTGGAACGTGTTATGAAGAAGGGGTTGTTATTCGGTCATATCCGCGCACTGTGCCATCGCAAATTGACCCATCGGGAACGTCAGAAGTTAGAGGGATACGTAGCCAAACACAAACCAAGCTGGCCCTGTTGAGCGCCGAGCGGAGGGAACCAAAACCCACATCGCCAGCACCAGCGGGCCGAACAGAGGTTGGTGGGCCGGAGTCAGGTCGGCCCTGTACACCACCAGTTCCTGGTGAAGCTTTCGGGAAATCCTGTCGATAATCCTCTTGGGTACTTTCATTCAGCACCTCCCGTTTCTCTTGTCCCCCAAGGGGTTTATGGACATTCCGGAGGTGCATCTTGAACCCCGTTCGTTTTAGCCAATCTCCAGGAGGAACCGCAATTGACATGTGCCTCAGGCATGGTTATTATATGGTGGTAGTCAGCTGAGAACATCCTGAGAGTGGGGTGTGACTCACATTCCTCCTCAATTGTCGTGACCAAATTCCGGTGAGCCCGGTCGCGGTTTTGGGCGCGGGGGACGCTGAGAACCGTCGGCACGTGCGCGAACCAGCGCGCTAACACCGCAAGAAAAAAGGATAAAGATTAGCAAGAGCGAGAGTCGAAACATGGCTGCAACCGAGACGCCACGACTGGTGGCCGAGCGCGCTCGTGCTGCCACGGTCCAGGTGGCCGCGGCGGAGACAAGCACAAAGAACGCGGTACTCGGCCGCATGGCGGCCCTGCTCCTCGATCATTGCGATGAGCTTGTCGCAGCAAACCGGAAGGACCGGGAAGCAGCCAAAGCGCACGGGACCACGGGTGCGCTGCTCGAACGGCTGGTGTTCGACCGGGACAAGGTGCTGAGCTGCGTCAAGTCGCTAGGACTGATAGCAGGGCTGCCCGACCCGGTGGGCGGAATCTCGCAGGTCCAGCGCACGCTCAACGGCCTGATGGCTGGCCGGATGCGCGTGCCCCTGGGGGTAATCCTGATGGTCTATGAAGCGAGGCCCCACGTTACAGTGAACGGCGGCGCGTTTGCGATGAAGTCCGGCAACGCCATCATCCTCCGTGGTGGTTCGGAAGCAAGGGAATGTAACGGCCTGCTCGGGCGGCTGTGGTCGGAAGCGTTGGCCAATGAGGGCCTGCCGAAGGACGCGGTTCAGGTTGTGTCGTTCGGCCATGACGCAGTGGGCGAGTTACTGCGCCTCGACGACCTGATCGACCTGGTTATCCCACGAGGCGGGAAGGGACTCATCCGGGCCGTCACCAAGCAGTCGAGTATCCCCGTAATCAAGCATTTCTCGGGCGTTTGCCACGTCTATGTCGGCGAGCAAGCCGATACACAGAAAGCGCTGGACATCGTGCTGGACTCGAAGCTCCTCATGCCTGCGGTGTGCAACGCGGCCGAGACGGTGCTGGTGGATGCGTCGATGCGCCACTGGCTTCCGCAACTCGTGGCGGCGCTGGGCAACAACGGAGTAGAGGTGCGAGGTGGGCCGGTCGTGTGCGAGGACGTACCGGGAACAAGGCCGGCTACCGAGGAGGACTGGGGGACGGAATACCTCGACCTGATTTATTCTGTGAAGGTAGTGGACGGCCTGGATGCGGCCATCGAGCACATGTCCAAATACGGCAGCGGGCACACCGACGTAATTGTCACCGAGAACTACTCCCAGGCGCAGCGGTTCCTGCGCCGGGTAGATTCCGCGGTGGTCCTCGTCAACGCGTCCACCATGTTCTGCGACGGCGCCACCCTGGGGATGGGCGCGGAAATCGGGATCTCCACGGACAAACTGCACGCCCGCGGCCCCATGGGTCTGCAGGAACTGACCAGTTACAAGCACGTCATATGGGGCGAGGGACAGGTGATGGGTGACACCAACGCCTGGAAAAAGGCTGAAGGAACCGGAAGAACCTGACAATTTTCATGGACCCGATATACACACACATACTGAACGGCTTCGAGCAGTCGCTTGCAAAACGAGAGGGGTGTAAACGGCGCATCGGCGCCGAACTGAAGTTCCCTCTGGTCAACACGGACGGCACTTCAGTGGGGTTCGAAACGGTCTGCGCCCTGTGGGACTACCTCCAGCGGCGGGGGTGGAAAGCGGACAGGGATTCGGCGACTGGCGCGGTCATCGGCGCCAGGAAGCCGGGCGAGCAAAACGAGACGGTGGCTTCGTGCGAGACTGGGTTCAGCAAGACCGAGTTCTCGCTCGCCCACGTATCGGACCTCCACGACCTTGAGAAACAGATTCATGAGTTGGAAGACGAACTACGGGGCTTCTCCGAGCAGCACGATGCGCACTTCATCGGCTACGGTATCCAGCCTGTCACCCCGCCGAGCAAGCACCTTCTGATGAAAAAAAGCCGCACCAGCGTCTGGGATAAGGTCTTCGGCTTGAACCGCTATATCTCGCCGGAAGACGGCGACGACTTTCATCTATTCACCATCAACGCCGCCAGCCACGTGCATGTGAGCGTTTCGAAAGAGGAGGCGATACGCGCGCTGAACGTGCTCAACGGATTCACCGGGGCTCAGATCGCGCTCACCGCAGACTCCAATATCTGGCGGGGACGGATCGACTCGCAGTATAAATGTGTGGCGGAAAAGTTCTGGGACTGGTGCATGGCCGACAGTGCCCGCGTCGGCGTCCCCGAAAAGCCTTTTGAGGATCTTAAACATTACGTCCACACCATAGCCCGCCTCGAGCCGGTGTATGTCAAGCGCAAGGGCAAGCCAATCGTGTTGCCGGGGTATCACAGTTTTGAGGAGTACTACGAGGCAGGGAAGCCCATGGGAGTTGACCCGGATGGTCAGGAGGTGGCGTTGGTTCCCGACACTGACGACATCGATCTCCACAGCACGTGCTACTGGTACAACGCGCGTCTTTCGCGCTACTACACAGTGGAAAACCGGGTGTGCGACCAACAGCCGCCGGAGGATCTGGTCTGTATTGCGGCCATAACCCTCGGGCTCCTGGCCGCTCTGCCCGAGGCCGATGAGCAAGTAGCGCACTACGATTGGGAATCCTTGCGAAGTTCGCGGGACGCCGCCTGCCGTGAGGCGCTGGCGGGGAAAGTCGGCAGGCTCAGGCTGACCGATCTGGCAAGGAGCCTTCTGGACTTGGCCCGGCTGGGGCTCCAGCGGAGGGGGCTGGGCGAGGGGAAATGGCTCGCCCCACTCGAACGCCGCCTCAGAGACGAAGAATGCCCGGCAGACG
>JAUWIN010000003.1 GCA_030605345.1 Candidatus Brocadiia bacterium
ATCGAAAACATCGAAAACAAAATCCTCGAATCAGCGAGGGCCGAGTCCGAGTCCGTCGTAAGCAAGGCCAAGTAGCAGGCACGAAAGCTCGTCCAGGCAGCGGCAGCCGAAAACAAGGCACGCTACCAGAAGGCTCTCGACGAAGCCCGCGCCGTACTCGAGCAGGAGCACGGCCAGAAGACCACCTCAGCCAGAGCCGCCAGCAACCTGGAGCTGCTCACACACAAAACCGAAATCCTCGACCAGGTCTTCAAAGCGGCGGTTGAACGCTTCATCGGCGACCGGGGCAAAGAATACCGCAAGTGGCTCGCAGCGCGACTCGAGTCCGTCGCCACAGAAAAAGGCACCGTCCTTCCCGCGGAGGCCGACCGGGAAATCATCGGCGAGCTGCTCTCGAACCTCGCGGCCAACGAAGGACTGTCGCTCGCCGAGGACTCCGCACCCCTTCGCGGCGGCTTCCTGGTCAGTGGCGAGAAGGCGGATTTCGACCTCTCGCTCGATACCGAACTGGAACAAGTGAAAACACAACTGCTGCCAGAGTTAGCCCGGAGGGCATTTGACGGGCGCACCGCCGATGAACACTACCAGAAGCAAACGTAGAGGTCTATCCACACCAGGTTTGGAGAGTGCAAAGTGACGCGTCCGACGGACTGGTGCTATCCGAGCGGAGTGGTGGCGGTGCTGGAGACGTCCCTGTTCGGTTCTGGGACGCTCGGTGAACTGGCCGGTTCTGCACCGTCGCCGGACGAAATCTTCTCCCGCGTGCGGCGCAGCCGGGTCTACGGCGCCGTTGAGGCATCGGAGGCCGACGACGCGATGCGGGCGGCTGCGTCGCTTGAGTCGGCGGTGGTCGGCTTCGCAAGGTCGTTGGCCGCACAATGCCCCGACGAGCGGGTTGCGGACGTGTTTCTGGTTGAGTATGACCTGCGGGACCTGTCGAACTATCTGAAGTGGAAGTATTGTGGAGCGGAACGTCGCCCGGTCGAACTTTCCACTCTCCCCGAGGAACGGACCGACCAGTTCATTGTTGAGCAGCCGCGCCTCGCGCGGCTCGCAGAAGCCACGGCTGAGGTTGCGGAGGCGGCTGAGGGACAGATGCCTTCATACATCATCGACCTGATGATCGACGGCGCGTTTATCGGAATGCTGCCCGAACTGACTGAACCGCTCAGTTCAGAGATTGTGGACGAATGGGCAGCAGAGCGCCGCCGCACCGCGGCGGTCGAGGCGGTTGTCCGCGCCAAAATGGCTGGGGTGAGCAGTTCCGACATACACCATTACGTTCTCGCCCGACTGCCGTCCGAATCGGCGATGGCTACGCTTGCCGACGCCGCGCCGGACAACTTGTCCAAGGCTCTGGCGGACGCGGTGTCTCCGGAAATCGCCGAGGGGTTCACTCTGGCGGCTGGGCCAAGCGGATTGCTGGATTTGACCGCTCAGTTTGACGCGGCGCTGGAGCGGATTCTCGAGCCAGCGCGATACGTAGCATCCGGGCCGGAGCGGGTGTTTAGTTTTCTGTGGCACTTGTTCCGGGAGAACCGCAACCTGCGGGCGCTGCTCGGGGGCTCGGCCGGAGGAATCGAGCCGGAAGTGGTCGCACGAAGCATGCGAGGCGTCAATGTTTAGGATGGTCGCCATAGGCCCTGAGCGCTTCACGCTGCCGCTCGGAGCAATCGGTTTCGAGATGGCGGAAACGAGGCCTGATAACTTCGTTGAGGAGCTTCGGCGCCTCCTCGCAGACCGGGCCGTGGCGCTGGTTGTCTGCGGTGAATCGTTCGTAACGCAGGCCGTCATGGAGGAGTTCAAGGAGACGACTGCGGCGGCCAGCGCGACGGTGTTGGTGGTGCCGGACGGTCCCGAAAAGCGCGGAATTGGGTATGAAGTCGTCCGCACCGCCATCGAGCGAGCCGCGGGGGTTGACCTGCTCAGTTCCGCCGAGGCGGAGGATACTGCCGAAACCAGGTCAAGCACTGGCTAGAGGAAACAAACAGAACATGTCGGACAAAGCCGAAGGAAAAATAATCAAGGTTTCGGGCCCGCTGGTGGTCGCGGTTGACCTGGAAGGCACCAAGATGCACGAGGTGGTACGGCTCGGCAGGCAGCGCCTGTTCGGCGAGGTTATCGAAATCCGCAGCGACAAATATTCGATCCAGGTGTATGAACAAACAGAAGGACTTGGCCCCGGCGACCCGGTAGTCCGCACCGAAATGCCCCTTACCGTCGAACTTGGCCCGGGCATGATAGGCACTATCTTCGACGGCATCCAGCGCCCGCTGGAAAAAATCATGGGCCGGGCCGGGAACTTCATCAGCCGGGGGGTTGACATTCCCGCTCTCGACCGGGACAAGAAGTGGCACTTCGTCCCCGACGCCGCAGAGGGCGATGTGGTCAGCGCGGGCGAAATCGTCGGCCACGTAGATGAGACCCAGGCCATCACCCACAAGATAATGGTGCCAAGCGGCATCGAAGGCAGGATTACCTCCATAGAAGAGAAGAACGCCACGATTGAAGAAACCGTGGCGGTGATTGAGGGCGAATCCGGGGCGCACCATCTCAAGATGCTTCAGCGCTGGCCCGTGCGTGAGGCCCGGCCTGTGGCCGAACGGATTCCGCCGACTGAGCCGCTGGTGACGGGCCAGCGGGTCCTCGCCACACTCTTCCCCATTGCCAAGGGCGGCACCGCCTGCGTGCCGGGGCCGTTTGGCTCGGGCAAAACCGTCGTCCAGCACCAACTCGCAAAGTGGGCCAACGCAGAGTTCATTGTGTATGTCGGATGCGGGGAACGCGGCAACGAGATGACCGATGTCCTGCTGGAGTTCCCTCAACTCAAGGACCCCCGCACCGGCCGCCCGCTGTTCGAGCGGACTGTGCTCGTCGCCAACACCAGCAACATGCCCGTGGCCGCCCGCGAGGCGAGCATTTTCACAGGCATAGCGATGGCCGAGTATTTCCGCGACATGGGCTACAACGTCGCCGTGATGGCCGACTCCACCTCGCGCTGGGCTGAGGCGCTCCGCGAAATCTCCGGCCGGCTGGAGGAAATGCCGGGCGAAGAGGGATACCCCGCTTACCTCGGCAGCAGCATCGCCGGGTTCTACGAACGCGCAGGCAAGGTCACCTGCCTCGGCTCAGACCGGCGGCAGGGCAGCATCAGCCTCATCGGCGCCGTCCGCCCACCGGGCGGCGACATGTCCGACCCCGTAGTCCAGGCCACACTCCGAGTGGTCCGGGCATTCTGGGGACTCGACGACCGCCTGGCATCCGAGCGCCACTTCCCAGCCATCAGCTGGCTGACCAGTTATTCGCTATACACCAGAGAAATCGACAAGCACGTCAGCCAGACCATCGGCCCCGAATGGCAGAGGAACCGCACCGAGGCCAGCGCACTCCTACAGCGCGAGGACGAACTCCAGGAGATGGTCCGCCTGGTCGGCATGGAAGCGCTGTCGGACTCCGACCGGCTCACCCTCCAGACCGCGAAGATGATCCGCGAGGACTTCCTCCAGCAGAACGCGTTCATGGACGAGGATACGTACACTTCGCTGGAAAAGCAGTTCAAGATGCTGAACCTCATCATCCATTACCACCACAAGAGCCGTGAGGCGCTGGAGGCTGGCGCCGACATCGACAGCCTTACCAGCCTCCCAGTGCTCGAGCGCATCGCCCGGGCGAAACTTCTGCCGGAGGACAAACTGGAAGAGTTCGACAGCATACTGAAGGAAATCCAAGAACAAACGGCCGAAACCCACATCTCGAAAAAAGAATATCCGAACTCGACAAGAAATCCCAAATCGAAATGAGAAAATAGTAACAACACATAATCAGAAAATGGGACGCACTAAAACCAAACCGTTCGGGTGTCCCCCGACAGCCTGGCGTGCTTCTCCTTTTCACGGCAACATGTCTTACTGAGAGCGACTTGATGTACCCTGCAGCCTCGCCACCATAGGAAAATTCGTGAACATGAGCCATTCAATAATCTGCAAAAGTGGAAAGACACACATACGTGAGGGGAAACCAACTAATGGAAACGTTCCAGAGTGAAGTTGGATTTAGCTACAAGACAGTTAAGGTAACCCAAAGTCGAATCGACAAAGGTTTATTGTCGATCCCGGTGTCTTTAATCGAATATTTCCCCAAAAACAAAAGGAAGATTTACGTAACTCTTGAAGGCAGCAAGAACCCAATTCCAAGAACCTTCATCCCATATTCTAGCAGCAGCAAAGAAGCCAGGATTGGCGGCATGACCCAATTTTACAACAAATTTGGAATTAACGACGGGGATGAGCTCGTAATCCAGATTCTCGCCGACGACAAATACAGGATTCTCAGAGAGGACACGTTTAAACATAGCGTCAGAAACACTCAGAATGAACTAGACAATTCGAAAGATGAGGAAAATGCAATTTCAAAACTGAGGCAAATCCGCGATATCGCAAATTGCGATTTCAGGACGACCTTGTTAAATGAGTATTTTAGACTTTCCAAAAGAGCAGTTGTAAAGAGGAAATATAATAAATCCAGCCTACGTAAAGCAAAGGAAGGTGTTCCCCCCTCCATCAGAAGGATAATAACGGAGATCTATGACGGGAAATGCCAGATTTCCGGATTCAGCTTCCTGATGAAAAACGGTAAACGGTATATTGAAATACATCATATAAAACCCGAACTGGGGAATCACCTGAAAAACCTTTTACTGGTGAGCCCCAATGTCCACGCGCAATTTACCCATGCACACGTGCGGCGGTTCTTTGACGATGAAGGTTGGTTGAGGCGAGTGAGATTTAATGATCGCCAATATACCGTGTACCAGATGCTTGATAATATACAGAAGCCATTTGAAAAGGAAGTTCATTATCTGGATCTGTAGAACTGAACGACGAAATTGCCTACCACAATCAGGGAATTTCAGTTATCTTCTACCCGTGGGCTGTTCGAGTCTTCAGAAAACCCGGATTGACGCACTCGTGCCTTTCTAAACGAGGGAGGAGTTTTGGTCAGAGAATATAAGACGGTTCGCGACATCGTCGGCCCGCTGATGCTGGTCGAGGGGGTCGAGGGAATCACGTTTGGAGAGTTGGCCGAAGTCCACCTCCGGGACGGCAGCAGGCGTCTCGCGCAGGTGCTCGAAGTGACCACCGACTCCGCCCTGGTCCAGCTGTTCGAGGGCACCCGCGACATCGCACCGGGCAGGGTCAAACTGCGCTTCCTCGGGCGGGCGCTGCGGATGGACGTCTCGCCCGACATGCTCGGGCGGACCTTCGACGGGATGGGCCGGCCCATCGACGGCGGGCCGCCCGTCATACCCGCAAAGACCGTCGACATCAATGGCAGCCCTATCAACCCCTGCGCCAGGGACTACCCCAACGAGTTCATCCAGACGGGCATTTCGACCATCGACGTGATGAATACCCTCGTCCGCGGCCAGAAATTGCCCCTGTTCAGCGGCTCCGGCCTGCCACACGCAATGCTCGGAGCGCAAATCGCCCGCCAGGCAAAAGTCCTCTCCACCCAAGAAGGCTTCTGCGTCGTGTTCTGCGCCATGGGCATCACCTTCGAGGAGTCTGATTACTTCATACAGGACTTCAAACGGACCGGCGCCATCGAGCGGGCGGTGCTGTTCATCAACCTGGCCGACGGCCCTGTCATCGAGCGGATTGCGGCGCCACGCGCCGCACTGACCGCCGCCGAATACCTCGCTTTCGAACTGGACATGCACGTCCTCGTGATACTGACCGATATGACCAACTACTGCGACGCGCTCCGCGAGATCTCCGCGGCGCGGAAGGAAGTCCCCGCCCGACGCGGCTATCCGGGCTATATGTACACCGATCTCTCGCAGATTTACGAACGGGCCGGGCGCATCCGCGGGCTCAAAGGCTCCATCACGCAAATCCCCATCCTGTCCATGCCCGACGATGATAAGACCAACCCGGTCCCAGACCTGACCGGATACATCACCGAGGGCCAAATCCTGCTCGACCGGCCCATGCACGGCGAGGGCATCTATCCGCCGGTCAATGTGCTCCCCTCGCTCTCGCGGCTGAAGGACAAAGGCATCGGCGAGGGCAAGACGCGCCGGGACCACTCCGAACTGATGAACCAACTATATGCGGCGTATGCCCGAGGCAAGAGCGCCAAGGAGTTGGCCGTGGTGCTGGGCGAATCGTCACTCTCGCAGACCGACCTGCTGTTCGTAAAGTTCTCAGACGAGTTCGAGCAAAGGTTCGTCGCCCAAGGGCCCGACGAAAACAGGCCCATCGGGGAAGCGTTAGACCTTGGGTGGGAGTTGCTCGGAATCCTCCCCCGTGCGGAACTCAAGCGCTGTAAGCCCGAAACGCTCGACAAATACCACAAACCACGGAAAGAAAAAAAGGAAGTAAAGACACAAGCGTAGAAAGGGAAGTGCCGCTTCCCGTGGCACTCCCGGCTGTTGCCTGAGTTCGACAAATGAGAAAGAAGCTCAATCCCAACCGCATGGAGTTGTTCCGGCTGCGCAAGCGGCTGGTCCTGGCGCAGCGGGGGCACAAACTGCTGAAAGACAAACTCGAAGGGCTGGTCCAGGAGGTGACCGACCTGCTGGGAAGATACAAGACGCTTCGCCGGCGCTTCGACCAGAAGTTCACCGATGTGCTCGCCCGCTTCACCCTCGCAACGGCCATCGCCCCACAGGGCGCCGTCGCCGAGGCCGTAAGCCAGAACGCTTCGACCGCCGAACTCGAAGTGGAGACCCGTCGTGTGATGGGAGTCGCCCTTCCCCGGTTCTATCCGCCAGCCCAGCCCGAGGCATATCGATACAGCCTCACCCAGACCCCGCCCGAACTCGATGTCGCCTTCGAGGAATTGCGGAAACTGCCCGATGCGCTGTTCGAGCTGGCGGAGGTCGAAAAGACCTTGCAACTGCTGGCGCACGAACTCGAGCGCACCCGCCGCCGCACCAACGCCCTCGAACACGTCCTCATCCCCGAACTCCAGGAGCAGCGCAGGGACATCGAGCAGAAAATCAGCGAACGGGAACGCAGCAACGTCAGCCGCCTGATGAAAATCAAAGACATGCTGATGGCTCAGCAGTAGTCGAACTCCTCTCTGTTCTCGACTGGGAATAGGAGCATCATTGTGAGATTCAGAAAGGCCGGCGGTTGTGTGACAATCAGCTCAATCGAAAAGGTCAACAGAGTCAAGTGTTGCGCAATCCTGTTTATGGCTGCCAGTACGTTCGCCAACGCGGGCTGCACGACCCTGTTCAGCATAGGCGAATCGGCAGAAAAGCAGGCCAGGCCGTCGCCGGAGGCACTGAGAAGCATAATTGAAAAGAACGCATCATTCGATCTCAAAAAGTTCCCTGTCGGTTTCTGGAACTATCTCCACATGAGCAGCCATGCTGAACACATCAACGAGGCGGAAGTGCAGGACTGGGCCGATGCCGGATTCACCCTGACGAAAAGTCCGTCATACAACCCGAAAGACCCGGAGCAACTTCAACTCATGAAAGACCTGCTGAAGTGGGCGAACGAACGCGGCATGAAGCTCATTGTTCGCGATTGGCGGGTGTACGGAGATGAGCTGCCGCAGCTAATCTCAGATTTTCGCGATAACCCGGCGGTGTTCGGCTTTCACGTCTGTGACGAGCCACACGGAGAGTCCTGTGAATCGATATTTGAACTTTGCCGGCGGCTCAAGAAAGCCGCACCTGAACGCCACGCGTTCATCAACCTCGGCCCCTACGGCCCCGGCGTAGCGGAGTGGCTGGGATTCGACACCTATGCGGACTACATTAATTGTGCCGCGGGCAAGGGCAATCTCGATTTTCTCTGCTTCGATAACTATGTCCAGATGAACCCGGGAACCAGCGGATGGGACGATTATTTCGCCAATCTCCGCCTCATCCGAGAAGGCGCCTGGCGATACGGGATCCCGTTCTGGACTACCTTGGTCTCGGTGGGCCATTACCATTATCGCTGCCCCAACTACGACGACCTGCGGTGGCAATTCAATTCCGCCATTTGCTCCGGAGCGACCGGGGTCCTCTGGTTCTTTTACTATATGCGCGACCCCCACAGCAATTACCGCTTCCCACCGGTGGACGAATATTGGGAGAAAACCCACACATACTACGACCTCCAGCGCATCCAGACCGCCTTCCATAAACGTTATGGAGACCTTTTCCTCAAACTGGCCCCCACGCGGGTTACTTTCTATCCGGAGGCGTTCGGCGACGGAGAAGTGTTCACACCGAACGAACTTCTCTTGGATGTGTGGACATATAAAAAAGACCGGCGTATCCTTGTTGGCGAGTTCGTTGATATTGAAGGCCGGCGATACATGATGGTGGTCAACAACAGTACCACCAACAACGCGCACGTCGTGTTGACCTTCCCCAAGCATGCGAAAAGCTACTCCTGGAACTGGCAGGGAAAAGAATACGAGGGAACGGCGTATTCGCACTTTGGAACCGAACACAGACAAGCAGGTTACGTAGCGGGATACTGGCTTGCCCCCGGCCAGGAACTTGTCCAGCGCGTCGAGGCCGAGGGAATCCGAAAAACGGAGATTGCAACTCCGACAGATAGTAAAAACGAGAACGACCAGCAAAAAAAGGAAACACCATGAGCAAAAAGCGGTTCGTTAACGTCGGCACCGGAGGCCGGTGTGAAATGTTCATCGATGCCATCACCGGGGCCTACAAGGATTCTGCGGAGCTGGTCGGCCTCTGCGACATTAACATGGGCCGTGCCGAACTGCGACAAAGACAACTCAAAGAAAAGGGGATCGAGGTCCCAATCTATCATTCTGACAAGTTCGACCAGATGGTGGACGAACAGAAACCAGACAGCGTAATAGTCACCACGAAGGACTGTTTCCACCACAAATACATCTGCCGTGCCATGGAGCTCGGCTGCGACGCCATCACCGAAAAACCCATGACAATAGACCAAGACAAGTGCCAGCAGATTGTTGACACCATCAACAAAACCGGCAAAGACCTTCGCGTCACCTTCAACTATCGCTATTCACCCTCGCACACACAGGTAAAGCGATTGCTTCGGGACGGTGTCATCGGAAAGATCCTTTCGGTCGATTTCGCATGGAACCTGGACGTACACCACGGCGCCGACTATTACCGCAGGTGGCATCGCCACAAGGCGAACAGCGGCGGGTTGCTTGTCCACAAAGCAACACACCACTTCGATTTGCTCAACTGGTGGATTTGTTCCTCGCCCGAAACCGTCGTCGCCCTTGGCCGTCGCGCGTTTTATATTCCTGAAACCGCCGACAGACTCGGCCTCAACAAACGCACCGAACGCTGCCGCACCTGCCCGCACAGGCAAGACGGTTCGTGCAACTTCGCGCTCGACCTCTCCAGCAGCAAAGATCTCAAGGAACTATATCTCGACCAGGAGCACCATGACGGATACTTCCGTGACCGCTGTGTATTCAGCCCGGACATCGACATCGAAGATTCCATGAACTTGGTTGTCCGGTACGTCAGCGGTGTCCACATGTCTTACTGCCTCAATTCCTTCCTCCCGTGGGAGGGGTTCCGCGTCATGTTCAACGGCACCAGCGGGCGGCTCGAATATCAGGGACTCGAGTCCCCCTATATCAGCGGCGACGGCACCGTCCCCGGCGAGAGAATCGAAGAAAAAAGCCATATCCATGTCTATCCGCAGTTCGCAGATCCATATAACATCGAACTTGAAACCGGCAGCGGCGGCCACGGCGGGGGCGACACACGTCTGCTCGACGACGTCCTCGGCGAGAGGCGCGAGGACCCTCTCAACCACGCCGCCGGCGTAGCCGAAGGATGCTGGTCAATCCTCACCGGCGTCTCGGCAAATATCTCAATGGCAGGCGGCGGACAGCCGGTCTATACCCCCGGCCTCGTCTCCGGAATACCGGAAGCGAACTTCGGCGAGGTGCCCCAATAGCACAAAGGCCAACAATAGCTGCGGCAGCGCAAAGGAGGACCAACACGTGGCCGACCAATCTGATAACTCACTCGACCTGACGTCGTTGCGACTGGTCGTTGCCGACCACGTCGCACCATTCTTCGAACGCGTATTGGAATCACGGCGTGACCTTGTGCTGGCGCTGCACGTCATCGGCAGCGCGGTCACCGACGACTTCGACCCTCAGCGGTCGGATATCAACTCGGTGGTTGTGGTCCGAGAAATGGACCTGGAGCTCCTCGACTTGCTGGGGTCGCTTTGCCACGAGTTCGAAGACAGCCGTATCGGCCCGCCCATGCTGATAACTCCGAAATACATCGAGCGATGGCGCGACGCCTCACCCATCGAACTGCTTGACGTGAAGCTGGTCAACACGCTGGTCTATGGCGTTGACCTGCTCTCACCGGTCGAAATCGGCCGCGCCCCCGTCCGGCTGCAATGCAAGCGCGAGCTCCGGAGCCGGCTCATCACGTTGAGCCGCGGGTATGTCAGCGCCGCGGGCAACAAGCGCCGCCTGACCGCCCTGCTGCACGATTCTGTGTTCGGCATTGCCCCGCTTATGCGGGGGATACTTTACGCCCGAGGCGAAGAACCACCGACCACCACCGGGCCGCTCTTCGACGCGCTCGCCTCCTTCGTCGGCACCACCGCGCTCTCATTCAAGGAAGTTTACTGGATGAAATTGCGCCAGACCAAAATGTCGGTGTCGCGCGTCAGGGCGATACTGGAGGACTACTACAGGGCCATAGAAACCCTCATCGATGTGGTGGACGAAATTGAAGCCCCGGACACGTAGGAACAGTTTCTTCTTCGTCTGCGTGTTCACGGCCCTTTCCGCACATCCTGCGGCCGCGGAATTACCAGTCAAGTCCGTCCGGCTCGTCCTCTCGCCACAAGCCGACAAGCCCGTGGCCCGCGGGCTGATGCAGACGAAGCCCGGCTCGCCATACAGCGCTGACAGGCTGGCAGGCGACCTCCGCAGGCTCCGGATGGTCGGCTGTGTTCCTGCCACGCTCGAACTGAACTTCGGCGCCGATGGCGCGGCGATATCGTTGTCCGCGTCGCACACCGAAGACCTCTCCCGGCCGTATGTCCAACGGATAAAATTTACCGGCGGCGTGACGGCGATAAATGATGCCTGTCGGCAGGCGCTCAGCCAGCAGGTCTCAACCCTGTTCCGAAAACGCATTCTGAATTACCGCGCCGTCCTGCGAGACAAGCGCACCATCGAGCAGGAATACGCCGCCCGCGGCTACCTGGACGCCCGGGTGAGCAGAATCGCCGTGAAGGCCTCCCAGAACGCTCGCTCGGCAACCGTGCGTTTCGAGGTCGGACCAGGGGTGCTCTTCACGCTCGGCAAGGTCAGCATCCGCCACAACCGGCAAATCAAGGCCGATGAACTAATCAAAGCGCTGGGGCTCGGCGCCAAAACCACGTGGACGAAGAACGTCCGCGCCCGGATTGTTGACCGCGCCACGCGCTTCTGCCGCGAACGCGGATACCTGGACGCAAGCGTGGAGGCCGTCGCAGAAAAACACCCACGCGGCACCGTCGATCTCCGGCTCGAACTGACCGAAGGGAATCAATACGTCCTCCGCAACGCGATCGTGCGCGGGGCGGGCAACTACAAGCACCAAGTCGCCGAACTTATCACGCTCCGCAAGGACCAGCCGGTCAAGCAGCCGGAAGTCGATGCGCTCAGGCAAGCCATCGAGGACATCGGGGTGTTCACCAACATTGAGATACTCTTCGTCCCGCTTCGCGGCAAGCCGCCCGGCCACTGCGACATGGTCATACGCCTGACCCCGGTCGACCTCGGCCGCGCAATCGGCGAGGCAGAGAAACTTTACTACCAAACGGCAAAGAAGATCATCAGGCTCTACAACCGTGACACGAAAGTCCGGTCTGTTTCTGTCTCTGGATTCTTCACCCACAACGCCAAGCGGTTCGACGTCGATGCCACCGTCAGCCGGCCGCACTACGCACACGTCGAAGTTTCCCTCCCTCCCCACGCCTCCGGGTCGAAATCAGCCCGGCCACGCATCCTGTTACACTGGGACGGGGACTCTGCCGTCCTCTCCCTTCCGGGATTCGGTTTGTTAACCTTGCCGGCCTTCCCGGCGCTCAAGTTCGCCATTCTTCCGCCGGACCCCGATCGCGGCCTGCCGGCTGAGGTGCGTATCGCGCCCGGACTGGTAGGGAAGCGGGCCGACGCTGAATGCATCGTGCTTGGCGAACGCTGTCCACCTGTCGCCGCCTACTTCACCGAGCTGGCTGCACGATTCGAAAAGACCCCGCCAAAGATTGACCAGAACGGCGCGCTGCTGCTCACGGGCGAATCCGGCAACGTCCGAGCACGGATTACGGTTGGCCCTGACAAGCTCCCCCGCCATATCACACTCTACGATAACCAGGGCAAGGAGACCGCGCAGCTTGCTCTCAGGATTGGCCCCGAGCAGGCCGAGAAAACCGAACTTGACTTCCAGGGTGAAAAAGACGCCTCTGCGGGGTCTGCGTTGATGGCCGTCCTCTTCTGCGCGCTGGGCCGGCCAGACACCGCAGCCGAACTCGCCAGCGCCGCTCTGGCCGAAGACCCTGAAATCCCCGAATCCCTCGCCGCGCGTGGCCTAGCCCGGATTGCGTCCGGCCCGCCCGAAGCCGGGCTCGCAGACCTCCGCAGGGCCGCAGGATTGTCCGAACACCCTGCATATAAACTGCTGCTGGCAGAGACGCTGATCCGGGGACAACGCTTCGCCCCGGCCGGAGCAATTTGCGAAAAGTTGCTCAACTCGCAAATTACCCCGGCCACCAAAACCGGACCCGCCGACGTTCTGCTGGGCGCGAGCATCAGCCTGTGGGCGGCGCTCAACACACTTCTCGCCGGGCCGCCCGACTACCAGCAGCGCGCGGCCATCGATGGAGCCCTAGCCCACATCGGGCTTCGCCAATACAGCGAGGCGGCAGCTCTGACCAGCAAGATGGCGCGGAACGACGAGACGCAGGCAATTGAACTCCTGGCGCGGTGCCAGCTCAGCCTGGGCAATCCCAGGGCCGCCCTGAAGACACTCGCCCGGCTGAACCCCCCCAACAGAAAGCCACAGGTCGATATCTACGCTGCCCTCGCACATCACATCCTGGGCGAAGAGCAACAGGCTGCACGCGCGCTCGGCAAGGCAATAAAAAGAAAAAGAACCCTCCGAAATCTCCTGTTCCTCCAAAACCAGGCCGCCGAAATCCATCCGCGATACAATGAGCCGCGAGCCAAGGCCGGGCTGGCGAAAATCTTCAGCCAAGCCACAATGGACCCCCACCAGCCCGAACAAAACGCGGAATTTGCTGCGATTGTGAACGACGCTTACGTGCGCAAGACCGACGCCGACGAATTGGCCGAACGACTGGCCGCACGTGACACCCTGGGCGACGTGCCACGCGCAACGCTGCGCTCGACCGCTCTGAAGCAAATCATCGAGGACATGCTCATCATCCGCTGGGCGACTTGGCGCGGCCTAACTGTCTCCGACGACGAATTATACCAAGCGATAGGGGACGAAATGGAACGCCTGGGCATGGACAACTTCGACCAGTACAAAACGCTGCTCGAAGAGCGCGGCAGCAGCATTGCCGAACGCTCGGCGGAGATTCGCGACAGCATCCTGAAGCGCAAGGCGTTCTGGACGGTCCTCTCGGACAAGGTGCTGGTGCGCCCGGCAGATGTCCGCAGTTACTACGAACAGAACCCCGAGCGCTTCGAGCTGCCGCCCACGGCGCGGATGCGAATGATCACGCTGGAGTTCAACAGGTTCCGCGAAAAGAACCAGGCTTCCCGCCTTGCCCGGGCTTTGCTCGAGCGATTGAAAGCAGAGCCGGGCACGTTCGAAAAACTGGCAAAAGAATACTCCCAAGACGCCAATGCAGAGCGCGGCGGGCTGTGGGAGGATGTGACCAAAGCGTCGCTTATCGAGCCGCTCGATGAGGTCGTCTTCGGGCTTGAGCCGGGGCAGATGAGCGAAGTGGTTCAAACCGAGCGGGGCTGCCACATCGTTCGCCTGGAACATATCCTGCCCCGGCGCAAAATACAGTTCGAACAGGCTGTCCCCGACATCGTCCGCAAAATACATGAGCGCCGCGCCCGCGCGGAGATTGCTGCCTGGCTCGAACGGCTCAAGGCGAAGTCGTACATCAAAATCTTCCCGAAATAACCACTCGCTCGAGCGTTGAGAAAGCTTGCATCGGCCCTGATGCTACTTCTGACCCATGAGCTTGTGGACCTGCGGGATGACGCGGACGTCGTCCAACACATCAAGCGCGGCGGCTTGAAGTTCGAGCAGTCGTGTCGGGCCGGGCGGCTGTATTTTGTGGCCGCCCGGAGTAACCGGCTGAACCACGAGCGGGATGTCTTTCCCGACCGACGCAATGACCTCGCAGGCCTGCGTCAACTCGCCGCTGGATGTTTTGTCTGCCACTACTACCTTGGCGAACACCTCTGCGGCGGTAGCCACCGACCGAAACTCCCGCCAGATGTCTGCGGCGGTTGCATACCCCGCCGACGACGCGATTTTGATGTCCATCGCTACCGTGTGCACCAGGCCGATGACCTTCTCGAGTTCGCCGGGGAGCGTGCCGTTTGTTTCCAGGTAGAACCTCCGCCCTTCGCACAGCGGAGCGAATTCACTGATGAAATCCGCCGCCAGCAACGGCTCGCCGCCGGTCAGGCAAACCGAGTCGTGCCAATGATTCTTGTCAAGGCGTTCGAGCGCCGCAGCGAGTTCCGGCGCGGGCATTGGGTTCGCCGACCGGCCGAACTCGCGCCCGCCGGGCGTTTGCTCCACCTGTGCGAAGCGCGTTGCCTTGCGCGCCTCGGGCGTGTCGCAATACAGACACGACAGGTTGCAGCCGGCGAAGCGCACAAAAACCTGCCGCACGCCGACGTGCACACCCTCACCCTGGATGCCACTGAAGACCTCGCAGAGACTTGCCGTTGCACTCACAGTTCGGCTTTCACCCTTTCGATTAATGCGCTGTTTATCTCAACGGGAATTTCGCTCCCGCTTCGGAGAAACAGCAGAGAAGCCGACACGGGCAGTTCACCGAACACCTCGGCCGCCGCCAGCGCATAAGCACCTATCTGGAGACGATACTGCGTCGCATGTTCAGAGAGTTGTTCCTCTGGCACGTCGTCGGTCTTGTAGTCGGCGATGGTGAGGCCGTGCCCATCGTCGAAGGCGAGGTCGATAACCCCCTCGAGAACCGCCCCGCTGGCGCTGACCGCGAAGGGCACTTCGCGATACAATTTTGACGCCTCGGCTGCCCGCCTGACCAGAGGCATGTCCAGCGCGTTCTTCGCCAGCCGCTCGATGACGCGGCACTGCTCCGGCATACCGCTGCGCAGGGCCTCCACTTGCGCAACCGCGGCCAGGTCCGCTCCAGTGGCCAGATCAAGCTGCTCCAGCACGGCGTGGGTTGCGTCGCCTATTGACCTGGCCGGCTCACCGCCGCCGGCCGCAAGGCCGAAATCTTCGTGCTCGCCGGTCCTCAGCGAGGACGCAGCCCTCAGCCGCTTCCCGGCCGAGGCGGACCGTATCAGCTGTTTCCGCTCATCCTCCCAGTCTTCCCGCTGGCGGTGCAGAGCAGCGCAGCCAGCCGGTGGCTTGCCGGACAGGTCGACGCGGAACGCCGCGCTCTCTGTCACCTTCAGGTCCTCGGGACGCGTGATAACTTCGGCCTGGTATTCGCGCACGGCCCCGGTTGCATCATCAATGATTTCGGCAAGATATTTCAGGTAGCCCTCCGGCTTGCCCTTGCTGGGAAAATACGGCACAATCAGCCGATCGCGGGCGCGGGTGGCGGCGACATACAACAGGCGGAGCCGTTCGGCCTCCTGCGCACGCTTCTCCCGTTCCTCCGCCTTCGCAAAACCGATAGTCTGTATCCCTTCATCCTTAGAACCGAGCCGAGCGTCGAACGTGCCTTCTGTGGGGTTGACCACGAATTTATTGTTCGGGTGGGACGACCATGAGATATCTGGGAGAGCGACGACGTGGAACTCGAGTCCCTTGGCCTGGTGGATAGTCATCAGTTTGACGAAATCCCCGGCCTCTTCCGTCAGCGGTGAATCGGCCTCCTTGGCCACGTGTGTGCGTTCTTCGAGCCAGCGCACGAATCCGCCGAACGTGGCGCCGGGTTTCTGTTCATAGGCGCGGGCGGCATCGACCACTTTTGTGAGGTTCGCCGCGCGCTGCTCCCCGTTGGGCTTCAGGTAAAACAACTGCAGCGCTTTGGTATCGGACAAAATGTCCTGCACCAGGCCGGAGATGCTCTGCGAACTTCGCGCCCGGTGCCAGCCAGCAAGTCGATCGAAGACCGAACACAGGTACGCACTACCGGGCTGTTCACGCTTGAGATAGTCAAAGTCCCCGGCCACGGCGGCCAGCTCGTCGTCCGAGACCCCGAGCAGTGAGGTCCGTAGTGCGGCAACGACGGCGGCAGCATCATAGGGCCGTTCGACCGCCGCCAGAAGCACCCGCAGTTCGACGACCTCCTGCCTGGCGAAGAAATCTTTGCCGCTCACTGTGCGAAACGGCACGCCGAGACCGCTCAGCGCCGCTTCGTAGGCGCCGAGGGCGAGGCGCTTGTGGAAGAGCAGCGCAAAATCGCCGAACCGCACGGGCCGCATAGTGTGCGTGTCCTTGTCGAACACCTCGTCGGCGTCTCCGACCATCTGGTTTATGTGGGCGGCCACAGCTGCCGCTTCGGCGGTCCGGGCGTCATCGATCTTACTGAACTCCTCGCCCGCTGGCGGCCTCAGCACCGTCGTGGCCGCCGCCGCATCCTTCCGCCACGCTGCCAGCGGGACATAGTCCGGCTGGTAAGCCCCGTTCTCAGGCCTTCCGATTAATTCGCCGAACACCGCGTTGACCCAGCCGACGCACGACGCGGAGCTTCGGAAGTTCTCGCTGATGTTGACCAGTTCGCCCGAGCGCCGCACGACCTGCTTGGCTTCCTCATACGCCTCAACGTCGGCGTGGCGGAAGCGGTAGATGGATTGCTTCGGGTCGCCCACGAAGAGCAGTTTGCCCGGAACGATGCTAACGTCGCGCCAGGTGTCGGCCGTGGCGCCATCCTCGGCAAGGAAAAAGACAATCTCCGTTTGCAGTGGGTCTGTGTCCTGGCACTCATCGACAAGGATCATCTTGAATCGGCGCTGGAAATACGCTCGAACTCTCCGGTTGTCGCGGAGCAAGTTGCGGGCCTTCAGCAGCAGATCATCGAAGTCCAGGACTGCCCTGTCGCGTTTCGCCGCCGCGTATTCATCCAGCATTCCGCGGACCAGGCCGGCAAGTCGGTGGACCAGCATGTGGCTGGCCGGGTCGCGCAGGTCAGCCACCAGATCCTCTAACTCGTTCAGCCCGGCCTTACAGGCGTCCTTGGTGTTCTTATCCTTGCAAGCGTTTCTGCACTGTTTTGCGCCCAAGGGCGGAATCGAGGATATACGTGCCAGCATGTCGTCATGGTCGGCCTCCTTGATTTCGTCGGCGGCACGGACGGCTGCGAGGATTCTGGAGACGCAAGAGCAACTCGGCGAGGCACATTTCTGCTGCATCCGGACGTAAAGTTGGCGTGCCTTCGGCACAAAGTCGCTCCGAAAATCCTCCAATCTGTTGGTCAGGTGCACCTCTTCGCCCGGCAGCTCCAGATCACGATACTCCCGCAGATTAAACGCCAGATCCCTGACGTTCCCCACGGTGAGGCCAGCCAGGAATGCCTCGCTGAGCGCACCGTCTTCGTTATTTAGTTCCCGGTCGAGCCAGTTGGCCCAGACCTGTTCAAAAAGCAGCGACGTCTCCATCTCGTCGCCGATTTCGAAGCCAGGGTCCACGCCCGCTTCGACTGGTCGCTCGCGCAGTATCTCGGAGGCGAAAGAGTGGATTGTGGAGGTGTGGGCTGTATCGAGCGCAGCCAGGGCGTCCGAAATCCGCTGGGCAGCCTGGCCTTCGGTCTCAACTTGGAGGCCTTCGAGTTCGTCGCGGAGCCGCACCTTGAGTTCACTTGCGGCGCGCTCGGTGAACGTAATCGCCACGACTTCGTCCATCCGTGCGCGGCCGGTCCGGATGGCTTCGACGATGCGCCCGGTCAGCACGGTGGTCTTGCCTGTGCCGGCGCCGGCCTCCACGGCGAACGAGGTGTTCAGGTCGCGCTCGATCCTGTCACGAGCCTGCTGGTCGATGGGCGCGTTGTCACCGCTCATTTGATTTCCGCCAATTTGAGCAGGTCGGCGATGGCCGGGTCATCCTTCTTGCGCTCGAATATAACCTCGCGGTTGACGCCGCAGATGTCCTTGAACTCGCAGTTCCGGCAAACTTTTTCCTCAGGTTTAGCGATAAAGAGGCCCCCTCCGATGCCGCTTTCCACGGTCGCTATAACCTGCTCCAAGTCCTCCATTCGCTTGTCAAGCGCCGCACAGCCGAACGAAACCGGGGCGTCGTCGTGGCGGGTAACAAACCAATATGCCGCGCTGACGACCTGCCGCTCGGGTCGCAACATCCGGGCGGCAAGGAGATAAATGGGGAGCTGAAGCGCCCGGCCCTGTTGAAAGGAGTCCTTCCTCCCGACCTTTTTGCCGGTTTTGTAGTCGATAACGCGAGCCCGGTCAGTGCCGAGGTCATCAATCCGGTCGATTTTGCCTTTGAACCTGTAGGTTTTGCCCCGTATGGACAGTTCCAGCGGTTCCTCTGCCGATGCTTCGCCTTCATCGCTGCCGGGTGTCGGCATTCCGAACCGGGTTTCGAACAGCGCCGGCCTTGCGCCTGCGGCCTCGCATTCGGCCATGTCGAACCGAGCGAAGCGGATGAGGTCCGCGACAATTTTCTCCCGTTCAATCTTCTTGACTAACAGCGGCACCGCGATGGCAAGTTTCTTGAACTCGGCCTGGGCCGCGCGCCGAAGCTCGGCGAAAAGCCGCTCGGCGGAGACCGGCTCGTTCTGGAAGAAGCACCTGTGGTAAGCAGTACGGAGTATTCGGTGGATGAGCGCCCCGCGGTCGCGCGGGGGAAGCCCGTGGATGTTCTCTGGCTCGTCCAGCACCTCGATGCCGAGAACATACTTCACGAAATAAGTAAAGGGACAGGTAGCGTAAGTTTCAATCCGGGTCGGTGACATTACCTCGCCGGCAATGTTCGTGTGCGGCGAGTCAACGACGATGCCGTCGAATTTTGTGAATCGCTTCTCCTGCCAACGCGCTGTCTCCGCCTCGATGCCCCGCCTGAACTGCTCCGACAGGTCGCCGAGATAAAGCACTTCCCTGGGCTTGCCGGTGTCGAACAGCCGGGCAATAGTACTGAGCTCATATTCGTCGAGGTCCAACTCTTGTCCTGCGCCTGCGGCGCTCGGGAACATTGCAGTCCGCACAAAGCACTCGGCGGATTCGAGACTGGAGTAGTCGCAGCGATTGCCCGTCAGTGCTTCGACCAGCCGCGTCAGGAAATGCGAAGTGATGCGCTCGCGGGCGGTGATAACATCCAGCCGCGAGAACGTCAGGGTGACATGCTTGGCCGCAGATGCTGCGGCGAGCGCGAAAAGCATGCGTTCTTCATCCGTCCGGGCTGATTTTTGCGGCAGATGTGCGTCTGCTCCGGCATGTTCTGATATCGCCGCCCGCTCCGGGTCGAGCAGTATTGGGTCCTGCCGCCCGACAGCCGGAAACCCCTTCTCGACAACCCGGGGGATTACGACGGCTTCGAAGCGGAGCCCGCGCAACTCGAACAGGCTCCCGATGCAGACCTTGCCGCGCTGAAATCCTTCCGGCTGGATCCGCTGGCGCTCCAACAGCTCGGCGATGCTCCTTCGGACCTCGTCGAACGTAGCGCCGATGCCAAACTTGTCGAGGTCAGATAACTTCCGCAACTCGGCACAAACCCGGTCGCGACCAGCTGACGGCTTGATGAACTGCTCACAGACTCGGACAAACGCTCCAATTATCTCGGCCCAGGAGCCTGAGGACGGGACAGATTCCTTGGCCTCAATCAGTTTTTTAATAAAGGCGGCCAGGTGCGGCAGCTCCCGCCGGGGCGAGTCGGTTCGCTCTTCTCCCCGCCGCGTTTCGAGCCGTGCGAGCCGCCGGACCCACTCGGCGGCGCCGGAGACCACCCCCGCCTTGATGCTCAGAAAGGCCCAGTCCGAGGTGCTCGGTGTGTGCCCGAGCAGCTCTTCAAACCGGATTGGCGCGAAATGCACGAATTGCACAACGTCCACTCGCGGCAGGTCACTTGCGAGCAGGGCGGCGAGCATTTCGATGCTCCGCGCCTCTCGTGTTTCGCCGAGCGGCATGCCACCGCAGACGAAGCAGGGGATTCCGCGGCGGTCGAAGGCGTCGCGCAGCAGGCGTGAGTATGTGTCGGGGTTTCGAAGCAGTACGCCAATCTGATGAAATGCGATGCCCCCCGCGGCGAACTCCAGCACTTGGCGGAGAACCTCACGTACTTCCCGGGTTTCACCTGGCGCCGACACGATTCTGAACCGGCCATCATCTATGGACTTGCCCTGGGGCGGAGCGAACAGCCGAGCCGTCAGCGCGTCATTATCGGACGGCGCAGCGTCCGGAGTGAAATCGTTGTCCTTGAACCAGTTGACGAGCGGTCTTGCGTATTCGTGTGCGGGAACCTCGAGGGCCGGCACCATAGCAGCGGCAGATTTGGCCCCGGCCGCGAGAGCGAGCACCAGCCTGCGCTGGAGTCCGTTCAGGTCGTAGAAGCCATAAACGACCAAGTCGGCGGAAGTAACGAACGGCGAGGTCGGCGCCGTCTCGGCGGCAGCGGCCATCAGGTCCGCCTCGTCGTAGCGCGCCAGCCTCTCGAGCGTCGCCTCGTAGCCCTGGAAGATTTTTTTGAACGAGGCAATCTTTCTGCCCTTCTCCCGGCCCAGGGCGTCGGGGCCGAGCCCGGCTTCCTTCATGTCCTTTACGGATGCGGCTGCTGTTCGGACGAAGCCGGGCAGGTCCGTAACTGGCTCGAAGTAGCCTGCTCCGTGGTCCTCGATGGTCTCGCGGATGATAAATCTTTCGGCGGGCTGCGGCAGGAGCGCCCGGCCGAGTGAGCGGAGCTTTTCCGTGCCCAGTTTCCGGGCGATTTTGGCGAACGTGAGGAACCGCACATTCCACAGCGGCATCTGTTCGGCGAGGAGCCGGCAGAGATAAAGCCCGAGCATGTTCGAGCCGACCAGCACGACCACCGGCGCACCGCCATCCTCCGCCTTGGCGGCCCGGACCTTCTCCGCCAGCGCCGTTTCCAGGTCCGGTTGAAACGGCCCAAGCATCAACTCTCGATGGTCGCGGGCATTCATACACGGTGAGTTTACTTTTCAGGTGTAACCGAGTCAACGACAGGTGTAGTGTGAATGGTTTTGAGGAAGAAGAACGTCGGAAGTGGTGGTCGAACAGGCGCGTTCAGGCGGGTTCGATGTCCAGCGCGGCGTCCAGGATATCGAAGGCGGCACGCGGTCGCGCAGCCTCGAGGGCGGCTTCTCTCATCCGCGCGAGGCGTCCAGGTTCGGCGAAGAGCTCGCCGACGACCCGCCGCAGTTCCGCGGGGCTGGTGGCCGGCAGGGCGGCTCCGCACCCGATGAGAAAGGCGGAGTTTTTCTCCTCCTGTCCCGGTATGGGCACGGTAAGCAGCATGGGTAGTCCCACGGCCAGACATTCGGAGCTCGACATCCCGCCGGGTTTTGTGACCACCACATCCGCCGCCGCCATTAGTTTTTCGATGTTGTTCACGAAGCCATACGTGACCAGTTTTGCTCGGGCCGGAAGGCTGATCCGGTCGAGTTTCCGTTTGAGTTTCTGGTTGCGTCCTGCGACAGCGAGTATCTGGATTTCGCCGTATTCGGCCACGGCGACGACATTTTTTCTCATTCCGCCCACTCCGCTGCCGCCACCGACGCTGCGCACGGTCGGCATGCGGGGGTCAAGTCCGAGTTCTGCCCGCGCTTCGGAGGGGTCGATTCGCTCCGAGAAGACAGGAGCGATGGGGATGCCGCAAGTGGTGACCTGCTCGGGGGGGGCACCCTTGCTGATGAGCAGGCCACGAAGGTAGTCGGACGCTACAAAATAGTGGTCGGTTCCGTTGTTGACCCATATTCTGTGGGCGTCGTAGTCGGTGACCACGACGCCGACCCAGGCGTTGAGCCTGTCGGTGCGGCGCATCCAGGCGAGCACCTCCGCAGGGAGGAAGTGGGTACAGATGATGTGGGTGGGCTTTTGTTCCTGTACCAACCTGATAAACTTCCCCGCGCTGAACCGGTCGAAGGCGCACATCGCCCGCCGTTCCAGCCCTCCTACCGGCTTTTTGTCCCAGCGGTGATATAAGAAGCGCCAATACCACGGAAGAGCACTGATGACGGAGAAATAGGAGCGGAGATAAAGGTGGCGGAACAGCGCGCTGGTATACTGGAGAATATCGACGGCCTGCGCGGTGCCCTCGTAGGCAGTAAGGTCGAAGGCCTCCTTGAGCGCGGATGCAGCGCGGACGTGTCCGGCTCCGGCGGACGCAGAAGCGATGAGCAACCTGTATGTCATTTGCACTCCGGCCCTGGGGATGGAAGATTATACCCCCGCGGCCCGGGCGCCGCAACTGCTGGGGTTCGGCGCAGCGGGTTCGGCGGTTTTTGCTTGAAATTCGGCCGCCGTAATTTATAATGATTTATAAGAGGCATCAATCAACCGCGTAAATAGAGGTATAAACTCGATGAAGAAGGGCATCCACCCTGACTACAAGCCTGCCAAGATAAGTTGCGCCTGTGGAAACGTTATCCAGACTAGATCGACCAAGGGCGACTACGAGGTGCAGATCTGCTCAAAATGCCACCCGTTTTTCACTGGCAAGCAGAAATTTGTGGACACCGCTGGCCGAGTGGAGCGGTTCAAGCGGCGCTACGGCGACTTCAGCGCCAAGAGGCAGGCGAGAGCGGCGGCAAGCAGCGCACAAGAGCCGGAAGCAGACTCCGCCAAACCGCCCACAGGCGCACCCACGACCCCAGACAAACCCGAAACATAGCCCGCGGAGGCCGCCATGCTTAACGGCCCCCTTCTTGAGCGGCTCGGCCAACTGGCGGCCCGGGCCGCCGAACTCGAGAAACTACTGGCAGACCCGAAAATCATCGCCGCCCAGGCCGCCTACCGCAGATGTGCAAAGGAGTACGGCCTCGCGTCCCGCGCCGCCGCCAAACACCGGCACCTGATGTCGCTGGAAAAACAACGCTCCGAAGCCAACGCCATACTGAGCGAAAAGGCAGATGAAGAACTCGTGGAGCTGGCGCGCCAGCAAGTGAGCCAGGTCGAGGCCGACGAAGCCGAACTGGAACGCGAAATCGAAGACTTGCTCATACACGAAGACGAAGATGCCCGGCGTGACGTGATTATCGAAATCCGCGCCGGCACCGGCGGCGACGAAGCCGCACTCTTCGCCGCCGACCTGTTCCGGATGTATGAGAAATATGCCGAGAACAAGGGCTGGAAGACCGACATCGCCTCCGCCAGCCCCACGGAACTCGGCGGCTTCAAGGAGGTTATCTTCGAGGTAAAGGGCCAGAACGTTTACAGCGAACTCCGCCACGAGAGCGGCGGACACCGCGTCCAGCGCGTCCCCACCACAGAGGCCAGCGGCCGAATCCACACCTCGGCAGTCACCCTCGCTGTGCTCCCACAAGCCGAAAAGGTGGACGTTGACATCGACGAAAAAAGCGAACTCCACATCGACACGTTCCGCTCCTCCGGCCCGGGCGGACAGCACGTCAACAAGACCGCCTCCGCCGTCAGGATAACCCACCTCCCAACCGGCCTGGTGGTGTCCTGCCAGGATGAGAAGAGCCAGCACAAGAACAAGGCGAAGGGCATGCGGGTACTGCGCAGCCGGCTATACGAACTGGAGCGCTCGGCGAAGAAACAGGCCCGCGACGCAGACAGGAAATCACAGATAGGGTCCGGAGACCGCAGCAGCCGTGTACGAACCTATAACTTCCCGCAAAACCGCGTCACCGATCACAGGCTGAACAAGAACTACCCGCTGGAACCGATCGTGGCCGGCGGCCTGCACAAACTTATTGCCGACCTACAGGAGATGTATCGGGAACAACAACTCGCCGAACTGGGCGAAAAGAGCCCGGACAATGACTGACCAATGGCAGGTCCTGGACCTGATCAACGTTACAAAGTCGTTCTTTGAGAAAAAAGGCATCCGTGACCAGGGCACCCAGAGGCTCGACGCCGAGCTTTTGCTCGCCAAGGTGCTGGGCTGCAGACGGATCGACTTGTACCTGCGATTTGAGGAAACTGTGGACGAGCCGGAACTGTCCGAATTCCGCCACCTGGTCAGGCAGCGGGGCGAGCGGCGCCCGGTAAAACAAATACTGGGGCGCTGCGAGTTCATGGCACACGAATTCCAGGTCACGCCCGATGTCCTGATACCGCGCCCGGAAACGGAAACGGTGGTCGAATGTGCCCTGGCCGAGATAGACGACTCGACGCGGGTGGTCATCGACGTCGGCACCGGCTGCGGCAACATCGCCATATCCATAGCCCTGGCGAAGCCGAGGGCGACGGTGTACGCCACGGATATTTCCGGGGCCGCGGTCGAAGTGGCCGGGCAGAACACCGAGAACCTCGGCGTCTCCGAACGCGTCACCATCCGCGCCGGTGACTTGTTCGAGCCACTGGCCGGCGATGGCCTCGTAGGGGCGGCTGATTGCGTGGTCTCGAACCCGCCATACGTGGCGGAGTCCGAGTTCGCCAGCCTCATGCCGGAGGTCGCTCAGCACGAGCCCACGGTCGCCTTGGTTTCCGGGCAAGATGGAATGAGCCACACCCTCCGTCTGCTCGCGGAAGCACCTGACTATCTCCGCCCCGCCGGAGTGCTGGTGATCGAGACAAGCCCCAACACCGCCGGACGGGACGTCGCCGCGGCGCATGCAAATGACGCCTATGAAGACATACGCATCCGGCGCGACCTGGGCAGGGCCGAGCGGGTGCTGATGGCAAGGAAGAAAAAACAAGGTTCGGGAAGAAACCTCTAAATGGACCGATTCCAGGTACAGGGCGGTACGAGGCTCGAAGGCGAGATCACGGTGAACGGTGCCAAGAACGCCGCCCTGCCCATTATGGCCGCAGCGCTGATGGGCACGAGTACCTCCCGGATCAAGGGCGTGCCGGAGTTGCGCGACATCAGGACGATGTCCGCAATCCTCGAGGAACTCGGCGTCCGGGTGGAGCGCACCGCCGACCGGGCGCTGGAGATAACACCGGAGGACGAGTCGCGGTGCGAGGCGCCTTACAAGCTGGTCAGCCAGATGCGCGGCAGCATCTGCGTGCTTGGCCCTCTGGTGGCGAGGCGTCGGCGGGCGCGGGTGTCGCTGCCCGGCGGCTGCGTCATAGGCGTCCGCCCCATCGACCTGCACCTGAAGGGCGTCCGAGCACTGGGCGCGGCGCTGGCGCTCAACGATGGTTATGTCGAGGCGAAGGCTAAGAGGCTGGCCGGGGCCGAGGTGTATCTGGGCGGTCCGTTCGGCTCCACGGCGCTGGGGACGTGCAACCTGATGATGGCCGCGTGCCTGGCCGAGGGGCAGACCGTAATCGAATGCGCCGCGTGCGAGCCGGAAATCGTCGATCTCGCTACGTTCCTCAACAAGATGGGCGCCAACATCAAAGGCGCCGGCAGCCACAGAATCGTCATCCACGGGGTGGACGAACTTCGCGGAGCCGAACACCAGGTCATCCCCGACCGCATCGAGGCAGGCACGTTCATGGCCGCCGCCGCCATAACCCGCGGCCGGATGACCCTCCGCGGCCTGCGGACGGAACACCTTTCTGCGGTGGCCGACACCCTTCGCAACATCGGCGTCTCGGTTGAACCCGAAGGCCGCGCCTGCCGTGTGAGCGCGGAGGACGATTTGCGTGCGACCGACGTGGTTGCTCTACCATACCCCGGCGTGCCCACAGACCTCCAAGCGCAACTTTCGGCGCTTCTCGCCACTGTGGACGGCATAAGTGTGGTGACCGACAAGGTGTTTCCCGACCGCTTCATGCACGTGGCGGAACTCAACAGGATGGGGGCGCAAATCCGCAAAGAAGGCCCCAGCGTCATCATCGCCGGCAGGAGCAATCTGCTGGGGGCCGAGGTGATGGCGTCGGACCTCCGCGCCAGCGCCGCACTGCTCCTCGCCGCAATCGCAGCTCAGGGAACCACGACAATCCACCGGGTCTATCACATCGACCGGGGCTACGAGCGCATCGAAGGGCGGCTCAACCAACTTGGAGCGAAAATCGAGCGAACCGAAGAGGATTGAGCAGTGCCCGACCGTTACACTATGGTGCCGCCACAGTCTGACGGAAATGAGCCAACAGGCAGGAATCTCTGTGTTTGAATCAATAACCAGTGCTCTCGACGGCGTTTTCAAGAGCTTTCGTAAAAAAGGGAAGCTGACGGAGGCAAACATCAAGCAGGGCATGCACCAGATACGCATGGCCCTGCTGGAGGCCGACGTCAGTTACAAAGTCGCCAAGGACTTCGTCGCCGCATGCAGCGAACAGGCCGTCGGCCAAGAGGTCATCAAGAGCGTCAAGCCGGCGCAGCAGATCGTCAAGATTGTGCACGATGAACTGGTCAGGCTAATGGGCGAGGCCGACACGTCGCTCCCCCCTGCGGACGACGGCCCGGGGGTGGTGATGATGCTCGGGCTGCAGGGGAGCGGGAAGACGACCACGTGCGCCAAACTGGCGCGGTTCGCCGCCAAGAAAGGCCGGTCACCGCTGCTTGTCGGCGCAGACGTCCAGCGCCCGGCGGGGGTAAAACAGCTGCAGTTACTGGGCGAACAACTCGACATCCCGGTCTTCACCGAAGAGTTCAGCCCGCAGCGGATCTGCGTGATGGCGCTCAAATATGCCCTCGCCAACAACCACGACCTGGTAATACTGGACACGGCAGGACGGCTCCATATTGATGAAGCGTTGATGAAGGAACTGAAAAAGATCGATGCAAAGGTGAAGCCCGGCCAAAAACTGCTCGTCGCCAACGCTATGACCGGCCAGGACGCCGTCAACAGCGCCGACCAATTCAACAAGCAGATCGGAATCGAGGGCGTCATCCTGACCATGCTCGACGGGGACGAGCGCGGCGGCGCGGCACTGTCCATTCGCGCCGTGACCGGTCGTCCTATCAAGTTCGCCGGCGTGGGCGAAAAACTCGACGGCCTGGAAGAATTTCACCCCGACAGGATGGCCGGCCGCATCCTCGGGATGGGTGACGTGGTCTCGCTTGTGGAAAAAGCAGAAGAGACCATGGACCGGGAGAGGGCCGCCAAGCTGCAAAAGAAACTCCAAAAGGCGACGTTCACCCTCGACGACATGCTATACCAGTTCCAGCAACTCAAACGGATGGGGCCAATCAGCGACCTTCTGGGCAAAATCCCCGGACTGGGCGCCATGATGGGCGACCAGGAACTGGACGAATCGGAGTTCACACGCGTCGAAGCAATCATACAGTCCATGACCCCCGGAGAGCGCGCCCACCCTGAAATCATTGACGGGAGGCGGCGCCTTCGTATATCATCTGGGAGCGGGACAAGGGTGCAGGAGGTAAATTCGCTGCTAAAGGAATTCAGGCAGATGAAAAAAATGATGAAGAAGGGAATGCAGGGACGAGGAGCCGGCTTCCCCGACTTCAACTTCCCACGCTGACAAGGAGAACTTAACTTGGCTACGCGTATCAGACTCAAAAGAATGGGCTCGAAGAAAAAACCATCTTACCGGATCGATGTCTTCGACAGTCACTCCGCACGTGACGGCAAGAGCCTCGAAACCATCGGCACCTATAACCCCCTGCGTGAAAAAAAAGAAGACCAGGCCACCGTCAAGCGCGACAGGGTCATCTTCTGGCTGGACAGGGGCGCTAAGCCGACGGAAACGGTCAGGAATATCCTGAAAGCCAACGGTATTCACACCTGAACCGCGTCAGCCGGATTAGGAAGGGAACGCACGGTGCTTCGCTTCGACGTCATTACCATATTCCCCGATTTACTCGGGCCATACCTGGCCGAAAGCATCCTGGCCAGGGCGCAGGAGAAGGGGCTGCTCGAGGTCCACGTCCACGACCTCCGGGATTACACCACCGACCGCCACAAGAGCGTGGACGACAGGCCCTACGGCGGCGGACCGGGAATGGTGATGATGCCCGGGCCCATCTTCACCGCGGTGGAGGACATCGAGGCAAAAGCCGACGTAAAGCCGCGGATCGTCCTGCTGACGCCACAGGGCCGCACCTTCACCCAGAGCCTGGCCGCGGAGTTCTCGAACCAGCCCCGGCTGATGCTCGTCTGCGGCCGCTACGAAGGTTTCGACGAACGCGTCCGAACAGGCTTGGCCGCGGACGAAATATCTATCGGCGACTACGTGCTCACCGGCGGAGAACTGCCGGCGGCTGTCATCATCGCCGCTACCGCGCGGCTGCTGCCCGGAGTGCTGGGCCACGAGGACTCCGCCAGGGACGACTCCTTCTCCCTTGACGGCCGCCTGGACCACCCCCAGTACACCCGTCCGGCCGACTTCCGGGGGATGAAAGTCCCACAGGTGCTCCTGAGCGGCCACCACCAGGCCATAGAAGACTGGCGCCGCCAGCACAGGCTTGCCAGGACAAGAGAGCGCAGGCCCGACATACTGTGTCGTGATTGACCGCTAACCGAAGGAGCCAACAATGGCAAAGCTGATTACTGATATCGAAAACGAACAAATGAAGCAGGAAATTCCCCAGTTCAATGTTGGCGATACGGTTCAGGTGCACGTCAACATCAGCGAGCGCGAGCGCCAACGGGTCCACGTCTTCACCGGCATTGTCATTTCCCGAAAGGGCAGCGGGCTGCGCGAAACATTCACCGTCCGACGCATCGTCGCCGGCGAGGGGGTCGAGCGAACTTTCCCCATCCACTCCCCGGCCATTACCGCGATCAAGGTCACACGCTCCGGCTCCGTCCGCCGCGCCAAACTCTACTACCTCCGAGAACGCGTCGGAAAGGCAACCCACGTCAAGGCAAAGCAATCCGGCAAAACCAAATCGGCGAAGTGAGCACTTGGCCGGGCTAACTCCGTGAGACCAGTGCGACCGCGAAAAAAACTGGGCGATGCCGCCGAACGCGCCGCCGAAAGGTTCCTGAAAGCCCACAACTACACCATCCTGGCGCGAAACTTCTCGACACCGATGGGCGAGATTGATATCATAGCCGCCGATGGCGATACGCTTTGCTTCGTCGAGGTTAAGTCCCGCACCAGCGATGAGTTCGCATCACCGTACGCCTCGGTGGGCCCGGCAAAGCAGACCCGAATACGGGCCGCCGCTTCGGCCTACCTCGGCCGCAAGCGGCTTCCTAACAAGTTGTGCCGGTTCGACGTCGTGTCACTCGTGCCCGACCAGGCGCAAAAACCTGGTTGGAATATCGAGCTGCTGCAGGACGCTTTTTGAGGGAGACCAGCGCGCCTGATGAACGGTGAAACAGTCATTCAAACGTTTGACCTGACCAAGGTGTATTCGGGGTTCATGAAGCCAGAGGTGCTCGCTGTGGACCGGCTGAACATGCAGGTGCGCTGCGGCGAGGTGTTCGGCCTCTTGGGCCCGAACGGGTCCGGCAAAACCACCACCACCAAACTTCTGCGGGGTCTGATCTTTCCCACTCGCGGCCGGGCGGAGGTACTTGGAAGTCCCGCCGGCGACATCGCTGCCAAGGAAAAAATCGGGTTCCTCCCCGAAGAATCATATCTCTATCGCTTCCTCAACGCCGAGGAGACACTCGATTTCTACGGGAAAATATTCGGCATTCCGCGCCGGGTACGCCGCCGAAGAACAGACGAGTTGATTGAACTCGTCGGCTTGCAGAGCGCAAGAAAGCGGGCACTTCGCGGCTACTCGAAGGGGATGTCGCGCCGCATCGGCATCGCACAAGCCCTCATCAACGACCCCGAACTCATCTTCCTGGACGAACCTACCTCCGGCCTCGACCCCATCGGCCGCCGGGAAGTCAAGGAACTCATCCTCAGGCTCAAGGGCTTGGGCAAGACCGTGATGCTCTGCACCCACCTGCTGCCCGACGTGCAGGACGTCTGCGACAGAGTAGCCATCTTGCACAATGGCAGACTCTGCGAAGAGGGAGCGCTGGACGACCTCCTCGTGCTCAAAAACAAAACGCAACTAACCGTGGACGACCTGACGGAGAAAGAGCAGGAGCAACTGAAAAAGTTCCTGGCAGGCATGGGACACGACAAGGTCACCATGACACACCCATACGACACCCTGAGTTCGCTTTTTATGCGCATAATTGAGACCGAGCGACAAGGGGAACATGTCCGGGAACAGTAAATCCGCCCCGCCGGGCCGGTCGAAGTCGGTCTTCATTATGCTCCTGCGGCACACTTGCTCGACCGGAGAGGTGCGACGGCTTGCGGCGCTCGTCACACTCACGCTCAGGGAAGCCATCCGCAGCCGCGTGCTGCTGGGGATGGTCGGGTTGGTGGGCCTGTTTGCGGCCGGGTCGCTGCTCTGGCCCGGTGACGTTGACCGCGAGCGGGTCATACTTGTCCAGCGCTTCTGCCTGGGAGCGCTGACATTGTTCGGCCTCATCGCCGCTGCCTTCCTCGGCGGTTCCACACTACCCGGCGACATCGACAGCAAGCGGATATATTCCGTAATCACCAAGCCCGTCACCCGACTTGAGCTGCTCCTGGGCAAGGCGCTCGGTCTGATCGCAGTGATGTTTGTTTTTCTCCTCCTCGGCGGGTTGGTTACCGTGGCAGTCACCCACGTCGCCAGCGCCCGCAAGTCATACGCTGGCGGGTCCTACACCCTGGAGGTAACAGCCCCCGACGCGGAAATCCAGACCGAAACCGGCCCGGTTCCCGCCAGGCTGGGGCAGGAGCTGGTGGCCGACGGAAAAACGGGCACCCGCTACGCGGTGACCATCGCCCGGCGCGACACCAGCATTTCGGGCACCATTCCGAAAAGTTCGGTCGAGCTGCACGAGCGGTCGCTCGACGTGCTGCGGGTGGCCGAGCCTGCCAGCCTCAGTGTGCTGTGCAAGGGCCGGGCTGACTTTTCGCACACCGAACTGCTCCTGCGCGCTGGGCGCCTGGCGCAGGGCGACACGTGGCGCTTTGACCTGTCCGGCCTGCGCCTGCCGACAGAAGACCGGGACATCGACGTGAGATTCCGCTTCACCGGCCACCGGTATGAGCCGCTCCGCGGCCGCGAGGCACACCCAAGACCGCAGGCGAGGTTCATCTTCCGGAATCCAGCCACCCGGAAGAAAGTGACCAAGGAAGTGGAGTTTGTGTTCCGGGAGGGCAGCGATGGGGCCGGTGCCCCAAGGGGCCGCTCGATCAAATACTACGAAGAGGTATTCGCCCTCCCTCGCAGCGTCACAGCTGGCGGGACGCTGGACGTGGAGATAACGGACTACGCCCCGGCATACCCGGAATCTGGCAGGACATACTACGGCTCGACAGAGCAGCCCACCTGGCTCATCCGCGGCTTCGACCCCGGCAAACTGCCCCAAGGCCAGCAGACCATCCGCGCACGGTTTCTGGTCCACTACACCCGTGGACTCGACCTCGTTGACCACACCGGCCTGACCGTCGAGGTCCGGAACCCTGCCACCGGCGAGTCCAAAGACCTCCCGGTGGATCTCCGCAGTAAGACCACTTCGTATATACATTTTCCGCGCCGCCTTATCGACGGGGAGGCGGGAGTTGAAGTAACGCTCAAAGACCTCCGCCCATCCCACCGCATCGGCTACAAAAGCAAGGAATGCCCCCTGTATCTTCTGCTCACCCCCGACAGTTTTCTGGCGAGCACGGCGCGGTCCATACTCCTCATCTTTTTTCAGCTCAGCCTGTTCACCGTCCTTGCCGCCGCGGCATCAACCCTGCTGTCCGCACCTGTGGCTATCCTGTTCACCATGGTTGTCGCTCTCTCCGGCGGGGTGAAGGACCTTATCGTCCAGGGGCTCAGCCAGGCGCAGTTGGCCGCGCCGGGCAACCCGTTCGTGCTGGCTGCTCACGGCGAGGCGACGTTGCAGGAAGGCGCTTGGACGTGGCTGAAGTATATCTTTACCAAATTGTTGATTGCGGTTGCCCCAAGTTTCGATAGATTTAGTTCGACATACTTTGTCAACCGCGGATGGACGGTTCCGTGGTCGGCGGTGTTTCACGGCGCCTGTTACGCGCTCATATACATAGCAGTATGCTTCTGCCTCGGCTGCGCTTTTTTGAAAACGAGGGAATTCGAGTGAAAAAGCACAGCCGGGTCCGCTTCATAGCATTATTCCTGGTTGGCCTTGTTCTCACCTGCGGCCTCCTCCAGCTCGCTCAGCGGGGAGTTGACCGTTCCCGCCAGGGCCTGTTAGCCACCCCCGACATCAGCGCCCGCGACCGACTGATCGAGTTGGGGGCCACGGTGATGCTGGGAAGTTTCCGCACTATCGTCGTGGACTGGCTGTGGTATCGGGCGGCGATTCTGAAGGAGCAGCGCCAGTGGGTCGAACTCGACGGTGTGATCCGGCTGATAGCCAAGTTCCAGCCGACCGACATCGCGGCATACAACTTCCAGGTATGGAACATGGCCTACAACATACAATACGATGCGCCGACTGCGGCGGAGGCCTGGAAATGGGTCAGCAAGGCCATCGAGTTGGGGGAACGCGGGGCCGAGCGGAACCGTAATCACCCCAACATATGGCGGCTCTACTGCCAGATAGCACGCGTTTACTGGCACCGCTGCGCCTTCTTGAAGGACGCCCGCGCCCGATACTTCGAGAAACGAGTCAAGGAAAAACTGGGCAAGAACCCATACCTGCTGGCGGCCGAATGGTTCGAGAAAGCCTGGAACGCCGCCCCGAAAACCGGGGCCAACAAAGCCAACGTCCATCACCTTTCCATGTGGGCATACACCTACGACAACCTCGCCAGGGAGCTCGAAAAACAAGGCAAAATTGAGGAAATGATACGCTGGCGCGAAGAAGCCATCGAGAAGCACCGCACCATCATGCGAGAGTTCCCCGAATACGTGGAAACCGGACAGGAAGCCATTGCCGACCTCCGCAGGTTAATCCACCTCCACCAAGACGCCCAGCGCGCCGACCGGCTCAGGGAGAAACATAACCTCGCCGAAGAAACCAAACTGCGGCTCGAAATCACAAGACGATGGTCCGACGTGCTTCGCAAAAACCGATTCTCAGAAGAGGCGCGGCGTAACGTCAATCGCTCAGCAGATGACCTCGAATCTGTGCTCAGCCGCCTCACCGACCCGGAACAAACAAAAAAAGTAAGGAGCACAATCCTCCGGACGCGCTACCTTGCCGCCGACCCGAAGTTCAGCTCCGCCGAGGCCACCAAGAAACTTGAAGCCGCCGTCCTCCCCTACGACCGCCAACTCGGCGAGGCGCCGAGCAGCCCTCAGCTGCTCCGAAACAAGGATATTGTCCGGCGCATCTCCAGAATCTGGCACCGCATCATTGCTAACTCACCCGGCAACGAAAAGCGCGCCCGAAAAGCCGAAACCGCCATCAAAAGATACGATTCGCTCCTCCAACTCCTCCCTGAGGCGGAGAGGAAAGAGCAACTCGATGAACTCGCTGACCACTGGCTGACGCTGCTCACCTCCAGCGACATCGACACGGCCCTCGGGAGACGGCGGGTGAAACAAGCGGCACTGCGATACGAAAAACGACTGCTGCCGTTGTGCCCACACCTGGCCGCGTTCCTGGTGGTGCTCGCGCAGCGTAGTAAAGCCGGCGCCTCCGCCGCCATTCAAAAGCAAATGGCCGGCGAAATCTCCGCCCTGACCATGCAGATACACCATCTCGCCGACAAGGCCCGCGACTACTGGTCGGCGCTGTTACAGAAAGACGAGCCATACGCCGACGTCGCAGGGGTAGCGGAAAGGCACCTCCGGACGGTCGCAGAGTCGCTCGAAAAAGTCATTGAAGCTGCCGAAGCCACCCTGGGCAGCACCACCGACGTCCGGAACCAGCGCGACCCGCGCAGCCTAGTGTACTGGACCCGCAGAATCTGGCGAACGCTCCACGAATTTGACCCGCGCAACGTTACATACTTGCAAAAAGCTCACCAAAGCGCTAAAAGGGCACCTCGTCGAACACCATAAGTCGATGCATAAGCCCGGTAAAGGAGGTCTGTATAGATGCTGACGTTGGAGCATCTGATGATTGCTGGAGCCGCTCAGCCGCCGACCACCGTGTGGTTATTGTGGGCGCTGGCCCCGGCTGGGGCACTACTGGCGCTGCTGTTCGCATATATCTTCTACAAACAAATAATGAAGCACGACGAAGGCACGGACACCATGCGTCAGATTGCGTCATACGTCCGCCAGGGCGCCAACGCGTACCTCTGGCAGCAATACAAACTCGTTGGCATCGTGGTCATCATCCTGTTCGCAATCTTCCTTTTCATGGCGTTTGGGCCAGCCGTGGTCAGGACGCAAAATCCCTGGATGCCCTTCGCCTTCGTGGCGGGAGCCTTCTTTTCGGGCCGGTGCGGATTCCTGGGGATGCGGACGGCCACCCACGCCAGCGCCCGAACGGCCAACGCGGCGCGGAGCAGTCTCAACGGCGCGCTCCAGGTCTCTTTCCGAGCCGGTTCTGTGATGGGGCTGACCGTAGTCGGGTTCGCCCTGCTCAACATCACCGTCTGGTTCCTCCTGATTTACTTCCTCGGCGTCAGGGCGAGCGAAGAGATGACTCTGAGCGTGATGGCGATGGCACTGCTCTCGTCCGGCATGGGCGCAAGTACGCAGGCCCTGTTTGCTCGCGTGGGGGGCGGAATCTTCACCAAGGGCGCCGACGTCGGCGCCGACTTAGTTGGGAAAATCGAGGCGGGCATCCCAGAGGATGACCCGCGGAACCCCGCCACCATCGCAGATAACGTGGGCGACAACGTCGGCGATGTCGCAGGCATGGGCGCCGACCTGTTCGAGTCCTACGCCAACTCCATCTTAGCGGCGAGCATGCTCGGCGTTTCCGCGGCAATCGTCATAGGAACCAGCGGGCTCCAATTCAGGCTGCTTGTGCTGCCGATGGTATTGGCCGGCATCGGCTGCATTGCGTCCGTCATCGGGATTCACGCCGTCAGGACTCGCGAGGACGCCACTCAAAAGAGCCTGCTGAAAGCCCTGATGCGGGGAGAAATGGTGACCGCGGTGCTGTTCACCGCTGGCTCAGGGCTGGCCGCCTGGGCGATGTTCAGAGGTGTCGAGGACTTCAACCACGCCCTCGGCATCTGGCTGGCCGTCCTCACCGGCCTGGTGGCCGGGGTTATCATCGGAAAGGGGACAGAATATTACACCTCTGCCGACCACGCGCCAACCCGGCATCTGGCGGAAGAGGCAAAGACCGGCCCTGCCACCGTCATCATCGGCGGACTGGCATGCGGGATGCTCTCGACCTGGCTGCCCGTGGTGACCGTGGTCGTGGCCATCATCGCCAGTTTCGGGTTCGCCGGCGGGTTCGAACAGGTCACCCTGGGGCTTTACGGCGTCGGTATCGCCGCGGTCGGAATGCTCTCGACACTGGGCATGATGCTCTCGACCGATGCCTACGGCCCGATAGCCGACAACGCAGGCGGGAATGCCGAGATGTCGGGACTGGGGCCGGAAGTGCGAGAACGGACCGACGCGCTTGACTCCCTGGGCAATACGACCGCCGCGACGGGCAAAGGCTTCGCCATCGGTTCGGCGGCGCTGACCGCGCTGGCCCTCATTGTCGCACTGGTCCAGAGCGTCCAACTTGCCATCGAACACGCCATAAACACCGGCGGTGAAATCCTCATCGAGGGCGGCTGGACAGGCAAAATCGTCGAAGGGCTCCCCTGCCTGGTGCGGGGAAATGAGGCAGAAGCTCTGAAGAGTATCTCTCTGGCCAAGTTCGTCGAGATATACCGGATCGACCTGATGAACCCAAGGCTGCTCGCGGGCATGTTCATCGGCTCCCTGCTGGTGTTCCTGTTCTGTTCGTTCACCATGAAGGCGGTCGGCCGCGCCGCCGGAGCAATAGTTGACGAAGTCCGCAGGCAGTTCCGCGAACTCGGGATACTCGAAGGCAAGGGCAAACCTGACTACGCGTTATGCGTGGCAATCAGCACCAAAGGCTCACAGAAGGCGATGCTGCTCCCGTCGCTGCTCGCCATCGCCGCACCGATCCTGACCGGGCTGGTTCTCGGCGTGGCCGGCCTGATGGGAATGCTGACCGCGGCGCTGGCCACAGGCTTTGTGCTCGCCGTGATGATGGCCAACGCGGGCGGTTCATGGGACAACGCCAAGAAATACATAGAGACTGGCCAACTCGGCGGCAAAGGCTCAGATGCCCACAAGGCGGCCGGGGTGGGCGACACCGTGGGCGATCCGTTCAAGGATACCTCCGGGCCCTCGCTCAACATCCTGCTCAAACTGATGTCGATGGTTGCGCTGGTGTTCGCCGGCGTCGTCGTCAGGTATGCCCCCGTCATCGCCCAATCGCTGGGTATGTAGTCCTTGCAACGCAAAGGCGCGGAGGCGCGCCCACACCTTCCGACGTTCCGCCCGCCGAACATCCATTAGATTGCTCCGGCATTTTGGCAAATCTGAAATTTTTGGCTAAAGTCCAACCGCCTTTCATGACGATATATAAATAGTGTAGGTGACAGCCTTCATAGAGGTTGTTGCCGTTCTATCCTTCCGTTTCACTTGCCGAGCGAGGAGGTTGCTGACATGGCTCGCAGACGACTATACGTTTTTGGCGCAATCATTGTAGTGGGCGTTCTCATAGGAATCTTCTGCCTGCCAGACAGCAGCGACAGAGAGGAAATCGAAGCCCATAATCTCCATCAAGGCGGTGAGACGACCACCGTGGGACCCGGCGGCACGCTCCCGCCCGCCAACATCGCCAAAACGCCGGGGGTGCGCGCTGAGATACTGGTGAAGAAGGCCCGGTCGATGACGAATACCAAGGACAGGATAGATTGCTTCGTGGAAGCCTACCGCACCGATCCCACCGGGCGCTGGGGCGGCGAGGCTGCCGCAGAAATCGGCCACGTCTGGAAGAAGGCCGGTGACACCGACAAGGCACGCCGCTGGTACGCTGTTGCCAGGCGGGCGCCAGTCTCACCCGAAACACTCGCCAGCATTAATGACGAGCTCGAAGCAGCGCGAGAACGCGAAACTGCCCCCGCAACTGCCCGCATCAAAACCCTCTCATACAAGGTCCAGCCCCGTGATTCGCTGTGGAAAATCGCCAAACGCTACGCCGTCACCATCGGCGCCATAAAAAAAACCAACAACCTCACCCGCGACATGATCCGGGTAGACAAGGTGCTCAAGGTGCCCAAGGGGCCGTTTGACGTCCGCGTGACAAAAAGCAACCACACACTCCAACTGCTCCAGAACGGCAAGCCGGTCAAGACCTACTTGGTAGGGCTTGGCGCCGACAATTCCACCCCCGATGGGACCTTTACCGTAACCAGCAAACTGGTTGACCCGGTGTGGTACAGCGATCAGGGCCGGCTCCTCCCCGACGACCCCCGCAACATACTTGGCTCACGATGGATCGGCTTCAACGGGAGAATCGGCATCCACGGAACCAGAGAGAGCGACGAACATACCATCGGCAAGGATGCCTCGAAGGGCTGCATAAGAATGCGCGACGGCGACGTGAAGGAACTCTATGACTTCCTCGTCCAAGGGCAAAGCAAGGTTACAATCGTCAGCCAGTGAGCGGGTTACTTGCTGTAAACATCGGCAACTCACGTGTGACGCTGGCAGAGTTTGAACTGCCCGCTGCCGCAGGCACGCCGCAGCTTGCGCTCGCCGCCTCGTTTCCTTCGCCTGGAACCGCGGATTTCTCGCCGCAGTTTGAGCCAGAGCACCCCGTTGAAGCCGTCGTCGTTTGCTCGGTCAACCCACCGTGCGACGCCGCCGTTATCCGATGGTTGAGACAAACCTTCAGCGTGGAACCGCTCCATTTCCCCAGCGATGTGCCGCCGCCCATCGAGAACCGCTCCGACGCCCCCGAAGCAGTTGGAGCAGACCGTCTCGCCAACGCCACAGCGGCATACGACGAGTTTCACCGAGCCTGCGTCATCGTTGACGCCGGCACCGCCGTCACCGTGGACGCTGTCTCCGCCGACGGCGCCTTCCTCGGCGGCGCCATACTCCCCGGCATCGCCCTGTGGGCACGGGCTCTCGCCCGCGGCCCTGCGCTGCTCCCTGAACTCAGTGTGAAAGGCCCCGGCCCGGCGATCGGGCGGTCAACCCCCTCTGCTATTTCTTCCGGCACACTCCGCGGCTTAGCCGGCGCGGTGGACCGCCTGACAGCGGACATCGCCGAAGAACTCGGCGGCAGCGAACACATCGTTCTCACCGGTGGCGACGCGCCGCACCTTGCAGGGCTTTGCCGAACCCGGATGCACGTCCGCCCCAACCTCACGCTGGCAGGGCTGGCACTTGCTTACGCCCGGCATTCCGAGTCTCTCTGAGGCGGGAGACTGCTTGACAAGGCGCAGATGCCGCGGTATAAGGTGTTAGTGGTGTTATGTGCCCCGAACGCTCCAGCGGGATTCTATTTATGCGTCGATGCTGGTTAACTGGTATGGCGCTTGGTCTGTTGTTGCTCTCGGGAGCTGCCTCAAACTCCTACGCGTCCAAATCACTCGAAATAACCGCAGGCGCAAAACGTGCCCGCGTCCTCATCGTCCCCATCGAGGGCCCGATTGACCGCATTCAAGGCGCCTTTCTGCACCGCATCCTGGCCGGAGCAAAACACAAGTATGACGCGGTCATCTTCGACATCAATACCCCCGGCGGCCGCATTGACATCATGGCGAAGATGTCTGATGACATCGTCGGCCTCGCACCGACTCCCACCATCGCCTTTGTCTCCGGGCGGGCGCTGTCGGCCGGCTCGTTCATTGCCATGTCCGCAGACCGCATCTACATGGCGCCGCGGGCACTAATCGGCGCGGCTAAAGCCTATGTGGCGGGCCCCAAGGGCCTGCCCGTGGAGCTGCCAAAATCGATCGACGAGAAACTGACCTCGGCCAACAGAGCACAGTTCCGCGCCCTTGCCGACGCCAAGGGCTATCCGCCCGCAATCGCTCAGGCAATGGTGGACGAACCCCTTGAAGTAAAGAAGGTTGTCTTCGACGGTAAAGAGATGTATCTTAGCAGCAAGGGTCTCGAAGAACTGGAGGCGGACCCGCTAAAAAAGGATAAGCTGAAGGTTTTAGAGACCGTCTCGCGGAAGGGCAGACTGATTACATTCACCGCAAAGGAAGCAGTCAAATACGACATCGCACGCGGGGTGGTCAGCGACCTCGACGCTCTCCTTCAACTGGAAGAGGTGAATCTGGCGGATGCCGAGCGCGTGCGGCAGGCCCAGAACTGGTCGGACAAGCTCATTGCAGTCCTGACCACTCCCCAACTCGTCGGGCTCCTGGTCCTGGTTGGCTTCGGCGGGGTGTGGTTGGAGATGAAAATGCCGGGGTTCGGGATTCCCGGAACAGTCGGCGTGATTGCGTTCCTGCTGGTGCTTGGTTCGCAGTTCCTCGTCGGCAACGCCAACGCCCTGGAGATACTTCTTTTCGTCATCGGGATTGCGCTTCTGGCGATCGAGATTTTCGTTACCCCCGGCTTCGGTTTCATCGGCGGGGGGGGGGTTATTTGCGTGCTGGTCTCGCTGCTGCTGGCGATGCAGTCGTTTGCACTGCCCCAGGCGCCGTGGGAGTTCCGCACCCTCAAGTTCAACCTGGCGGCGACCCTCTGCGGAGTGGCCGGTTCGTTCCTCGTGCTCCTGCTCGCCACCTGGGTCATCCCCGGCACCCCGATATTCAACAGGCTGACACTCCAGAAACAACTCAAAAGCGACGAGGGCTACGGGAGCGGCGTGCAGGAGGGCCCCGCGCTGGTGGGCAAGGTCGGCACGGTAGTCTCGGCGCTCCGGCCGGCGGGAAAGCTAGAGATCGGCGACAGAACGTTCAGTGTCGTCTCCGACGCAGCGTTCGTTGGCACCGGGGGCAAGGCCCGGGTGGTGCGAGTGGACGGGCCGAAGATAGTGGTCGAGCCGCTGGAGCCGGAAAAACCAAGGGAACCTGATTTCCAGGCCTGAAACAGAGACCCCGCCTATGGAAGGGATTGTGTTGCCCCTGGAGCTGCTCGGACTGGGGGGGCTCACTTTGTTCCTGGAGGTGTTCGTGCCGTCTGGCGGGGTGATAACCGTTATGGCGCTCGGTTGCTTCGGGGCTGCCGTGGCGCTTGCGTTCGTCAGAGGGGGAACTCACACCGGGCTGGCATTTCTGGCGGCGGTGATACTCCTGGTGCCCGCCTGCATAGTCATCGGGTTCATCGTGTTCCCCAAAACCCCCATTGGAAAGCGGCTGATGCTCCGAAGCTCCCAGTCTCCCGAGACCGGTTACGTGGCGCAGGATTCGAAGGAAAAAGAGCTTGTCGGGCAGACAGGTGTGGCCCTGTCGCACCTCCGGCCGTCCGGCGAGGCAAAAATCAACGACCGCAGATACGACGTGATAACCGAAGGCGAAATGATTGAAAAGGGGACTAAAATTGTCGTCCGGAGCGTCGGCGGGAACCGCATCGTAGTGCGCAGGGCACAGCCAGAGCGGGAAACATCGTAACCGCTTGAACTACTTTTGGAGGAATGAGCCATGTCAGATTTATTGTATCTGATGCAGGGAGGCAAGGAAGGCATCGGGGCCGGATGGGTGATACTGTTCTTTGTGCTCGGTCTCGCCGTCCTGGTGTTTATTGGGCTGGCCATCTCATTTTTCAACCTGTGGTTGCAGGCCCTGCTGTCGGGCGCCCATGTCAGTTTCCTTAACCTGGTCGCCATGAGGTTGAGGAACGTGAGTGCCAGGGTGATTGTTTCCGCGCGAATCAGGGCGGCGAAGGCCGGCATCGAGCTCGACACTGACCAGCTCGAGGCCCACTACCTGGCCCGCGGCAACGTGCTCCGCGTGGTGGAGGCGCTCATCGTAGCCAATAACCCAAACATCGACCTGCACTTCCAGCAGGCGGCCGCAATCGACCTTGCAGGCAGAGACGTCCTCGAAGCAGTCAGGACGTGCGTCAACCCCAAGGTCATCGACTGCCCCGACCCCGCCAAGGGCAAGACAACCGTTGACGCCGTGGCCAAGGACGGCATCCAGGTCAAGGCGAAGGCCCGTGTCACCGTCCGCACAAACATCGCCCGCCTGGTCGGCGGCGCCACCGAAGAGACCATCATTGCGCGTGTCGGCGAAGGCATTGTGACCACCATCGGATCGGCGGAGACCTATGCCCGCGTGCTGGAAAACCCCGACAGCATCTCGAAACGAGTGCTTGAAAAGGGCCTCGACGCAGGAACCGCGTTCGAAATCCTTTCCATCGACATCGGAGATGTGGACGTCGGCGAGAACATCAAGGCCAAGCTCGACGCCGACCGAGCCGACGCGGACAAGCGCATCGCCCAAGCGAGAGCCGAAACTCGAAGAGCACTGGCCGTTGCACGCGACCAGGAAATGTCCGCTCAGGTCACCGAAAACCGCTCCAAGGTCGTCCTGGCGGAGGCCGAAGTACCCAAAGCCATCGCACAGGCATTCCGAGAGGGCAACCTCGGCCTGATGGATTACTACAACCTCAAGAACGTCCAGGCCGACACCAAGATGCGAGACAGCATCGCCGGCGAAGGCGGCCAAAAGGGCCAGTAACTACCCAGGCAACGGCAACAAGCGGCCACCGACAGGAGTTGATACATGCCCGAACTCCGTATTTTCGCCATCGCCACAATAGATACCGGCGAAATCATAGGAGTGCTCGTCTTCTTCCTCTACGGCCTGTTCTGGCTGTTCAGGAGGCTGGCAAACGCAAAAGAACAACAGAAGCGCCGCGCTGTAGGAGAAAGCGCCGGGCCAGAACAGGAAAAAGCGGAAAAAGAAGACGTCTATGTGGCAAACGAAGAAAAGGTGCTGCAGTTCCTCGAGACCCTCGGCGCCAAGCCGAGCCCCGAGCGCAAGCCGGAGCCCAGGCCGGCGCAATACCCGGGCCGCCAGCCCCAAAGGCCTGAACGGCCCGAGCCAGCACGCCGCATGCCCCAACCGGTCGAGAGGCGCGTTCGCCCCCCCCAGGAGCCGCCACCCATCGCCCGGCGCGTGCTGGCGTCAAACGGCAGGGAACCATATGAGTTTGGAGCCGAAACGTCCGCAATGCAGCCGGCACCCGCCCGGCGGCGGGAAGAGGCGCTCAAGGCCGCGCCTGAAGCAGAGGTCGCCCCGCCGCCAACTGTGGGGGAGCGCCTCGCACTTCCGCGGCTTTCACAGCTCAAGAGGGCCGTCGTCCTGAGCGAAATCCTCCAGCGCAAACGCGGCCCTCACAGGTTGGTCAAGCCGCAATAGTTACCGACAAGCGCCGCTCGCCGTTCAGCTGCCCTAGTTTGCTTTCCGCAGTTTCCGGTGCCAGATGGTCAGGAAAATCGCACCGAAGATACAACCGAACAGGAGCAGCTTGAACGCCCCGAAAAAGACCCACACAAGTTGCTTAGCGTCAGCGAGCTTGACACCGCCCCAGAGGGTCTCCACGAACCCAGCGAGCGCCGGTGTGGCGCCGATAAACAACCACAAAAGCCACGCTGCCACAAGCCACACGGCACCAACGAAGACCGTCCACCATGCGGCACAGGCCGCACGTCCCAACCGCCTTTCGAACTGAGATTCTTCCATCACACTGTCCTCCAAAGATTACTGCGACAGCCTACTCAGTCGCAGCGCTGCGGTCAAGAAAAATATGCCTGCCTGCCACTTGCACCTTGCGGCTGGGTGAATTTGCGCTTGACCCCGGCGCCATATCGTGGCATAAAAATAATCGTCTGGTTATAGGAGGGAAAGCTATGAACTGCGACCGCTCCATCGGCAGAAGTCAGGACGACCAGGCGCCGGTGGAACAACCTCTGCCCGGAAACGACGACGCAGCGGAGGAGAACGAGGGACCGATGCTCGAAGAGCTCAACTTCTGCGAGCTCTGCGGCGCCAGCGAAAACGACGACGAAGAGGGTGAACTTCTGCGCTGCGAGGAATGCGGCCGGCTGCACTGCGCCAATTGCCGCAAGTACGACGAAGAAGGAACCCCCTACTGCACCGACTGCTACGATGACCTGACAGACCAATAGGGGCGACTGCACCATAGCGCGCGTCGTCGATGGTCGTCCGCTCGCCATCGCCGCCTCTGTCCGGTGAACTGTGCCTCCTGTCAAATGCCGGCTGCACCCTGCTACTTCTGCTCCGCCTTCAGCACGGCGACGAATGCTTCCTGCGGCACCGGGACGTTGCCGACCATCTTCATCTTTTTCTTGCCGGCCTTCTGTTTTTCAAGGAGTTTGCGCTTGCGGGTAATGTCCCCGCCGTAACACTTCGAGGTGACGTCTTTCCGAAGGGCGTTAATTGTCCTGCGCGCAATAATCTCGCCGCCGATCGCCGCCTGTATGGGAACCTTGAACTGCTGCCTGGGGATGGTCTCTTCCAGCCGTTTGCAGGCGTGCAGGCCGTACTCACGCGCCTTCGAGCGGTGCACCAGTTGCGAGAGCGGTTCCAGCCGCTCTCCGTTCACCAGTATATCCATCTTCACCAAGTCGGTCTGGCGGTAGTTGGTGATGGTATAGTCCAGTGAACCGTAGCCCTGCGTAATCCGCTTGAGGTTGTCGTAGAAGTGAAATATGATTTCGGCGAGCGGGATATGGAACGACATTTCGACGCGCTTGCCGCCGAGGTAGTTGGTCTCAGGATTTTCGCCGCGCGCTGCGAGGCAAAGTTCCATTACCGGGCCGATGTAACACGCCGGAGCAATGATAGAAGCCCGGACGTAGGGTTCCTCGGCTTTGACAATCTGTGCGGGGCCGGGATAGCGGCTGGGGTTGTCCACCTCGAGGACTTCGCCGTCGCGCATGGTGATTTTGTACACTACGGTCGGCATGGTCAGGACAAGTGACACGCCGTATTCGCGTTCGAGCCGCTGCTGAATCACGTCGAGGTGCAGAAGGCCGAGGAAGCCGCAGCGGAATCCGAAGCCGAGCGCGGAGGAGGTCTGCCTTTCGTAAGTCAGCGCGGCGTCGTTCAGCGAGAGTTTTTCCATGGCGGCGGACAAGGCCTCGTGGTCGCTGCTCGCTACGGGATAGATGGATGAGAACACCATCGGCTTGGCCGGCTTGAACCCCGGCAGCGGGTCCGATGCCGGTGTTTTTTCCAGCGTGATGGTATCGCCGACGCGGGCGTCGGCTATGCTCCTGATGCCTGCGAGCAAATAACCAACGTCGCCGGCGCGGAGTTCTTCTCAAGGAACCAGTTTCACCTGCATCAGGCCGAGTTCTTCGACTGTGTGAACCTTGCCCGTGTGCATCAGCCTGATAACGTCGCCCTTGCGGAGGGTGCCATCAACGATGCGGAAGTTCATAACCGCTCCGCGGTACCGTGTGTACTGAGCGTCGAAGATAATTGCCCGCAGCGGCGCCGACACATTACCGCGAGGAGGAGGGATCAGCCGGACGATTGCCTCGAGGAGGTCCTCGACCCCTTCACCCGTTTTGGCCGAACAAAGCACGCGGTTGTCCGTGGACAGGCTGAGTTCGTTCTCGATTTCTTCCAGTGTGCCATCTATGTCGGCGGAGGCCAGGTCGATCTTGTTGATGACGGGCACGATGGGCAGATCGCGTTCCATGGCCTTATAGGCGTTGGCAATCGTCTGCGCCTCGACGCCCTGCGAAGCATCGACCAGCAGCAGCACCCCGTCGCACGAGGCCAGCGACCGTGAGACTTCGTATGAGAAATCCACGTGACCGGGCGTGTCGATCAGGTTGATCTGGTATTCGGCCCCGTCGTTCGCTTTGTATGGGATGGTGACTGTGTTGCTTTTGATGGTTATGCCGCGCTCGCGTTCGATGTCCATGGTGTCCAGAATTTGGTCGCGGAAGTCGCGATCACTCACCAGGTGCGCGTGCTGGATCATCCGGTCGGCGAGGGTGGATTTCCCGTGGTCGATGTGCGCGATGATGCTGATATTGCGGACGAACTCCCGGCCTATGTTCAAATGCTCGACGCTCCTTGTTCGGGCGGCGGCAGTTAGAAAACGCCAAAAATGATTTTACTCCCCACCCGCAAAATAGTCAAACCGGCGAACTTGTGACGTTACGGGACAAGGCACAACCGAGCGAAGCTCTACCCACTCAAAAAATCCGGGCTGCGCCTGTTGCCTGGACTGACCGCGAACACCTATAATTAACCCGGAGGGATAGGAGGAAAGGTCCTGTTTCTCCATATAACTGACCGAGGTATTCGACAAATGAAAAGGCGGGCGAAACGAAACCGTGCCGGGTTCACCCTGGCCGAACTTCTGGTCGCGCTGAGCATTATCGCGCTCCTGACCGTGCTTAGCATACCCGTAATCGGGCCCATGCTCACCACCACCAGCGTGGACAGCGCGGCGAACATGATTAAAGGCGCCCTAATGCACGCCCGAAACACCGCAGTGGCACGGGCCCGGGAGGCCAGTTGCTGGGTCGCCGCCGGCTCGGTGTATGACATGGGAACTCTGACAGCCAACACGGGCGGAGGTGCTTCCGTAGAACTGACCGTGGACGATGCGGACCCCGATTTCAGCTGCGACCACGGGGGCGTCTACTACACGGAATGGCAGGTGAATAGCGACCCCGAGGCGAACGGGGGGCAGGAACACGTGGCAGGCGTTTCCGGTTCGGCCGACCAGTACGCCAAATGGAATTTCACAATCCAAGGAATAGAAGGGTCAACCGGAGACCTCGATGTGTCCGCATGGTGGACGACGGATGGCATCTCGCTGCCTGGTTACCCTACCGAGGCCAGCCCTTACGGCAGTGTGCATTACGAAATTACATACGAGGGCGGGACCGCCACTTGCCAGGCTAATCAGGCCCAGAATGGCGCACAATGGAACCACTTAGGCACGTACGAGTTTAGGACAAATAAGGAATACACGATAAAGGTAACCGGTGAAGCTGGCGGACAGCAGCTTGGTAAGGGCTTCATAGCGGACGCCGTCAAAATATCCGGCAACGTGAAAGCAGAAGGCGGATTTGACCCTAGCGACTCGTTCCTCGTCGGCGGCAAGGAATGGGTAATAGATAAATGGAAAGACATGCACGTCGTTGTCCAAAACAGAGATGACGAAGACCCTACAGATATAAGTTCGATTGTTACCGCCCAGATTGAGACGAATGCGGAAAACACGGTAACCGCAACGGAGAACTGGTCGGAGACGCTGGTGAACGGCTCTACATACTTAATCACGGGGTCAGACCCCAGCCAACCGACCTCCAAGCGAATGTGCGTCGGCAGCGGGGCTGCTGACAATATGCGCTGGTCTGCCCTGCCGAAGGGGGCCGTAGTTTACCCCCAGCGGGCGGTAGATGATACTTCCAAGCTGTCACTCCCCATCTCGTTCCTGCCAACGGGGCGTGGGAACTTCTCTGCCGACCGGATTACAATAAAGATTTGCGACGCGAAAGACCCGAACAACGAACAGTGGTGGCGCTTCGTCCGCGTCTACCGCAACACCGGCCGGGTTGTCGTCGCCCGGACCGTTGCCGAGCTTGATGATTAACAACAGATTTCCCGGAGGCACCAACATGCGTTTCCATCGTCAGTCCAAAGAGCGGTCTGTGGCGCTCATAATGGCCGTTGCCATCATGGCGGTGCTCGCCGTGGTCGGCTTTGGGTTCGCATCGGCCATGAAACTGGAATACGCTGCGACCACTGCAATCAAGAACCTGGCCCAGGCCAGAATGGCCGCACAAGGGGCACTCCAAGTGTTCGCAGTTAATCTCGCCCAAGACGCCTCTGCTGAGCCCAGCGGGACGGCCGGCCCTGTGTCAGACGTCCCCGGGGACGTGCCCACCACGGAGACCACATCGAAATGGGGCAACCAGCGGGTCGAATCGGGGCAATCCGGCGTGCGCGGTGAAGCCAGTAAGATGAACCTGAACGCCTTCGGCAACATATCCAAATGGGACGGGTCTGATATGCTGAAGGACGACGACACGCTACCCGGAGGTGACGCATCAGAGCAATTATACCACGGCGCCAACGACCGATTCAGTTCCTTCGAGATCAGTTTCGAGGAGTTCTTCTATCAACAGCGTAACACACTGTGGAGCGGCGTCTCGGACGAGACCGCCCGCATCCGCGCCGCCAACATGGCGCGGGCCATCTGCCTCTACCGATACGGTGACGACGGGCGGCCAGGCAAGGCCGGAATAGATGACGACAACGACTCAGTTAGCCTCTACGAAGATGGGCTCGATAACGACGGCGACGGCATGGTTGACGAAGCAGGAGAAGGCACCGACGAGCCGGACGAGTTCAACCCCTTCGACCCGGACGGAGACGGAGACACCCTCACGACCACCGGCTCCAAGGACGACCGCCGATTCGACAAAATAGAAGAATTCAAGGACGCCATCAGCCAGACCTACTCCGTCGGTGGGACAAGTGTCCCTGCGGCGGTCGCTTACATCGGCAGCTCACCGGACCAGGACGATCTCGACACCGAGGCGCAACGCATCTACGACCTGGTCAAAGACGACCTCACCGTCCATTCCTACTCGCTCGATATCCGCTCGGTCTCCATCGACGACCCAGGCCACGACGGATACGATAACGATGGTGACGGAAAGATTGACCAAGATGATACAACCGGACAGTCAACTGTCACCGGGATAGTGGCTCAACTCAACAGCGACACAACCATCTACGACGTGGATATCGATGAAGCACACATTACGAAAGCAGCACAGGCGGCATACATCTATCTGAAACTATCCCACCAGGTGACCTACACGAAGTCGGATGACACCACGGTGACCCAAGCACTCGTCGAGGGATTCAGTGTTCAGAATGCTGTGGACATAGTCGATTATCGTGACATCGACTGTGTCCCCACCCTTATTTCCGCCGGCGAGCTGGGCACCCATGGGCCGGCTTCGGACACATACGGCTTCGAGGGGCTGCACATCACCGAGGTCGGAAGACACGTGTGTGAGACAAGTCTGTCAACGGAGGCAGGAAGTAACTGGTCGGGCAACAGCATCACCGTCACCGCGGACATGGACGAGAAGGAGGAGCGGACAGGCACGCTCCATGGCGCCGTATCGGCTAATGACGGCGCCTATCTGCTGAAGAAGGTCTCGATCACTGCACTTCCCACTGGTGGCTCGATCACAGTAGGCACCGTCACCAAAACCGAGGTGGGAGAATTCTTCGTCGGCCCACTGAACGTCTCGGGCGGGACCGGCACCATCAGTGTCACCGCATCGGAGACAGAAGGCACATACACTATCGCCGGTTCCCCGGTCCAGGTCCTGTCGCCATACATCGAAATAATGAACATGAGCAAGCGGGAACGCGACATGACACAGTTCTCCGTGAAAATCGGAGGCGGCAGCAAAACTGCTATCGCGAGCGGCACCATCCCCGGCCATGAAAAAGTGGTCGACGGATTTGATGAAACCGATGGACACGGCCCCTACTACGGCTACTTCCTGATAGTGTATGACGAGGCCGCGTTCGACAACAACTTCAGCGGCGGCGCCGCAAACGGCACGTGGGGCGACGCCGGTGAGGACTTCCCCATCTGCGCGATGCCCGAGCTCTTCGCCAATGGCTTCGACGGCACGCAAAATGTCGAGCTATCGCTCGGAAGCGATATTGTTGCCGGCGGCGCGGTTGACCGCTTGACCTCCGGGACCGGTGCTGCGTTCTCGGGGGGTACCGGCGGCGATCCCGTTGTTCTGGCCATGGGCCGCACATCCTGCGGCGGCAACCGTAACTATGACGCCTTCTCCATCGAAACCGTGCCAACGACCGACGGCACAGGAGCTCCCTCGACCTCTCCCGGCCGGTGGAACCACAACAACCACTACAACGACGAGGATGCTTACTATGATTGCTACGACAGGCTCTGGCCCAAACTGGCCTCCCATTTCTCGACGGATGCCGAGGGCAAAGTAATCGACAACATCGACGTCATAACCATCGCCGACCGCGGGTATTACCGGTCGCCTGCGGAGGTCACCAAACTCCAAGTCGCTGACAGATACTCGACGACCATGTCGCTGTGTGGCCTCACCACCGGGGATGACTCTGACCCGACGTGGGAAGGTGCACAGCCGGACATTCAACAGCTGCCCGGCTGGGTGGTAGCGGCCCGCGCCCCGGCACGCATCAACATCAATACGGCCAGTGATGCCGTCATGGCGGCCGCCTTCTGCAACTGCGATGAGCTCCTGGATCGCCTGCCTCCCCCGGAAGCACCACCAGGGGGCGGCGAAGCCCCTGAGCCCCCTTCGTCGTTCGCAGAATATCTTACGAACGGACGCCCATACTGCTTGTGGGCATGTGCAGAACAACAGGATCAAGAAGAGATTCGACGCTCCATATCCAACTGCTTCTTTGACCTTGAAGCTGAAAAAGTCGGCGACGACCGGCTTGATGACGACGGGGACAACGTCGTAGATGACGCTGGCGAAAAACTCGAGTGGGCCATCCGGTTCAGCAACATTTTCACGCTTCGAGCCAACTGTTTCACAGTGGGGGCCGATGGGTCCGTCAAAACACAGGGTGGAAACACGCTCGCCAGTTACGCTCGGCCGGTCATCTGCGACCGCGGGCATCGACTCGATAGCGACGGGAACCCAGCAACGGAGGTCGTGGCAACTAGACCAGGCAGCAACTAACTCGCGGCCGTTGTAGCGCGAGAAAGGGGCGATAAAGTGAGAAAGGGCAGTATACAAGAGGTCACAACAATGTGCGGAATCAAGAAACCCCGGGCCTTCACTGTAATTGAACTGCTTGTCGTAATCGCTATCATCGCGATTTTACTCTCACTGCTCATTCCGGCGCTCATCGCTGCGAAAGGCGCCGCCAAAAAAGCCGAGTGCGCTGCAAACATGGCAACGTGGGGAAGGTTTTTGCACACTTACGCCTCTTCCCATGACGGAGCACTGCCTCAGTTGGCCGGGAATGATGACCTCTACTACGACAGAAGTATCCACATGGTGGAGTTCTTCGCCGAAAATGACATACCGCCGAAGGTAGCGTATTCACCCTCAAATGCCCTTATGGCTCAAGCCTACAATTCCGATTCCTGGATCAGCTACGATTGGAAGCAGACCTGGCTGGAACCGGTGCAATCCTCGTTCGAGCCCGGCGCCATATTCATCGACAACTCAGGCGACACCGGACCAGCCGGCGCGGAAGAGACTTTCATCTGCGACGACGACACGCCTACACCGTTCGCGCTAGTTACGGGGAATTGGTGTGAGGACGAGACAGACGTATATCCCAATGGAAACAATACGGCACATTACTCGGACTCCGAAGGAGCCAAGGCAAGGTGGACTTTCAACCTCGGCGGCGTGCGTGGCTGGGGCAACATGCAACTTGAAGCATACGTGAAAAAAGGGCCTGAGGGGCACCCGGCAGTCACATACGAGGTCGATGGCACCGGCGACCCGGAAACCGCAACCGAAATCTGCCTGTACAACCAGAACGAAAGCCACTCATGGATTACTATCGGGGCCTTTCGGATTGATGGCAGTGGCACACGAACGGTTTCTGTTGAGGGCGTTGGGACAGGTGGAAGCGGGGTTACCGGCGGCGACATCATCTGGGCCGAGGACACTGAAGACCCCGGCCTCGTAGATGACGAAACTCCCGGCAAGTTCGAGGTTAGATATCCTATGAGGTGGAGTGAAGTGCCGGGGCAATTCATATCGCCCGGTTCTATTGGCGACGAAGCCCACATGCTCAAGCCAGATTCCGATAACGACGAGGCAACGTGGACAGTGGACATCCCGGATGGATACGAAGGCAGACTCCAACTCGATGTCCACGTCCCCTCTACCGGCCAATGTGACGACGTGCTCTACAAGGTCGCGGGCCAGGGGGGTGGCACTCAAACGGCGACTCTGGACCAAACTACTCATGTCGGCTGGAACACCATTGGATGGTTCCAGTTCAGCCAAGGAGAGCGAACCATCACTGTGACGCGGAACGAGGGCGCTACTGGCAGTTTGTGGGCCGACGCCATCCGCCTGCGCGGCACCCTGCACCTCGAAGATGCCGGCGGGTCTCGCGTGTGGGCAGATGCGGTCCGCCTCACCGGGAACTGGTACGGAGGCGGGGACGAACCGACAAGCGGGTTCCAGGTCCTCGAAGGAGCCTGGACCGCGGCCAGCGGCGGCTACGGTGGCAATCATCAATATCCCAAGACCGACGAAGACGGAACGGCAAGAGCCGCGTGGTATTTCACCGTGCCGGAAACTGGTGAATATTGGGTGTACGGCCAGTGGCCCGCTGGCGAAGACTGTGCTTCCAGTGCCAAGTTCACCGTCGTAGGCGGCGAAGGTGCCAAAGGGGCCTCCGCCAACCAGCAGGACACCGAGAACAACGGGAAGTGGCGGCGGCTGTGCTCAACGACCTTCACGGGTGGAATAACAGGCCGAGTGGAAATAACCACTGCCGCCAGCAGCAATCGTCATGTGATAGCCGACGGCATCGCAGTAGTTCTGCCCAAGGAAGAAGAATTCGAAGGCGAAGTCATAGGTTACCTGTACCTCGGCTACCGAGCCGAACCGCAAGGGGAAATGGCGGAGGGCAAGGAATTCCAGCTGCTGTACAGCATTCAGCAGGCAGACGACCTCGGCTCTGTCGCAATCCTTGTTGACCTGTTCGCGCCCGAGTTAGAAGCCTGGACCACCCACGACGACGGCGTCCACATCTTATACGCCGACGGACATGTAGACTGGAAATCTGCGCACGACACAGAACTACGCTGGACCGACACCAACTACACCGAGTTCTACTGGTAACATCAAGCCCGGCCGCGTCGTCACGCAGCCGTTGCAGACGCGTGTCCCGCGTCTCCGTCAGCGTAGCATCAGGATTTCGGTTGTCAGCGCCTTGGCCACGATTTCGGCGCCGCGGTCGGTGAAATGTGCGAAGTTCTCCGGCTTGCTCGGCACCGCCGTGGCGACGTCAACCACAGGAACGCCGAGCCGCTCCCCAAGTTCGACCACAACACGGTTCGTCTCATGCTCCATATCGAGCAGGCATTTTCCCGTGGCGCGTGGAACGAACCTCCGCCACCCGGCCATCATCATCTCGTCCGTCTCCGACCACGCCTTGCGGTCCGCCGGGAATCGGTTGGCATGGGTTGCCAGCACAAACCGCGCCCCCGAGGCCCGGACCTCCTTGATTAACGCCGTCAGATGTTCTTTGAACAATCCCACCCGTTCGGCCGGTGCATGCTGCCACATCCATCCCGACTTGTATCTGCGCTCGTGTCCGGCGAGCACCCAGGCGATGCGCCGCTGGCGCAGCCATTTCATAATGCTGGCCGGGATGAAGCGCTGCAGCACGGTTTTTGTCTTTCGCACCAGCCGAATGGTCTCCGGCAACTTCTTTGGCGGGCCCGTCCGGGTGACGGTTTTCCTCTCCGGGGCCTCGCGGTGTAAGTAGCTGGCCGGCGTGGGATAATACACCACGATGTCGGGGTCAAACCTCCAGAGCCAGACGTGGAAATAATGGATGAATCGCGGCAGGGTCATGCCGACGAGTGCAGCGTTGAGCACTTGGTAGCGGCCCGGTCTCGCCACGTCGAGCATGTGCTGCATCTGCGCCGGGAACCCCTTGCCCGGGCTCTCGTAAAGCCCGAACGTCTCCGACGCGCCGATGACCAGCACGCGCACGACGCCAGCGGGCTTCTCCATGGTGATTTCGGGGCCGCGGAATCCATACGAGTTGATACACCAGTTCTCGAAAGAAGCACCAAAGCGGCTGTGTGGCCCGAGCACGTCCGTCGTGCTCAGTAAGGCGTATGAGTAATGCCCCCAAAACGGGGCTCCCCACGTGAGCGAATCGTCGATGCGGGCGCACAGCTCAAGCATGACAACAAAGAGGATAATGAGCCCGATGCCCCGTGCAACTACCCGCATGATCCCACGGATCTTCAACGCCGTTCCTCAGAACTGGAAGTAAATGAAACTCGACGCGCTCGCCCCGTAATAGACGAGGAGATAAGCCAGCAATGCATAGCCAATACACTTGAGCCAGACAAAACTGCCCCAGGTGCCGAGAGCGCCGTCCCGCCCGAAGAGCCGCTGCATGGTCTCGGCGAGCACAAGCGGCAACGCATACAGCGCGAGCGGCTGCAGAAGGCTGAGGTCCACCGCGCCGCGAAGTTTCAGAACATTCCCGAGCATCAGGTAGATCTGGTCCATGCTCCGCGCTCGGAAAAACACCCAGCCCAAGCACACGAGGTGAAACATTATGATGATTCTTGCAACGCGCCACACAGCAGCCAACACCCGCGACCGACCCAGATTTATGCACTTTAATACCGGCTCAAACAGGCGGTGGATAATCAGCAAGGCGCCGTGATAAACACCCCAGAGAACGAAGTTCCACGCCGCTCCGTGCCATAACCCTCCGAGGAACATGGTCAGTGCGAGGTTGCGATAGGTCTTGACTTTCCCCTTGCGGTTCCCGCCGAGCGAGATGTACAGGTAGTCGCGCAGCCACGTCGAGAGGCTTATGTGCCACCGCGCCCAAAATTCGCGCGGGTTCGCCGCGATGTAGGGCATGTTGAAGTTCAGCCGCAGTTCGAAGCCCATGCACTTGGCACAGCCGCGCGCAATGTGCGAATAGCCGGCGAAATCGCAATAAATCTGAAACGCAAACGCCCACACCCCGCACAGCACGGCGAACGCCGACGGGTCCGGCGAATCAAACACCTGGTTGACGAACCGCGCGAGGTTATCCGCGACAAACACCTTCTCGAATAAGCCCCAGAACATGAGGTGGAGCCCGTCACAGAACTGCGCACGTCGGAACCGCCGTTTCCCGAGAATCTGCGGCAACAGCGCCGACGCACGCTCGATCGGCCCTGCAACCAACTGCGGAAAGAAACTGACGAAAAGCGCGAAGTCAAAGAACCGCCGCGTCGGCTTCATCACGCCCCGGTAGATGTCGATGGTGTAGCTCATTGTCTGGAACGTGTAAAACGAAATGCCGACCGGCAAGACGATGTCAAGATGAAGAAGGGACGCGTCGATGCCGAACGGGGCGAGGGCATCGCTGAGCGGGCCGGTGAAGAAGTTATAGTACTTGAAGAACCCCAGCAGGCCCAAGCTCTTGACCATGCTAACGACGAGCCAGAATCTCTTGCGGCGTGCCTCTTGGGGCCCGCCCTCCTCGATAGCACGCTGCATTCGGAGTCCGGCGATGTAATCAACAACCGTCGAGAAGAAAATCAGGGAGAGAAATCGCCAATCCCAGTAGCCATAGAAGAAATAACTCGCCGCCAGCAGCATCAGGTTCTGCCAGCGGTGCGAGAGCACCCAGTACAGCGCGAGAACAATGCAGAAGAAGACCGCGAAATCAAAGGAGTTGAACCACAAAGGCGGGTACCTCGCGAAACTAGCGCGCCGACAACCAGCGATGGGGCATTTTATCGGCCACCGACCGGAACATCAAGCGGCGCGGCGCGGACCTGATGCACAACTTAGGTAAATATCGGCATGAATACGACAAAAGAAACCCGGAATTGCAGCGTTCCCACAGATGAGAGGACTCACCGCCCTGCCATTCGCCGGCGCAGGTCGAGAAGGTTCTTGACGTACTCGGCGGCCACCCTCGCCGAGGCCTTGCTTTTGCCGGCCTGACGCCTCCGAAACCTGTAGCCCACCTCGGCGAAAGGTTCCGGGCGCGCAATACAGAATATCTCCAGCATGATTTTGAAGCCGCTGGGCGAGAGTTTTGGCCTGGCCCGCTCGAAGGTTTCACGCCGGAGTGCAAAGTAACCCGACGTCGGGTCGCTCAGCTTCACGCCAAGAATAGCGCGGGCCACGACAGCAGCCCCACGACTAATGAGCCGCCTGAGCGCCGAGCAGTCGCCGTAACTGCCACCTTCGGCCAGCCGCGAGCCGATGACGAATTCGTTCCTCTCCAGCGCATCTATCATTTGCGGCAGGATAG
>JAUWIN010000024.1 GCA_030605345.1 Candidatus Brocadiia bacterium
AAGGTCTTCAATCAGGCTTATTCGACTCTTCGTGCCCCCTGTGCGGCGCGCACCATCTGGAGCAGGTCGGCGGCGCGGTCGTCGAGTGGCAGTTCGACACATACCTGGGCCAGTGTCGGCTCGATTTCCTTTAGCGTGCCGTGGCGGACGTAGGGGCTGTCGCGCAGGATTTCGGCGAACTGTGCGGCGCACGCCGCCAGGCGGAACCGCGGCGGCGTCTCCGCGACCGCCTTCACTATGTCTGGCGTCTCGATGGGCGACGCGATTTCCTCGATGTGGCCGGTCTCAGCGTCGTGATAGCGGACGCGGACGGTGCCGATCCTGCCTGTCGTTTTGAGCAGTTCGAGTTCGTAGAGTGCGGTTGCGGACTGGCCGCTGCCTATCTCGCCGGCGTCCACGGCGGCGTTGCGGAAATCCTCGTCGGCAATGTCGCGGCTCTCGTAGCCAAGGACTCGGTATCGGCGCACGACCTTCGGGTCGAACTCGACCTGGATTTTCGCGTCCTTGGCGACGACCTGAAGCGCGGCTATCTCGTCAACGAAGACCCGCCTGGCCTCGGCTTCTGTGTCGATGAACACATAGCGGCCGTCGCCGTTGTCGGCGAGCTGCTCCATCATTTCATCGTTGTAGCGGCCGCTTCCGACGCCGACGCAGGTGAGGGTGATGCCCTGGCGGCGGTCGTTCTTCACGTTGCGCAGGATGTCCTTCGCGTCGTCGGGGCCGACGTTCGCGATGCCGTCGGAGATAAGGACAATCAGGTTGTTTCTTCCGCTGCGGAACGACTTCTGCGCCTGTTGGTATGCGAGGGCGAGCCCTTGGGCGAGGTTGGTCGAGCCGCTGCTCTGGAGCGCGTTGATGACCCGGTTGATCTTTGCACGGTTGTCCTTGACCGACGTGGCGTCGAGCACGAGCCGCGCGTTCGTGCCGTAGATAACGATAGTGACGGCGTCGCTGGGATGGAGACGGTTGACGAGCATGTTCGCCGACTTTTGCGCGAGGGCGAGGCGTTCGGGCCTGCCCATCGAGCTCGAGGTATCGAAGCAGAGCAGGACGTTGTTGGGCCGGCGCCCGTCACGGCCCGCGCGCCTGGCCTTCACGCCAACCTTGAGCTGATAGAGCTTCGGGCGGAAGGGCGACGGTGCGCACGTGACGTCCACGGAGAACGCGCCGGGAACGTTGCCCGGATAGTTGTAGTCGAATGCGTTGACGAACTCCTCGACGCGGACGAGATGCTCCGGCGGCAGATACCCGCGGCGGATGTAGCTGCGGGTGAGCGTGTAAGAGCCGGTGTCGGTCTCCAGGCCGAACGTCGAAAGATTGTCTTCACTCGCCAGCACGAACGGATTGAAGCGGATGGTCGGCGGCTTCCTCGTTAGTTTTTCGGCTCGGTCGAGCGCCTGGTCCGCCGTGGCACGCTCTAGTTCGTCCGCCCGTTTCGTCGCTGGCTCCGCCGCCGGTGCAAGAAGCACGGGGCGGTCCGTGTCTTCCAGCGTTGCGGCAGTTTCTTCTTTTTCTTTCTCGGCCCATTTTTCCCGGTCTTCTTGCTCGTACAGGCGGCCCGCTGCGCCTTTTCCTTGTCTCAAGTAACGCTCCCTCTTGCGAGGTGTTTCATCCCCCCCTCGCCTATAATCTTCAGTTACGGGACCGCGCTCCGGCTGAGCAGCAACGATGCTTGTCCTTCCCTCCTCGTGAGCTTCAGATTTTTCTGCGGCGCGCCAGTCAGCGTCGCCCCCTTTTTGCTTTTGGAGCCCTCTTCGCACGACCCCGGGATCTACCAGGGACTGGTCTAACCTGGAGAAATATGCTTTTTTGGAGTCCGTTGCGGCGCGAGCGATCTCCGCCTCAGGGGTGATGGTGCCGGCCTCTTCGCCCTTGTCAGTTTCAACTTCAGCTTTTTCTGCGGCGCGTCCGTTGTCGTCGAGTCCCTTTTGCCTTGTCAGCGGTCTTCGCACGACCCCGCCAGCTGTTTGCGGCGCTGCTGTGGGCTGTGGTGGCATGTCGGCAGATCTTTCCAGAGAGGCCGTTGCGGGGGAACTTATCCCAGCGTCAAGTTCGCCCCGGTCCCCACGTGTTCCGTCTTTACCGTAGATAGAGCTAACAGAATATTGTTGTGCGGGGCCGCGGCCGGACGTGCTTTTTGGCGGCGGGGTTTCGCGATTTCGGGCGAGGACCGCGCCCCAGTTGGAGCGAGTCTGGCCGGCTTCGCCGCCGCGCGTTTCTCCGGTCATCGAGCGCGATTTGTCAATTCTTGCCCCCGCGGTGTCCGTGGGCTCTTCGAGGGCGGCTGGAGTTGAACGGGCAAGTCTGTCTGTCACGGCTTTTGCATCTTTCATAAGTTGCTGGAATCGTTTTTCCGTGACGTGTTCGACGCGTCCGTCGAAGAACGCGACGTTCCGGCCGCTGCGGCCGGGGCGGTCTTTCTCCCAGGCGAGCGGGAGCGAGGGTTTCGCCATCGAGTCCTTCAGCTTGCCGCTGGTCTTGTCAAGGATGCTGTCGTAATCAGAGGTGAAACCCCCGTCCTCGGCGGGCGTTGTGCCGCGCGAAGGATCCAGGAAGGCCTTTGGCTCGTCGATGGTTCCGTCCTCGGCGAGGGATTTCAGCGAGGGCGGGTACTTATCGCCGCCATGCGTCGCCTTCCAGAGCGCCGTGGCCGCGCCGATGGTCCTGAGGTTGGTCTTACTCTTCGCTTTACATGCCTCCTGTCGGGCGCGGCCGAGCGCTGGCATGAACATTGCGGCGAGTACAACGGCAACGAGCAGGCAAGCCGCCGCGGGCAGGAAGTATTTGCCAAACCTGACGGTGGGGCGGGGAAGGTGTGGAAGGCGGGGAAAGATGCGGTGCTTCCTCCGCAGCCAGGACCAGTCGCGGCTTTTCGGCCACTTGAGGCGGTCGAGCTTCGCCCGGTGCTTCTCGGTCAGTGTGGGCTGCTCGGCGGCGACGAGGGCCTCCTCGAGCAGCCCGACAGCGGCCTTGATGTCGCGGACCTTGGCCGAGCAGGTGCCGCACTGCTTGAGGTGCTCGGCCAGCTCGTCGAGAGCCGGCGGCTGCACTTCGCCAAACACGTACGCGGCCAGGAGCGTTTCGGCCTGTTCGCAGTTCATCGTATCACCTCACTTGAAAAGCCGGAGACGGGTCGTGGAGACTCGGCGGCTTTTCATATTGCCCCGGTGGATTTCAACTCGCGTGCGAGCGTACCGAGGCCCTGATTTATCAGGTATCCGACTGTGCCGAGTGCGAGGCCGGTGACCTCGCCGATCTGCCTGTAACTCATTCCTTGTTCGACCTTCAGGAGCAGGACTTGCCTTTGTCGGGCCGGGAGTTTTTCGAGCAGATTGAGAGCAAGGTGGCAGTCCTCGCGGTGCACGACCTCCTCGAGCCCACCGGGTCCGACGCAATCATTGTCGAGGGCGGCATTTACCGCCGCCTCTTTCGTTTTTTCGCCGCGGTTTTTCTTGCGGAGGACGTCTGCGGTGCAGTTGTGTGCGACGCGGAAGAGCCAGGCGCCGACGCTGCCGACGTCGCGTAAGCTGTTTTTTCGCATCGTCTTATGGAGCCTTAAAAAGACCTCCTGGACCACGTCCTGGGCGTCGTGTTCGCCGAGGGCGCTCCTGGCATATCGCAGGAGCGGCCCCTCATATCGGTGCACGACGGCCTCGAAATGTTCACTGTTCGAGACCTGCTCGGCTTCGCTCACACTCGCTGCCATCCTGCCCCTGCCGCTTCCTGCCCGGCGATCACCATGATAGACGCTCCCGCTTGCCGAATGTTCGGCGAAAAACTGGCCGCAGACAGGCTCAGCCGCGAGAGACGCAACCTAAGACCCCGACAATCTCTTGAACTCCACCTAATGGTATTGTCCGTCGATAAGTGTTCGGTGTCAAGGTTGCTTGGCTGATAGAGAGGTGGTTGCGTTATTTGAAAGATGTTACTGGTTGGGGAGTTACGGTGTGACCGGCGCTTAGGTCAACCATCCTCTCGACTGGAACGCCTAAGGCTCCGGCCGTCTTTTTCTACCACTGCTTCGCTCCCCTGGCATCAAACGGCCAATCGGCATATATGCTACCTGGGCCAATCTTACACTTTTATCTGTTGTGGTAGCGATGAGAGCTGTGCTCTGCGGCTTTCGGTTTTGGACTTCCTTTTGTGGCGCTTCGATTCGTAGAGCGCCTGGTCAGCGCCAGCGAACAGCTCCTCTGCCGATTTCTTGCCGGCGGCACAAGCCAGCCCTCCGCTTATGGTCGCTCCGGCGTCCATCAGCGAGAACCTGGCGGTTCCGAGCGACTCCTGAACCCGCCGCATAACCGCCCCAGCCCCTTCCAGGTTGGTCTGGGGGAGCACGATGCAAAATTCATCGCCGCCGTAGCGGGCCACGGTGTCGCAGCGGCGAGTATGCCGGATGGCGATTTCGCCGATGGTGCGAAGCACCTCGTCACCGGCGGCGTGACCGTAGGTGTCGTTGACCCCCTTCAGGTCGTCCACGTCTATCAGCGCAATACAAAAGAGACCTTGGTAGCGCTGGTATCTGTCCCATTCGGTGTGCAGGAGTTCGTCGAACACTCGCCGTGTTTTGGCGCCCGTCAGGCTGTCTTCGCCTGCGAGATGCTCCGCCTCGGCGTAGGCGAGCACGCTGGCAATGTTGGACTCGAGGATCTCGGTGACCAGTGTGGCGGTGTATTCAAGGTCTGCCTTCGACCGGTGTTCGTGGTTTTCAATCCCGCAGACGCAGAGCACTCCGTGCGGTGGAGGCTGACCGGTGCCGGATACTGAAGTTTGGTGACTCAAGCGAAGTGGCATCACTGCGCATCCCTTTGCGTCGTCCGAGTCGTCCGTGGCGCCCTGGCAGTGCCTTCTCTTGAGGGTGACGGCCGTTTTTCCGTCGGCCAGCGCCTGCCCGATGGCGCTGCTGGTGTCGGGGCCAAGCGGCGCTTGTGCAACGCAGCCGGCCCGGCGCTCGTGCCAGGGTGTGGGGTTGTTGGTTTCGTCAGGAACCATCACGGCGCAGGATTTTGCACCGAACAGTTCCGGCACTTTCTGGGTAATTACGTCGAGCATTTCGTCGAGGTTCAGGCCGCGCAGTTGACTGGAGAAACAGGTAACCCGTTTGGCTGTCTCCCTCATTTGCTCGAGGCGGTGGTTGGCCAGGTGAATCGCGTCAGATTGCCGGCTAATCTCCGCACATTTAATCCGGTAAGCCCTTTGTGACTCCATCTGCATTTACTGTCTCCCTTGAAGGCCGTGTGAGGACACATCCATCCGGTTCCTCATTCTGGCGCACGTTTGCAGAACGTCGGATTGTTCACGCTCCGCGCTGTAGGAGTATCGGAATGAGTTCAGCAGAGATTAGCGGATGCCTTGACCCGTTGGGGGGGGATTTCTGAAGTGGGCCTTTTCTTTGGTGTGCGTATTTCGCTCCGCTCCGCTTGACTTTTAAGTCCAAGACAATATCTTAGACGTAGGAAGCGGGCAGCTGCTCTCAGGTGCGCCATCGCGGGGCCAGTTGGTCACTTCGGCAAATCGTACCCTGTTCTTGCCAGGGGGCCAGCCGAGGAGACGCAAGATGCCTATCCAGATTGCCGAACTTACTTTTCTCGAACAACTCGCACGCCGCTTCAATCTGCCGGTGCCCGAACACCTGGACGCCGACGCCTCGCGGGCGGAAGTGCGCCAGGCCCTGGCGCGCTGGGGTGGCAAGGGGGTGGTCAAGGCGGACGTGATGGGCGGCGGCCGCGGCAAGGCTGGCGCGGTCAAGGTGGTCAGTGATGCGCACCAGGCAATGCAGGAGCTGCGCCGCATTGCCACGATGGAGGTCAAAGGCCGGCAGGCCCGCACCGCATACATCACTCAGTACCTGCCCTCCGACACGCAGATTTATTCCGTCATCACCTACGACTCGCGTTTTTTCGGGCCTTCCCTTACCCTCTCGATGAAGGGAGGGGTGGACATCGAATCGGTTGGCCCCGGAGACAAGCGGACGCTTCCGGTGGACGTGTTCAAAGGCCTCGACGCCTATCAGGCGTCGGAACTGCTTACTCAACTCGGCTGCCCCAAGGAATGCATCTCCATCATGTCCCAGACACTGGTCAACTTCTGGGACATGTTCATCTCCACCGGCATGCGCATGTGCGAGGTGAACCCCTGGCGGGTCAGCGCGGACAACAAGCCCTATGCCTGCGACTTCAAGGCGGTTTTCGATGCGGCCAACTTCAAAATTAAGAACCCCGACCTCCGGTTTCCCGAGTATCCGGAGAGCGTGACTGATTTCGAAGAAGACATGGCCGCGTGGGACGCCGCCAGCTATCGCGGCCAGGCGCACGGCAGCGAACTCGGCGGCGACATGATCCTGCCGATCCTGTTTGGTGGCGGGGCCAGCACCATCATCGCCGAGACCCTCGAAATCGCCGGCGGCAGCCCGATGTTTCTCTCTGATTTCGGAGGGAACCCGCCATACGAACGCATGTACGGCACGGCGAAGCGCTGCTTCGACCATAACCTGCACAGGGCCTCGCTGCTGCTCATCCTCGGGGGCAAGGCCAACAATACCCTGATCGACGTTACCTTCCAGGCTATCGGCGATGCGCTCCTGCACTACACCGAGGAACGAGGGCCCCTCGACATCCCGGTGGTCATCGGGCGGGGCGGCCCGAGGATGGTGCCGGGCTTTATTGCTATGCGTGAAATGCTGGAAAACGTGCGACTGCCGTATGTGATGTTCGGGCACGATACCCCGCTGACGCTGGTGGCGGAGTACGCAGCAAGGCTTGCCCGGTTCATCCGCCAGCAGAAGGAGGGCCATGATGAGAGCCAGGCGGCTGTCCGGTCTTCTAAAGAAGGGTGACCACGTTGCAGTCAGCAACGTCACCGGGCGCGAGGCGTCCGGTGTATCCGTAATGTCACAGCGCTACGCCAACAACATTGTGGGCGGCTGGGCGCTGGGCAAGGGCCGGCAGACCATCCAGGTGCCCGGGTGCAGTGGTATCCCTGTGTTTCCCACTTGCGCTGAACTGTATGCTGAACTGCCAAAAAGCCAGCATCCCAACAAGGTTGTAATTTATTCCCCGCCTACCGCGGTTTACGGGGAAGTGAAAGAAGTTCTCGATCACGGCGGTGCCAACCTGCGCACTATCTTCATCGTCACCGAGCACGTCTCCATCGAGGTCACCGCAAAGATCTACAGCCTGTGCAAGGGCGCCAGCGTGGACGTGCTCGGCTGTAACACCCTCGGCGTAATCAACGCCCACGAGCACGTTCGCGTCGGCGCCGTGGGCGGAGACAGCCCGGAGGAGACCTTCCGCCCGGGCAGCGCCACCATCATCTCCAACTCTGGCAACATGGTGAACACCATCGCCACGTACATGCTCAGCGCCGGGATAGGCACGCACTTCGGCATCTCCACCGGCAAGGACGTACTGATCCTCACGCCGCTGGTGGAGTACCTCAAACTCGCGGCCGCGAGCGAGCAGACGAGGCTTGTCGTGCTATATGTCGAGCCGGGGGGATTATACGAGAGCGAGGCCGTTGAATGGATGCGCAAGACAGAGTTCGACAAACCCGTGCTGGTCTATGTCGCCGGCCGCCTCACCGAGGGGCGCAACATCTCGCTGGGGCACGCCGGCGCGGTGGTGGAGGGGCCGGAGACCAGCGCCTCGGGCAAGATGGCCGCATTCGACGACTATTTCGGCGTCGGTCCGTTTGACCCGGGTGACAGGGGCCACCAGCATTCGGCCGACAAGTTGCGCCGGGGCATCCGCGTGACCACCCTCCACCATCTGCCCGAAGCGGCCAAACTTATCTGCAACGCACTCGGGTGGAAGCCTGATTTCCCCGTCCGCCAGCCGCTCAAACTCAACCCGTGGTTTATCAACTTCCGCGGCCTCGGCGACAAGTTACCAGCGTCCCTATACCTTCACCAGGTCAAAATCCCTGAACCGTATCACGCCCAGTTCGCCCGCCACATCAAGGAGTCCTTCGGCCTCAAGCCGGCCCGCCGCGACATGAGGAACGTGTCCCACGCTTCCGCACTCGACGATGTAGCTCGGGTGTATGGATACGGTCTGCCCGAATTGATGCAGACCAGGTCGTTCGGCGAGGTGCTGATTCTTTACTGGACTGGTGAGCTGCCGCGGCACGACTTCGAGGCACGGCTGGTCGAGATGTGCCTGACCGCAAGCCTTACGAACGGCCCCGGCACCATCTCGGCGCAGGGGGGTAAGCTCTCCGCATCAGCCGGCAACTCGCCACACACCGCCATGATCGCCACCCTCGCCACCATCGGCGAAGTACACGGCGGCAATGGCCGGAAGGGCGTGCGATACCTGGTGAAAGTCTTCCGCGACCTCGGCATCAATGACCCTTATGCTCCGGACACGGGCGTGGACCTGGGGGAACTGGCCCAGCAGACCGCCCGCCGATTCAAGAAGACTAAGGACGCGGCCAAGGAGTCCGGCGTCGGATACGAGCGCATACCCTGCCTGGGTCATCCGGTGTTCAACGACCAACCGGTGAACTACGACCCGCGCGAGCGCATCATCTACAAGGCCTTCGAGGACGCCGGCCGACGCAATGTGTTTCTGGACTTCTACCACGAACTTGCCAGGGCCCTCCGTGACGTTGGCGCCGCCAACAAAATCTGGGCGGTGAACATGGACGCAGCGCTCGCGTCGGTCTGGCTGGGCATCTGCTGGGTACCGCTGATGGAAAAGCGCATCACCCTCACGCGCGTCGAAGACTGCTCATTCCTGGGCTTTGCGCTGGGACGCGCCGCGGGCGGCGCCGCCGAGTTCCTCGACCACCAGGACTACGGCACGCCGATGGACATGCGCCTGCCGGCGAAGGAGTGCGAGGCCCTCACCCGCCCGCGAAAGTTGCAATGAAGCGTCTCTAGCGCCGCCGGTTTGTTGCTGGGGAACGCCGACTGTCAGTATGTCCCCAACTCTTTGGCCAATGCTATGATGCGGCGGAAATCATCGAGGCTGACACTTGACGGGACGGAGTGATCGGAGGAGAAGATGTATCCGCCGTTTTCTTTCACTACCGGGATAACCTTTCGCATCTCGGCCTCGATGGCGTCGGGCTTGTCCCACAGCACGGCGTTGATGCCGCCGTGGAGCAACAGGTTCTTGCCGTAGGTCTTCTTGATTTCAATCGGGTCCATTCCCGCCTTGACCTCGAGTGGGTTGAGGGCATCGAGCCCGATCTCGACGAGTTCGGGGATGAACGGCAGGATGTTGCCGCAGGAGTGGAGGTAGGTCATGACGCCTTTTGCGTGCGCCCATTCGATGGCGCGCTTCTGCACCGGCTTGAGCAGTTCGCGGTATGTGTTCAGCGAGAAGAACTGGTTGAATTTGTAGCCCATGTCGTCCGGCCACTGGAGCACGTCGAAGGTATAACCTTCCTCCCATGCCATGTCGAGCAGCGCCAGCCCCACATCGAGGAAGTGGTTGAACATGTCTTTGCACCATTCCGGCTGCTGGACCATGGCCATCAGGATAGTTTCGGTTCCCGCCATCCACGAGTGGGTGACGTCGAAGCCGAACCACAAGCCGCCGCTGATCCATCGGCCTTCTTCGCGCCAGGTCTTATAGTTCGCCTTGAGGTCATCCCAGTTGACCCGGTCGCGGGAGGGTGTCATCCGGGCTTTTGCTTCTTTCCATGCGTCCGGGGTGTTGACCTTATAGTCGAGGAACTCAGGCGTGGAGGTGTGATGCTTCCAGTTTTTCATGGTCACGCCCCAATTCGTGGTGCTGATTTGGTATTCATCGGTTTCCTCAATCGTCTTTTGCTCGTAGCGGGGGCTGTTGTCCGTACCGATGCCGGCGAATTTGTCGAGCCCGAAGTAATGGGTGAGACTGGCGTCTTTGGGCATTCCCTCGCGTTGCCAGCGCTCGATTGTAGCTGCCCACGGGCCGGCGGTAACGGGGATGCGGTCTGCCTCGCGGTGCTCATACATTCGCTTCACGCGCTCGTGGGTGGTCATTTCCGCCATTTTTGGCTCCTTCTTATCTTATGCACAGGCCGAACAAGGCTGAAGCATACTATGGCGAAAAGCAGCTGAGGTCAAGCCGACACACCGGAGGAGCCGCACAACTCTGCCGGTCGCAAAATCCATTTGCTTTTACCTTTTAGATGATTAAGATTGCACCGCTGAACAGGGCTGGCGCTGCCAGGGTTGAGGGATTATCCCTGCTGCGCGAGGTTTGCGGGATTTCATATTGGTTCCGGGCGAAGGTGTAACTGGAAAACACCCGCCTGCCATGAGGTCAGAAACAAGGAATGGAGAATGTGATGAGTCTGCCGCGTTGTGAGTATCCGCGCCCGCAGTTTGCGCGGGCGGACTGGTTGTGTCTGAACGGGGAGTGGGAGTTTGAGATCGATTCGGGTGACAGCGGCCTGGAACGCGGGCTGCTCGAGCGCGAACTGAACAGCCGTATCGTGGTTCCGTTCTGCCCTGAGTCCGAACTTTCAGGCGTCGGGCACGTGGATTTTATGAACGCTGTATGGTATCGGCGCCAGGTTGCAATCCCAGAAGGGTGGGGGGAGAACAAGGTCCTTCTGCATTTTCAGGCGGTCGATTACGACGCTACAGTCTGGGTCAATGGCGTCGAAGTCGGGCGTCACCGCGGCGGATTCAGCCCGTTCACCTGCGACCTCGAAAATGTCGCGGAGCCGGGCCAGACGGTCACGCTTGTCGTTCGCGCCCGTGACCTGAAAGGCGGGCCCAAGCCGAGCGGGAAACAATCGATAGGTTACCATAACATCGGCTGCCACTACACTCGCACCACGGGCATCTGGCAGACGGTGTGGATGGAGCCGGTGCCGAAAAAGGCGCACCTGCTGCGTCCGCGTATCACACCGGACATCGCCAGGAGCCGCTTTGAGCTGACGCAACCCGTCGCGGGCGAACGTGCGGGGCTGCGCGTCCGAGTGACACTTAGCGACAAAAAGGGCGTGGTCTCCCGCCCCGAGTTGCCGGCCGACAGTGATTTCGGGCCAATGCTCACCCTCGGAATACGGGAGGACCGGCTGCGGTTATGGTCGCCGAGCGACCCGCATCTGTATGACTTGAAGATCGAACTTATCGACGAGCAAAAAGCCGTGGTTGACTGGGCTAAAAGTTACGCCGGCCTGCGCTCCGTCACCATCGATGGCAAGGCCGTCAAGATTAACGGCGAGCCAGTTTTCCAGCGGCTGGTGCTCGACCAGGGCTACTACTCGGACGGCATCATGACCGCGCCGACCGACGAGGCGCTTGCCGGGGACATCGAACGCTCCATAGCCGCTGGCTTCAACGGCGCACGACTGCACCAGAAGGTTTTCGAAGAACGCTTCCTCTACCACGCCGACCGGCTCGGCTACCTCGTTTGGGGCGAGTTCGGCGACTGGGGCATTGTCCGCGATGCTCCGAGGGCGACTTATATTACCCAGTGGCTCGAAGTGCTGCACCGCGATTACTCGCACCCGTCCATCGTCGGCTGGTGCCCGTTGAATGAAACCGTCCAGCCCGTCACCGACCAGATCTCAGGTCTTGACGACCTTACCCACGGGCTGTTCCTGGCAGCCAGGGCAATGGACACCACCCGGCCGGTCCTGGACTCATCCGGATACTCACACCGCGTGCCACAGGCCGACATCTACGACTGCCACGACTACTCGCAGGACGCCCAAGTGCTCCGCACCAACCAGGCCGGCCTTGCCGAAGACAAGCCATTCGTGAACGGCCCCGCCGATACACCGTGGTCTGTCCCATATCGCGGCCAGCCGTTCTTCGTCAGCGAGTTCGGCGGCATCTGGTGGAACCCCGGGGCCGCCGAGGGCAATGAATCGTGGGGATATGGTGAGCGGCCGAAAACTGTCGAGGAGTTCTATCAGCGCTTCGATGGCCTGTGCAGCGTCCTGCTCGACGACCCCAACATGTTCGCCTACTGCTACACTCAACTTACCGATGTCTTCCAGGAGCAGAACGGCATCTATTTCTTTGACCGGAGACCGAAGTTCGACCTCGACCGCATCCGCAAGATACAGACGCGAGAAGCGGCAATCGAGAAGGGTTGAGCAAGTTCGGGGCGTTGGACTAACGCCAGCTCGCGATTTTCCTGATCATCGCTTCGGCGTGGTCACGGTTTTCGACGCCCACGAGCGCGATCCACAGACCCTCCGGCTTGAGGTTCTGCATGAAAAAATCGAGCTCGTCAACCCCCAGGCCGAGTTGGAGTCCTTTGCCCGCGTCCTGGCATCTCTTATAAACAGCCATCCAGTCGCTGGGGCGGCCGTTACCAGCCCCATAGACCCACTGAATCGCGTTCAGTTCTTTTATGTCGAGCAGGCTGTCGAGATGACGGAGGGCCTGCGGGCCGTCGAGGTGGTACAAGCTCGCCTCGAGAGCCCGACATTCCTGTGTGATTCCCGGCACGAATACTTGGTCAAACATCTCCCTCGAAATCATGCAGGAGAAATCATTGGATGGGACATACCATTTTTTCGACGAGACGATTCCGGCCCAGTTTGTCATCGCCTGGCGCGCGGCGGTCAGTTTGTCGTAGTAAAAATCGAAGACCTCGAGATATGTACGTGTGATGCGGCTCAGTAGATTCTCGACCTCGTCGCGATGTTCGAGCATGTCCAGGGCAAGGGTGGCCGGGTCGCGAAAAGCCGCGAGGCAGTCGCCGCCCGGATGCCAGTCGGTCATGCCGGTATAAAACTTGCCCTTGCCGATTTCGAGCAGCGCGTCGGTGATTTCAATAAGTTTCTTCCAGTAGAAGTTGTCCTTCGAGAGCTGAAGATTGTCCACCTCGCTCCAGTCCAACAGGTTGGGGATCGACCAGCTGGTTTCTTCGCCGTATTCCATTTCGGTGCCGAAGAACGAACTGAACACCTCCGGCCCGAGGTTGGGGTCGTAGGCGGGTAGAGCATCGCCCAGATACTCGGTGTTCATTGCGTTCGCCAGCGCCGACTCAGCAATGTATTCTGTGTCCATCCAGCGGGCGCGAAAGGATGGCCATCCCTTCGGACTGGGCCGCGGATAGGCCGGGTTCTCCTTGCCAAGCGTGACCAGAACGACTGGTCGGTCGATAATCTCGCAGTTCCAGAACGCATCCTGCCGCGCAATCCGCTGTTCCCAATCGTCAATATGGTCAATCGGCATCAGGTCCATAGTTTTTCTTTCACCAGTTCTTGTAACCGTCGCGAAGATTATCATAATAGAGTCCGGTGGTGGCAATTGTCTCACACTGGCGCAGCAGAAAGATGCCGCGGCCACCGACCAGGACTCGTTCTCGTTAACAAGGACGAATGATGAACAACCTCGAACGCTTCAAGGCAGTCATCAATTTCGAAAAGCCAGACTACTGGCCGCTGATGAATACACCCGGTCTCGGATACGTCCATGAAGGCGGGCTGATAAAACTTCACCGTGAAGGACTACCCGAATGGGTCAACGACATGGACAGCTGGCTCACTTATTGGGGGCAGTGGCGGTGGACGTCTATCTACTCGCTCGGCCGCGACGAGCCCGGCATCAAGACTGAGAGCTGGACCGAGGGCGAGTTCGAACTCATCCGCGCCGAAACCGGCTCGCTTACCCGCCAGGTCATCGACAACGAAATCATATACAGCATGCCCGAGTTCATCGAGTTCGACGTCCGCGACCGAGCATCGTGGGAGAAAGTCCGCGACCTCATGACATCAACGCGGAAAGCCGACGTCGAAGAGCAAGCAGAGCGACTCGACAACCGTACCTGTCCCGCCGGTATCGGCGCCGGCTCGACCTGGGGGAACGCACGCCACTGGATGGGCCCCGAACGGGCGCTGCTCGCCGTGCACGACGAACCGGACCTTATCCGTGAAATGGTCGAATGGGAAACGTGGATGTTCGACCAGTTCACCGCGCCGCTCATCGAGCGTTACCGGCCCGAGATGGTGTGCGTGTGGGAGGACTGCTGCTACAACCACGGCATGCTCATCAGCCCCGCTGCCTTTCGCGAGCTATGTGCGCCCCACTACCGCCGCGTCGCCGAGGTCGCGCACGACTGCGGCGCCGCCCTCCTCATAGTTGACAGCGACGGCAAGGTCGATGAGTTCTGCCTCCTGCTCGAAGAGGTCGGTTTCAATGGCTCCTGGCCGATGGAGCAGGTCTGCGGGAACGACCTCCTTGCTTATCGCCAGCGCCAGCCGAACTTCATCTTTGCCGGTGGGGTCGAGAAGGAAATCTGCAACACCGGCAACGGCCATCGCATCGAGCCTGAGCTCTTCCCGAAAATCCCGGCGATGCTCGAAAAGGGGGGTTACTTCCCGATGTTCGACCACGCGCTGCAAACGATCGTCGGCTTCGACGAACTTTGCCATTGCATGACGCTCCTGCACCAAATCTGCGGCAGCGAACACCTCGGCGAGTTCCCAAGGAAATGAAAAAACCTGCTGGACCGACATCGCAAAGAAAGAAGCTCGAGTCCGAATACAGGAATCAGGAACAATGAAACCTGATCTGGCGAAACTTAATCACGACGTCTGCTTTGGCAAGTCCGGCGGCAAAATTATCTGGCAGCCGCGGATTGGTTGTTGGTACAGCGACAAACAGTTCACCGGCGAGCCGCTCCCGGAACCCTACGAAGGGATGAGCCTCCAAGACATTTACCGCGCGCTCGGCTGCTCCGACCGGCTCTATCAGTTCAACGGCTGCTTCAGGCGGGTCGAACATCCGCAGGTGCGGTCGTATCGCAAAAAACTGAACGATACCGACGAACGGATTACCATCGAAACCCCAGTCGGGAAACAGGAAGCCGTCCCGCGACAGAGCCCCAATAACGCCGGTACCATCCACCTCAAGTGGGAGGTCGAGACCGAAGAGGAATTAAAAGTCGCCACCTGGCGCGAGGAAAACTCCACCTGGGAGTGGGACCAGGAGCTGTTCGACAAACTACAGGACGAAGTAGGCGACCTGGGCGCGCCCACGATGTTTATGCCGCGGATGAACGTGCAGAGCCTCTACATCGAGAAGATGGGTTCGCAAAACGGCATCTACGCCATCTATGACTGGCCTGACACGGTCGAGGCCTATTTCCGGGCGCTCGAAGAAAACCACGTCCGCCTTATGGACGTAATCAACGCCTCCCCCGTGGACATCATCAACTTCGGCGAGAACGTCCACTCCGGAACACTCCCGCCCCGCCTGTTCACGAAATACCATCTCCCCGCGTGCCAGCGCAGGTGTGAGAAGCTCCACGCAGCAGGAAAGTTCGTCTCCACCCACTGGGACGGCGACTGCAAGCCGCTGCTTCCGTTCGCAAAGGAAACCGGGCTCGACGCCATCGAAGCCATCACACCGAAACCACAGGGCGACGTCACGCTGGACGAAATCAAGGAAGCGCTCGGCGACGAGATGTTCCTCATGGACGGCATTCCTGCGGTATATTTCGACAAGACCTTCGACCTCCTGGTCCTAGAAGAATGCACCCGCCGGCTGATTGAGCTCTTCGCCCCAAAACTCGTCCTCGGCAGCTCCGACGAAATCTCATCCACTGGCGACCTCGAGCGTGTCCGCGCCGTCGGCAGAATTGTCGATGAATACAACGCCGCGCAGGACCCCGCTTGAGGATTATCCCTTGGGACACCGGAACGCAAAAGCATCTGCGTCGTTTTCTAGGCGGCTACATAAGCTCAGGCGATATGTCAGGGTGTCGTCTGTTGCTGTGGGTCCGGCGGTCAACGGGGCTGGCCGCCCACGCGGTTGAACAGTTTCCCCGGGTGCTGGCGCACGACGTGCTTGACTTCGAGCACCAGCAAGGTGCTCAACACTTGGGAGGGGGCCATTCCGGACTGCTCGATGATTTCGTCCACGTGCTTCGGGTCGGCGCCGAGGAGCGCCCACACCGCCTTCTCCGGCTGAGTCAGTTCCGGGAGTGAGGCTTTTGCGAAATCTTCCGGGCGCTCGCCGTCAACGGCTTTGGCAAGTTGGGGGAACTCGCCGATGATGTCGGCGGGGCAGTAAGCTAGTTTTGCGCCGTCTTGGAGGAGGCCTAAGGCTCCCCAGCTCTGGCGGTCGGTGACGCGGCCGGGCAGTGCGAAGACCTCTTTGCCCTGTTTTGCGGCGAGGCCAGCCGTAATCAGGGCGCCGCTTTTTCGGGTGGCCTCAACCACGAGAGTCCCCAGTGAGAGGCCGCTGATGATGCGGTTGCGGCGGGGGAAGTTCCACGCGTTCGGAGCGGTGTCGAGAGCGAATTCGGACACCACGGCGCCCTGCGCCGCGATGTTTTCCGCCAGGCGTTGGTGGTCTCTGGGATAGAACTGGCAGAACCCTGAACCGAGCACGGCGATTGTCCGGCCGCCTGCGTCGAGCGCTGCCTTGTGGGCCGCCTTGTCGATGCCGTGTGCCAGGCCGCTGACAATGGTGAACCCCATCGCAGCGAGTTCGCCTGCGAACCGCCTGGACTGGTCGCTGCCATAGATGGAGCAACGGCGCGAACCGACGATGGAGAAGGCCTGTGCGTCGGCCTGTGTGACTTCACCCTTGACGTAGAGCACGATGGGGCGGTCGGCGACGAAGCGGAGGTTGTGGGGGTAGCGCTGGTCCTCGCAGGTAATGATTTGCAGGCCGATGTCGCGGGCCTGCTCGATCTCCTCGACGGCTTGGTCTCCGTTGGAGAGCGAGTGGAGTTTCTTTGCTGTCTTCTTGCCGATGCCGGGGAACTGTGCCAGGTCACGCTCCGGCGCGGCCAGGGCCTTCCGCACTGAGCCGTATGCCTCTATGAGCGCCTGATACGCGTCATACGTGACCGACTCTGCCAGGTTCAGCGCCACCAGGGCTATGAGTGAATTGTCCACGGCAAGAAGAAATACCGGAGCGGGGCGCTGCTGTCAAGCAGAAAGCATCGTGATGGCCCGGATTATGCGCGAGATAGTGCGAACGGGGCGATGTCGCTGTTCGGAGGGCGCGGCTTACCTTCCCACGAGCAGCCGCTCGGCGAGACCGCGAGCCAGGCCGGCCTCGAGCACTCGGTCGTGGGAGTCTTGCGTATCGTATTCGGCGCGGGTGATGGTGATGGCGTATGCGTCCGGGTCGAAGACGGCGAAAGATGCGAGCGGTACGCCGTCACGCGGCTGGCCCACGCTCCCGGGATTGATCATGTATTGCTTGAGCGGGTTGAGCTCGACCGTCCTGGTGGCGTGAAATTTCACGTCGACCTTCCCGTTGCCGATCACCGCGGGGAAGTGGCTGTGGCCGAAGAAGCACAGGTCAACGCCCTTGTAGGTCGAGCGCAGTTCTCGAAGATTCTTGGCGATGACCTGGCCGGAGAGCATGTACTCGTCGCGGTCGAGGATGGAGCCGTGGACAATCAAGTAGCGCTGGTCGATCATGCGTTTGTCAGGCAGTTCGCGAAGGAAGTTGATTCCTTCCTCGCCGATGGCCTTGCGGGTGTATTTGACGGCTTCGACGGTGGTTTCGCGCAATTCGTGCATCTCCTGGCCGGTGGTATAGCGATCGTGATTGCCGGATATTCCCACGAAGTTGCGCTGCTGGAAGATATGCATGCACTCTGCTGGGGATGCGTTGTATCCCACAAGGTCGCCGACGAACAGGACTTTCTCGATGCGGAGTTCGTCGAGTTTCTGTGTGACTGCCTTCAGCGCCGCGAGGTTTGAATGTATGTCTCCAAGCACGGCAAAACTCACCGCCTGCTCCTCTTGGTTTGTGGGCGCCGAAACGGTGAACTACCAGGCCCGCGCTGGAGCTCATTCGCCTTGGGTAATCTCTTCAATCTCGATTGCGGCGTCGGGGCATATCGTGGCGCAATTGCCGCAGCCGGTGCACCTTTCCTGTGGCCCTTCGAATCTTGCCGGATGCACCCCGCGCTTGTTCAGCTCGGCATCCAATTTGAGCAGGTCACGTGGACAAAACTCGATGCACAGCTCACAGCTCTTACACAGCTCCCGGTCAATTTTTACTGCAAACATCTGGCTCCTTGTCGTTTTCTGTGTCATGGTAGTCAGCCCCCCAGGTGCCCGCTCCAACCCAGTTTTTCACGCAGAGTCCTGAAATAGTTGTAGTCAGAAGCCCGGACCAGATTGAACCGCTGGCTGGACAGGACCAGGGCGACTATGTCGCCGCCGCGGAGCTCGCGGAAAACCTGGCCATCGACGGTAAGCGCAACGCCCTCCGGCCCTTCCCCGACTTCCAGTTCTATCCTTCTGCTGGAAGATAGAACCAGGGGCCGGTTGGACAGGGGGTGTGGGCAGATGGGGGTCAGGATAATTACCTCGGCGCCCGGCTCGACGATAGGCCCGCCCGCCGACAGAGAATGCGCCGTCGAGCCCAGCGGCGTTGAGGCTATGAGGCCATCGCCGTTATATGTGGTTATCTTCTCGCCGTCAATCAGGACGTGTATTGGGATAATCCTGGAGAGAGCGCCGCGTGAGACCACTGCGTCATTGACCGCGTGGCTTTGGTGGATGACGACGCCGTTGCGACGGACGGAGCAGCCAAGCATTCTGGCCGATGCGATGGTGAACTCGCCGTGCAGAACCGCTCGAAGCTTCTTCGGCAGGTCCTCGTCGGTCAGCGTGGCCAGAAATCCGACCTTGCCCAGATTGATACCGCAGACAGGCATCGGGCTTGTGCCCAGCCTGCGCACAGTCTTCAGGATAGCGCCGTCCCCTCCGAAGACCAGGACCATGTCCGCTTTTACTGATTCGAGCGGGAGTTGCTCGTCGAGGTCAACTGCTTCTACCTCGGCTGTCTCGCGCAGCACCGGCAGGGCGCGTTCGACTGTCTCGGCCACTTTGGGCTTTGTCTTGTCGCCGGTGACGATTACCTTTTTGGGTGCTTGGGCCATCGGTTGTTTCCGCTACGACGTTCTCACGACGATGAATTCGGCCAAGTTTCGGAGCGGCTCCGCCGCCGGGCCAAACTGCTTAAGCGCCGCACTGGCACCCACCACAAGGTCCTCGGCCTCGGCCCTTGATTTCTCGATGCCAAGGACCGCCGGGAAGGTGAGCTTCTTAGACGCCCGGTCTTTGCCCGTGGTTTTTCCGATGTCCTCGGACGTCGCCGTCACGTCGAGTATATCGTCGGTGATTTGAAAAGCCAGTCCGACCTTTTGGGCGTAGGTGGTCAGCGCGGCGTGTTGGTCGGCGTCGGCTCCGCCTGATATGGCGCCGCAGCGCAGGGCGGCGCGGATCAGCGCGGCGGTCTTCCGTTGGTGTATGAAGCGCAGTTCATGCTCGTTGGGCGCGGCGCCTTCGGCGAGGACGTCTGCCATTTGCCCTCCGACCATTCCGGCCCATCCGGACGCGGAGGCCAGTTCGCTGACCAGGCGAGCCGCAATTGTCGGTTTGCTGATTTTGGCGGTGAGGAGTTCGAACGCAAATGTCAGCAGGGCGTCGCCGGCGAGGATCGCGGTGGCCTCGTCGAACGCCTTGTGACTGGAGGGCTTGCCGCGGCGGAAGTCGTCGTCATCCATCGCCGGGAGGTCGTCGTGGATGAGCGAATAAGTATGGATGCATTCGATTGAACAGGCTGCTGGCATGGCGGCCTGGTCTGTTCCGCCCACCGCCCGGCAGGCCAGCACCGCCAGGATCGGGCGTATTCGCTTGCCCCCGGCGAACACGCTGTAGCGCATCGCCTGGGGCAGCCTGGCGGGTGGGTCGGACGGCTTGGGCAGCCAGCGGTCGAGGCGCCGGTCAACCGCTTGGCGCACGTCGCCGAGCCCCTCCCAGAAAAGTTTCAGGTTCTCCGGCGCTGATTTCGGCATGGTGACGGGTCCGGGACGCGTGTGGCGGGGTCAGTCTTTGTTTTTCGGCTCGAACGGTTCCCGCTTCAGTTCGCCGTCCTTGGTTTTGAGGAGGGCTTCGATTTTCTTTTCCGCCTTGTCGAGCATGGTGCGGCAGATCTCGAGCGCCTTGACGCCCTTCTCGTAGCGCTCCATCATGTTGTCGAGCGGAAGTTCACCGCCCTCCAGTTCGGCAATGATGGCTTCGAGTTCCGCGAGTGATTCTTCGAACGTCGGTTTCTTCTTGTCAGTCATCGGACGTTCCCAGTGTTTGAGATGGGCGTATTTTATCTTTGCCCCGACGACGAGTCAATGTGAGTCATGGGTCACTGTTTCAACGTCTTCTTGCTCCGGGTCTGTTGGAGTTTGTTTTCCGGCAGACGCTTAGCGAGGTAGCCGCGGGATAGTTCGATTACTTCTTTTGCCTCGTCGGGCGTGGTGGTGCCGATGGTGACCATGTCCTGGTCCCGGATGGTATTCCACGAGAAGGCGAGCCCGACGGCGGGGTCCAGCTTGCCGGCGGCCAGGGGTTTGATGGTCATTACCGGTTTCTTTGCGTTCTTAATCAGCCGCATCACCCAATCGACTTCGAGGTGCATCAGGAAATCGATGGCGTTGTAGAGTTGAGTGTAACTTTCGACGTCCGCATTTGTCGAGTCGGCGATGGGGATCGCCTCCGGGAGATGTGGCGACAGGCCCGGGATCATCTCACGCTCGCGTATGAGTTTGGAGAGGTCGTCGTAGTGCCGGATTTCAGAGCGCATCTGGTCAATGAGGGGGTCGGTGACGCTGGTGTGGGGGAAGCAGAACGTGGCGCCAAGTTCTTTAGCTTCATCGAACGCCTTCTCTGCGGAGCCGGGTTTGGGGCCGTCCTTGGTGAGCTCAAAGCTGGGCGTCAGGACCAGGATGCCCTTGCGGCCGGTGCGGTCCTGGGCGATGCTGATGGCATCCGTGAGTATGGGTTCGGGCATACCCAAGATTGTGTCGATGCCGTTTTCGAAAAACACGGTCAGGATGTCGGCGATGTTTTCGCAGGTCTGGAACTCCTGGATAAACTTGTCCTTGGCCGTGGTTTGGTGGGAAAAACCGAGAAACCAGTTGGTGCCGATAATCATCCGCGAAACCGAAACTCCGCCCACGGTGGTGCGAGGGAAATCAGGCATGGTTAAAGTTCCTCTTAGTAATTTTTCTGCCTTTCCAATGCGTCGCGTTATTGCTTGAAAATCTTAAAAGCCTGCCGGAGAGCATCTACCGCGTCGCCTTCGGGTATGAATTCGTGTCCGACGTAAGAGTCGTAACCGGTCTGGTCAATAGCCCTGGCGATGGCGGAGTAGTTCAGCTCCTGTGTTTCGTCCACCTCGTGCCTGCCCGGCACGCCGGCGGTGTGAAAGTGGCCTATGTGCGCGATATTGTCGCGAATGGTTCGAATAATATCTCCTTCCATAATCTGCATGTGGTAAATGTCATAGAGCAATTTGACGCGGGGACTGTTCACCAGTTCACAAACCGCGACGCCCCAATCTGTGTGGTCGCACTGATATCCATTGTGGTCAACCTTCGAATTGAGGAGCTCGAGGATAAGGTTCACTCCTTTTCTCTCGGCATACGGAGCCAGCCTGCGGAGCCCTTCAGCCGTAATCTCGGCGGCTTCATCTTCACCTATGCCCGGCTGGCGGATGCCGCTGAAACAAACGACGCTCAGTATGCCGTAGTCAGCGGCGATGTCAATCGACTTGCGTAGTTGCCGCTCGCACTCCTCGTGCGTTTCACGGTTGTTCAGCCCCTGTGTTATACCGTTGTGGCCGATTATGCAGGTAATTACGAGGCCGTGCTTCTTGGCCGCCGGCACGAGTTCGCCGAAATCATTGCTATCGGCGAACAAGTCCACCGCCTCGTAGCCGATGTCGGCCAATAGCGCAAAGAACGCGTCGGCAGTCATGTCGGCGGGTTTCAGGCCTGGGTAGCAGACGGACTGTCGTATGGGCATGTTTGCTTACCTCCTACAATGGACTTATAAGGCGGCGGTTCCACCTGCCTGAAGTTACACGTTGTGCTCGGTCCGTTCAAGGATTGTGCGCTTCAGGTCCTCTCCGAGCGTGTTGAAATGAGCGCAGTAACCACCCACGCGGACAATAAGGTCTCCGTGTCTTTCTGGGTGGGCGATGGCGTCGCAGAGCACTTCGTAATCAACCACATTTGCCTGGAGCTGCAAGCCGCCCATCTCGAAGTAAGCTTTGATTAGGTCGCGGAGCCGCTTGCGGTTTTCGGCGTTAGTAAAAATCGACTTACTGAAACGAATGTTGATGATGGGCGTGCCGGTAGCGAGGTGCAGCGGTAGTTGCGTGACGCTCTTGAGCATTGCGGTCGGGCCGTGGGTATCGCGGCCGGCGACCGGGCCCATCGAGTCGGCGAGCGGTTCGCCGGCGCCGCGGCCGTCGGGCGTGGCGCCGACCGGTTTCCCCGCATCCACATACGTGACAAACATGAGGCAGGACGGCAGGAACCGGCCGCCGCGAACTGTCTTGTGCCGGCGCAACTCCTTGAAGATGAATTCACCAAGGTCGGCGGCAAGTTCGTCAACCTCCGGCAAGTCGTTGCCGAATTTCGGGCATCGCATCAGCCGTTGTTGAAGCGTTTCGTCGCCTTTGAAGTTACGCTCGAGAGCGTCTGCCAGTTCGCCCCCGGTCTTCTCCGCCTTTTCGAACACCACCTCGCGGATGGCGGCGAACGAGTCTACGACGTTCGCCAGACCTGCAATATTGACCACACTCCAGTTGTAGCGGGCGCCGCCGGCCTGGAAGTCACGCCCGTTCTCGATGCAGTCATCGACGAGCAAGCTGCGGATGGGGTGCGGGTTGACTGCCGCGCGGGCCTTGAACAGCCTGTTGAGGCCGGCCGTTACGTCCTCAATGACGCTGGCGGTCTCATTCTTGTATGTATCGAGCAAGGCGTCGAAGCTTTCCGCCGTTGGCAGATGTTCTTTCAGCACACCGTCCAGAATAAGTGGCAGGTTGAAACCGGCGTCGAGAGACCCTACGTTCGACAATCCCTGCACCATTGTTTCGGTACAGCCGCCGCCGTTCCACAAGGCCAGGTCTTCCTTGGTCAGTCCGAGGTCCGCGTCCGACAAACTTTTGTAGAAGCCCTCCTCGTTGTATAACGCCGGCTGGCCGCAGCCGGTGGCGAGGGCATCGAACGCCGCATCCCATACTTCCTGTGGCATGTCTCGACGAATATGGAGCTGGTAGTTCGGGCGGTGCTTCCCGCGAACTGTCTCCAGGCATATCAGGGTCAGGTCGTTGTAGGCGGGCTCGCCGTCGGGTGTGGTTCCGCCGATGGCGGTGCTCCAACTCTCGTTGTCGCAGCAGAAATCTGTAAAGGCGGACATCATCCCGACCACCTCACCGCGGCTGATTCGGCCTTGGCTAAGGTCGCGTTGGTAGAACGGCCACAGCACCTGGTCAATCCGGCCGGGGTTGTCGCAATAGTCGAGGTAGAACGTGAAGTTGTATGACAGGAGCGCTTCGAAGAACGTGCGTACCGGCTTGAAGGGCACCTGTGCCAATGCTTGGAGGATGCGGTCACGGTTCTCCTGCCCGACGGTGTCTTCGGGTGTCCACCCGGTCAGATAGTTGACGATGTTTCCATGCCAGACGCGTAGCCCCTCAATCACGTCAATCAGGCCGAGCTCAAACTCGACCTTGTCGCTGTCGCCGGCCCGACGCGCCCGGGCCAGAGCCGCCTTGATCCGGCGAACGTGGCCGTCGAACCCCTCGTTCACCACGCGCCCATAATTCGGGATAGAATGGATGTAGCCGTGCCCGCCGACGGTGTGGGGGGTGGAGGACACGTTGAGTTTAGTGTGGAGGTCGTTAATCGCACTGCTGAGTTCCTCAATCGCCAGGCGCTGCTGCTCAGTGGCGTCGGCGAGTTTCGCGTCTCGCGCCGACTCGGAGAGCCACCACGTTGAGACCAGGTCCGGCCCGAGCATGCGGGGGGCCTCGTCCTCAACGGACCCGCTCGCCGGGCCACAGGGATAAAGCGGGCCGCCGTCGTATGGCAGCACTGCGCGGTTCTCCAACTCGCGCCGGACCGCCCGTGACCAGCGCACGACCGGCGAGGCGTCGGGTTCCTCGAAGAACCCGGCGGCGAAGAACTCGCCCATTTCTCTCAGCGTCTCGGTAGTTGTCTTTGGCATCATTTCGCTCTACCCCGCCAACCAGACAATACAATGTGAAAACTGAACCAATCCCTATCCGCCGGCCACGCAGGGATACGGAACTGGCGTGCCTTTTACTGAAACGGGCCCATGAGGAACGAGGTTATGGCGCTGACCGGGGCGCTGTCTCGTGCGTTTTCGATGGAGTCTACGGCTCTGGCCAGGAGCCTTTTCATTTTGTCGTAAAGTTCGCGGTCGCTGATTAACTTGCCGATAGTTCCTTTGCCGGTGCTGAGGTCTTGGGAGACGGTCCGGAGGTTCTCAAGGGTGTCGCTGGCGTTTTTTCGCGCCGTTTCGTCTGTGACCATCATGCCGGCGATTCCCTTGCCGCTGCGGACGTCCTGCATAACGTCGCTTGCGGACGCGAGGGTGCGATTTGCGTTGTCGTAGAGCCTGCCGTCGTTGAGAAGTTTTCCGAGCGTTCCGCTGCCATTGTCGGCCTTGGCAGCGATGGATTTGATGCTTGCCGAGGCGCTGCGGAGGTCGTCGATGATGGAGCCGCTCTCATCGTTCATCAGTTTAGCCAGGGCGCTGTGGCCGTTGTTGAGTTTCTCCATTAGTTCTTTCAGTTGGACGTATATCTCGTCCTCATTGACCAGCTTTCCTACGGTTCCTTGGCCTTTTTCGATCCTTGCGGCGATGGTTTTCAGTGACTTGGCGGCGTCTGCGAGGTCCCGGTACAGGTCGTCCTCTGCGATGAGTTTGCCGAGTGACCCTTCACCTTTGCTGATTTTTTCCGAGATCTTTCTGACCTCGACCGCCACGTCGGTAACTACCCCCATCAGGTCTGATGGGCGCGGCTCGCCCACCAGCGCGGTGCGGTCAGCACGAGGATTGTCCGGGGGGCCGGGCTCGACGTAGAGGTGTTTTCCGCCGAGCGCGGTAGTGTCGCGCACGGAGATACTGTAGCCCTCGTGTATGGGGGCGTTTTCATTCATCTTCAGTTTCAGCCTGAACGTGTAGGCGCTGCGGTCGAACTCGATCTGGCGGACAACGCCCATGAGGTGGCCGAGGACGCGGACGTCGTCGCCTGTCTCCAGGCCGCCCAGGTCTTTTAGTTCGACCTGCCAGACCGTCTTCGGAGTGAGCAGGTCCAGCCCGCTGACAGCGATGGTGCCAAAAGCTGTCAGGCAGACAGCGGCCACGAACAAGGCCCCAACCATAAGCTCTTTTCTCATCGCATAGTCTCCTTATTCCATCGGTCCTTCCATCCGGCCCTCGATGAACTGTCGGACGACGGGGTCGTCTGAACTTCTGATTTCGTCGGGCGTGCCGGTCTGCACGATCCTGCCGCCGTATAGCATCGCGATCCGGTCGGCGACTTTGTAGGCGCTGACCATGTCGTGGGTGACGACGACAGACGTGACCCCCAATTCTTCCCTAATGTCGATGATGAGCTGGTTGGTGCGGCTGGCCAGCACCGGGTCGAGCCCTGACGTGGGCTCATCGTAAAGGATTATTTCCGGGTCGAGCACCACTGCCCGGGCCAGTCCGGCTCGTTTTTTCATGCCGCCGCTTATGTCAGCAGGCATCTTTCGGCTGTGCTCGGCCATGTCCAGCATGCGCAATTTGCCCTGGACGACGCTGTCGATCTCGTCCGGCCCCATGGTAGTGTGCTCGCGCAGCGGCAGGGCGACGTTATCATACACCGATAGCCAGTTGATGAGGGCACCGAATTGAAACAAGAAGCCGAACTTCCTGCGAAGTTTGAAAATGCCGTCCTTGTCGAGCGTGTTGACCTCAACACCGTCCACCGTCACCCGTCCGCTGTCCGGAAGCATCAACCCGACCATGTGCTTCAGGGTGACGCTTTTCCCGGACCCCGACCGGCCGATGATGACCATCGTCTCTCCGCGCTCGACTTTAAGGTCCAGTCCGTTCAGGACTGTTTCGCCCCCCAAGTTCTTGTGCACATCCCGCAGTTCGAGCATCAGATATGCCTTATGAAACTCGTGAGGAAGTAGTTAAACACAATCAGCAGGACGAGCGCCACGACGACGGAGTTTCTGGTCGCCGCGCCAACCCCTTCGGCGCCCTGAGATGGCTTGACGCTCAGCCCCAGGGTACATCCGACCACCGCAATGGTGAGGCCGAACACGGGGGCCTTGATTAACAAGCCAGCGAGAATGTCCTTGGTGGTGAGGAACTTCTGCGCCCACTTGAAATAGACTTCGTAGCGGACTCCGATTTGATACTTCGCGACGACCGCCCCCCCAAGGATGCCGACCACGTCCGCGAACGCGGTAAGGACCGGGGCCATGATAGTCAGGGCGACGACCCGTGGCATAACCAGAAACTTCGCCGGATCGATGGACATGACTTCGAGAGCATCGATCTCCTCCGACACCCGCATGGTGCCCAACTCCGCCGCCATGGCAGAGCCCACGCGGGCGGAAAGGATGACACCGACCCAAATCGGCCCCAACTCCCGGCACATCGAGACGGCCACCAGAGCGCCGATGGTCGCCGCCTGCCGATACTCCTGCAACGTCGTCCCCGTCTGCAGGGCAAGAACCATCCCGGAGAACGCCGCCACAAGCAGCGCCACAGGAAGGCTGTACACCCCGCATATCAGCATCTGTGAGATGATTTCCGACCGCTTGCTCCACGCCGAACTGAGGTACCGAAGTGCGCGCCCCAGCAGCAGCAGCCCCCGACCTGCCGCACTGGTCATATTGATGAGCGCTATGCCGGTGAAGGTAACCGGCCC
>JAUWIN010000035.1 GCA_030605345.1 Candidatus Brocadiia bacterium
GGCTAACCCTGTCGGGCGGGACCAGGACGGCTGCGGCATCGTGGCGCAGAAGGATTGAAAACCAAAATGGCCCGGCGGGCCGCGTTGGCCGAGAGGCTCAGGGTCGAACGACTGGCGTTTTACGGCAAGGAGAGGAGCGAAGTTGTATGAGGGGAAAACGAGACAAATCCGCGGTGGGGCAGTTCACCGCCTGCTTACTTGCCGCTGGGGCTGTGGTCGTGATGCTCAGCGGGGAGTTCGCGCCCGCCGACGCGGGCGTGGTCAGCTGGGACAACGATGGCGCCGCTTGGTATGGTGATTCACCGGCGTGGGCGCCCCCCACTTCGCAGGGGACGGTTTATCCGCTGCTTCTGTCCCAGTTGGGCGGGACGGTCATGACGGATGACGACCAGGACCAGCCGCCTGAGCCGCTGTGGCCGAAAGCCTCGAGTCAGAGCCTTAGCATTACAGGTGCGAGTGACCGCAGTCGCGTTGACCTACACGATTACGCCTACTCGGACCAGGATGGTCAGGGTGTTCTGGCCGGTGGCGGGGGATTGATCCCCGGCGACTGCGATCTCGACGGTGACGTGGACTGGGCCGACTACCAGCTCCTGGAGGCAGCTTTCGGCACCGAAACCGGGGCGACCTGGGCCGAAGGTGACTTTGACGCGGACGGGGACGTAGATTGGGCCGACTATCAGAAACTGGAGGAGAACTTCGGAAACCACGTCGTCATCCCTGAGCCGGCCACGCTTGGCCTGCTCGCCCTGGGGCTCATCCCGCTCCTTCGCAGACGCAGGAGCTAAGACCACGGCTTGTCCTAGCTTGTCGAAGGGATAGATACAGGTGGGGCAGGCGAGGGGAGTTTCGGGGCGGTCCGCCCAAGGCGGATCACCCGCTAATCACCCCGCAAGACGTAAACGCTGGCGGCCCTCATTCGGAACGCGCGATGGCATGCAGGGCGACCGGCCCGGCGGCCCGTAGCAAAGCATTCACCCCTACCCAAAACCGCGGCACGGAGCAGGCAGCCGCTAACGAGTCATCAACGCAGGGGGGATGACGTGCTCGCCCGTTTTACGTAAACCGGCCAGCGGTGCGGGCCGAGCCTTTTTGACGTGCGTGTGTAGTTTGAACGGATGTAGTCGAACACCTCGCCCATGGCAGGCAGGACAGCATACCGCTTTCCGGGATGCCAGCTTTTTCGGCGGGCGGCGTCGAGAGGAGGGATGTCCGGGTTGCTGGGCGAGGTGTCAATGATGAGGGCAGGGGCGTTCCGGGATACTTGGCGCAGAAACTCCTCCACGTGGCCGGCATTGTGATAGCCGCGGGCGTATAGCGGATATTGATACACGAACCGGGTGGGCGCCTGCCTGCGGGCGGCGAAGTTGAGATTTGCCTCTGCACCCCACAACAGGACATAATCTTCTTCGGTTGTTGACTGCCTGATCCAGGCGGCTGCACGGTTCCACGGGCCGTCGGCGCGGAGCCGCGCGATGCGGGGCACGAACCTTATCGCTGTGACCACACTTACCAAGCAGAAAAACAGCACAAGCATCCACAACCGGGTCAATGGCATGCTGACCCGCCGGAACAAAGCAGGGAACCTGCACCGCATAATTCCACCTGCTATGTAGGCGAAGAAGCCCGACAAGACACCGAACACCGGCAGCCACGGAATGAAGTAGTGCGCAAAGGTCCGCCCCGACGCACTGGCCAGAAGTATTTCGACCGGCAGAGCGATAACAGCAACCAGGAGCAAAGGCCGGCCGGGTTGGTTTTTCTGCCCGGCACGCCGGAGGAGTAAAACGCCACAGCCCCAGCCGGCCAGCGCCAGGACGCTGATGCCCGACTTCGAGAGCAGCCAGAGGCCGGAGGAGACGGCGGACAGCCGCTCCTCCGCAGCGGCGACGTAGGCGAAGTTATACACAAACGCCGCGTCCCAGAAACTCCCCAACGAATGATGCGCCGCGAAGTATGCGATGCAGACGCTCACTATGCTCGCCCAACCCAGCACCAACATGCCCAAGACGGAAAACAGTTCGCGCCATTGGCGCCGCCGGATCCCGACGATTGCGAGATACAAGACGATCGCTACCGGCACCCCGACCAGACTCTGCCTCAGCAGAAACAGCGCTGCGAACACCGCGCCCAGCACAACCCCGCGCCATCTGTACACACCCCGCGCCTCTGACTGTTGAAACAGGTAGAGCGCCAGAAACTGGAGCGGCAGGGCATACGTCTCGGTCACGTTCACGTACTGAAATATGAAAACCAACGACAACAGCCACGCCGCTGAACCGAATAACGCAGGCAGGGCGCCCCACGCCCGGCGCATGAGGACAAAGCCAAGCGAGGCTGCGGCGCAGAGGCAAAACGCCTCAATCAGCCACACTCCCCACAATGTGCCCCTCCCCAGGAAGAGCACCGAAGCGTCGAGGTAGTAGATAAGGGGCGGCTTGTGGTCCCAGACGTCCTGGTATGGGATATCGCCGTCGAGGATTCGCCAGCCGACGTAGAGGAAAACCCCGGCATCTCTGCCGGGCACTTCCTGCAGCGACCTGGCGGCGGTCGGCACCAGCACCACTACCGCCAGCAGACAAATAAGCAACACCGAGCCGACAACCCCTGACCGGCTGCTGTCCACTGTTCGGATTTTACCGTTCACTTGTTGTATGCTCTCCGCAGGCGCAACAGTTCGCTAAGGCACCTCGGAGCAATCCGCAGCCATTTCCCTGCGCCCTTGAGCGACTGGCTCCCGCCGCTCCGCGGCAGGTGGGTCACCGGCACCTCCCTTACCCTGAACTTCATTTTGCGTGCCAGGATGGAGACCGCAATCATCGGTATAAATGAGTCCTGCGGGATCCTGTCCAGGATTGTTCGGAGCGGAGCCACTCGCATCAGCTTGAACGGGCAGTTGGCGTCGCGTATCCAAAGCCCCCAGATGAGCAGGTTCGCCAGGCGCATTCCCATCGCAATAGCCGACCGCACAGCACCGTCCGCCCTTTTCGTCCGGACACCCACGACGAAATCGCAATCGCTGCGTTCGTTCCAGAGCATCCAGAACTCGCCTGGGAGGTGCTGGCGGTCGCTGTCGGTGTGGAAAACATATTCTGTGTTCGCCTGCCGAAGGCCGGCATACACACTGGGCCCGTGGCCGCGCTGCACGGCGGAGGTTATGACTCTCAGCCGGCGGAGGCTCTCGGCGAGCCCGGAAAGGATGGTCCCAGTCTCGTCCGTACTTGCATCGTCCACCACAAGCAGTTCCGCGCCCGGGATTTTGGCGATGACTCCGTCGTACCACTCACGCACCGAGCCCTCGATGATGTCGGCCTCGTTATGTGCGGGCATCACGACCGTCACCATCCAGCTCCACCTCCGGAGGGGAACGCTGCTCGTCGTTGAACTGGTTCCCGTCCAGTGTATTTTGCATCTTCAGGCAAGTCAATCGTGGAGACAAACTGAACCGCTGTTTCCATAAGCAAAGGTGTGTGGCTGAAGTTGTAAGACCCCACGCGTTTTGCTATACTTCGCCGTTGCTGAACTGACGACAGGTAATTGTCCCGCTCCGCAATTGTCAATCCCGGCCAGAAGGGTGCAGCAATGAAGTATCGCACGCTGGGGAAGACCGGCATGGAGGTGTCGGTGGTGGGTTATGGGGCTTCGCCGCTGGGCAATGAGTTCGGCGAGACGGACGTGGCCGAGGGCGTCCGTGCGGTGCATTGTGCCATCGACCTCGGCATCAATTACTTCGATGTTTCCCCTTACTACGGCCGGACGCTCGCCGAGGAACGGTTGGGGAGGGCACTCGAGGGCAGACGGGACAGGGTGTACCTCGCCACCAAGTGCGGGCGCTATGGCGCGCCCGAGGACGAAGGCGGTTTTGACTTTTCCCCACAGCGGGTGACGAAAAGTATCGACGAATCACTCGACCGGCTCAAGACCGATTACGTGGATATCCTTCAGGTCCACGACATTGAGTTCGGCGACCGCGAGCAGATTATAAACGAAACACTCCCGGCGCTGCGGAAGATTCAGGAGGCGGGCAAGTGCCGGTTCGTCGGCATTACGGGGCTGCCTCTGAAGGTCCTGCGCGATGTCGCTTCGCGGGGCGGGGTGGACACCATCCTGTCGTATTGCCGCTATAACCTGATGATAACGGACATGGCCGACGTCCTGGCGCCGTTTTGCAGGGAACGCGGCGTCGGGCTGATCAACGCTTCACCGCTCCACATGCGAATCTTATCAGAAAAGGGCGCTCCCGATTGGCACCCCGCATCTCAGGAAGTCAAGCAGGCCGGCGGCAAGGTCGTGCAGTTATGTGAGAAACGAGGTGTCAGCGTGGCGGACGTGGCGCTGAAGTTCTGCGTCGATTATGCGTATGCGGCGACGACACTTGTCGGGATGTCCAAGCAGCGCCATGTCGAGCAGAACGTCGCGGCGCTCGAAATTACCGTGCCCTCCGACCTCCTTGGTCAGATCGAGCAGAGCGTCGAGCCAGTCAAAAATCGAACCTGGCCATCAGGCCGGCCGGAAAACAACGATTGAGGTCCGCTGAGATGAGCGAGAAGATCGACGCTCACCATCACTTCTGGCGGTATAACGAGCGCGAATATGGCTGGATGGCCGACGGGATGGAGCGCATCCAGCGCGACTTTCTGCCGCCGGACCTCGAGCGAGAAATGGCCGCAGCGGGGGTTGACGGCTGCGTCACCGTTCAGGCGCGGCAGAAGTTAGAAGAGACCGAGTGGCTCCTGGGACTGGCCGAGGCAAACGATTTTATCCGCGGAGTGGTCGGCTGGGTGCCGCTGGTTTCGACGTCGGTTCAAGCTGACCTCGAGCGGCTTGCGAATAATTGCTATCTCAAGGCGGTCCGGCACGTTCTCCACGACGAACCGGACGATGACTATATGCTGCGTGACGATTTCAACCGCGGCGTCGGCCTGTTGAAAAGGTTCGATCTGGCGTATGACATCTTGGTCTTCGAGCGTCACCTTCCACAAGTCGTCAAATTTGTGGACCGCCATCCGGAGCAGGTGTTTGTGGTCGATCATATCGCCAAGCCGAGGATCAAGGACGGAGTAATGTCGCCGTGGCGCCAAAACATTAGTGAACTCGCGAGGCGCCGGAACGTGTATTGCAAAGCCTCCGGGATGGTGACTGAGGCCGACTGGGCCGGGTGGACGGAGGAAGGGCTCAGGCCGTACTTCGACGCCGTCCTTGAGGCGTTCGGCCCCGAGCGGCTGATGTTTGGGTCGGACTGGCCAGTCTGCACGGTGGCGTGTGAATATGGACGGTGGCACCGGATTGTCTCGGAATTTGCCTCGGCCCTGTCCGTCCCGGAAGAGGAACGCATTCTGGGCGGCACCGCTGCCGAGGCATACAAACTCCGGGGAGGTCACGTCTGCAGGCTCTGTTCATCACTGAACCCGGCCGTACCGAACTACGCGAGACCGCCGAACCGCAGGTCGCCGCGGATGAGGTCTTGCTGCGACTGCGGAGGGTCGGTTATTGCGGCTCGGACCTCAAGACCTTTCGCGGCACAAACCCGATGGTGACATATCCGCGTATCCCAGGCCATGAGATCGGCGCGACGATTGAAGAGCTCGGCGCAGAGGCGCGGGGCAAGTTCAAGGTGGGGACGAGTGTCACCGTTTCGCCCTACACCAACTGCGGCAAGTGCGCCGCCTGCCGTCGAAACCGGCCCAACGCCTGCCGGTTCAATCAGACCCTCGGAGTGCAGCGAGACGGCGCCATGGCCGAATACATCGCCGTACCGTGGCAAAAGTTGTATGCCTCCGACAGGTTATCGCTCGGGCAACTGGCGCTGGTTGAGCCGTTGACCGTCGGATTCCACGCGGTCGAGCGCGGGCGCGTGACGGCGGACGACACCGTGGCGGTGTTCGGATGCGGGGCCATCGGACTTGGCGTGATTGCGGGCGCGGCGTTCCGAGGTGCCACCGTCATCGCCGTCGATATCGACGACGCAAAACTGGCCCTTGCGAGAAAGGCCGGAGCAGAGCACACGGTCAACTCGGCCGGCGGCGCTCTGCACGACCGTCTGGCCGAACTGACCGGCGACGGGCCAGACGTCGCCATCGAAGCGGTTGGCCTGCCGGAGACCTACCGCGCCGCCGTGGCAGAGGTCGCATTCACCGGCCGTGTGGTTTGCATCGGTTACGCGAAAGAGAGTGTGGAATACGAGACACACCTTTTTGTGCAGAAGGAACTCGACATCCTTGGCTCCAGGAATGCTCTGGGTGATTTCGCCGATGTCATCAAGATGTTGGAAGCAGATAGGTTTCCGATGGAGGACCTCGTGACCACAGAGGTACTGCTGGCGGAAGCCGGCGAGGCGCTCCGCACCTGGGACCAGCACCCGTTGGCGTTCACCAAAATCTTGGTTAAACTGGATTGAGCGAACCGCTGGAAAACTGAGGAACCGAAACAGAAGGGAATCTGAACATGTCGACCTCACAGAAAGACAGGGATATTCTGCGCGGGTTGGCTGAGCGCGTGGCCGAGATCGCGGCACTGCCAGTACACAAACAGAAGGCCGAATTGTGGACAAAGTTGAACGACCTCAAGCCTGTCCGCCCCTTGGTCTGGATCAACGAGATTTGCTGGAACGAGATGAACGTGGATGACGAACTGACGTGCCGCTGCGAGGATGAATGGGCGCGCGGTCAGGAGTGCGCGCTGCGTCGCCTCCTCTACCAGTGGGACCACCTGCCCGGCGACATGATCGTCGATGATTACCTCACCAGCCCCCTCGCCATCCGCAGCACCGGCCTCGGAATCGACGAAGATGTAGATATAGTGCGAACAGACGAGACCAGCGACGTCGTGTCGAGATGGTTCCACCGCCAGATCGTCGAGCCGAAAGACATCGAGAAAATTAAGATGCCGCAGGTCACCCACGACCAGGAAGCGACCGAGGGAAACTACCAAAAGATGTGCGAAGTTTTCGGCGACATCATGCCCGTGAGGAAAGTCGGCTTGAAGGGGACCTGGTTTGCCCCGTGGGACGAACTCATCCGTTGGTGGGGTGTGCAGGACGCCATGGTGGACCTGGTAGCGCGGCCGCAGATGGTCAACGACATCATGTCGCACCTGGTCGATTGCTATCTCCACCAGCTCGACCAGTGGGAAGAACTGAACCTGCTGTCGATGAACGACGACAACACCCGCATCGGTTCCGGAGCCTACGGATACACCAGTGAACTGCCCGGTGACGACTTCGACCCGGACCGCGTGCGGCCGAAGAACATGTGGGGCTGCGCCACGGCGCAGATCTTCTCCGAAGTCTCGCCCAAGATGCACTGGGAATTCGCCCTCAAACACGAGATGCGATGGCTGGAACGATGGGGGCTGACATACTACGGCTGCTGCGAGCCGCTCGACATCAAGATGGAGCTCCTGCGAAAGATCCCAAACTTGCGGAAGATCTCGATGAGCCCGTGGATAAAGCCCGCGCGTGCTGCGGCCGAGGTGCGCGATGAATACGTCTTCTCCCACAAGCCGAACCCGGCCATCCTGGCCGAGGACAGGTGGCGGCCGGAGGTCGCACGAGACAACCTCCATGAGGTGCTGGAGAAAGCCACCGACTGCCACATCGAACTCATAATGAAAGACATCTCCACCGTGCGCTACGACCCGCGGCGGCTGTGGGAGTGGGAAACAATCGCGATGGAAGTGTCCGAAGAATACGCGCCATAATGGACTCCCATATATTAGAGGGTACAGAAGCGCCGTGAAGAACATCATCCTCATCGTCACAGATACATTTCGTTATGACAACCTCGGAGACAAGGCCGAGCGCCCGGTGCGCACGCCGGAACTCGACCGATTTGCAGCAGAGCGCGCTACCGCCGTCGAGCGGTTCTACACGGGCAGTTTTCCCACCATCCCGCAACGCACCGACATGACGCGCGGGGTGCTCGGTTGGCCCCACTACGACTGGCAGAACCTCCAGGAGAGCGGGCCGAACCACATCCCCGAAATCCTTGGCCAGGCGGGCTACGTCTCGCAACTCATATGCGACTGCCCACACCTCTTCAGGGCTGATTTCCACTACGGCTTCGACGGCGCGTTCCAGCACCGCGGCCAGGAGGGCGACCAGTTTCTCCTCCACCTGAACGACCCCATCCGGGAGGTAATGCCCCGCCGGAAGACCCGGACCGGTCGCCACTTCAAAGGACACAACCTGCCCGACCTGCATCGCTGGACCAACCGTTACTTCAGGTACGAGGAGGAAACGTTCCCAGCCAAGACCGCCGGCACAACTGTTCGCTGGCTCGAAGAGAACTCCAACTCTAGCCCGTTCTTTCTGTGGGTGGACTTCTTCGACCCACACGAGCCATGGGACCCGCCGGAATATATGGTCCGACATTACGACCCGCACTATTCCAGCACCCCGATGATCCATCCCAACTACGGCCGGTCCTCGGACTATACACCGGAAGAACTTCACAACCTCTGGGCTCACTACGCCGCCGAGGCCGAGTTGATCGACCGCTACATCGGGCGCGTGCTCCAGAAAATCGACGCCCTGCAACTGTGGGACGACAGCGTTGTCCTCGTAACCTCCGACCACGGCGCGTCGCTCGGCGAACACGCGCGAACCGGCAAAAGCAACATCAACGACCGCGACGACCGCTTCTGGCCGATATATCCAGAGGTCGGGCACGTGCCCTTCCTGATTGCCGGTGGCGCCGTGCCGAAAGGCGCCAGCCTCAACCTCATCGGCCAGCCCATCGACATTCTGCCAACGCTGTGCGAACTGGCGGGGGTCGCTGCTGAACCCAAGGTGCCGTTCGACGGGAAGTCGTTTGCTAAGGCACTTCTCGAAGGCACCCAGCAGCATAGACCCATCGCTGTGTCGGGTTCCTATGTCGATCCGGAGCGGACGAGGACAATCCGCGAGGATGCAAAGAGGATTACTACTCCTTTCGTGGTGACGGACAAATGGGGCTATGCCCCGGTCGGTGCGGAAGGTGAGCCGGAGCTGTATGACCTGCCGGCGGACCCGCTGGCGCAGAACAATGTCGCCGGCGACAACCCCAGCGAGATCCCGGCAGCCCACCAGGCCCTGCTCGAGCATCTCAGGCAGCACGGCGCGAGCGACTCGCTCATCGGGCTGTGGGAAAAACCATAACGCGGCAACCAAATGAAACAGCTGCGCGAATACTTGATTCAGCCGCGATGTTTCAATACAGTTTGCGACAACGGGTATTGAAGGGCAAAGATAGCCAGTCCAGGCCGCCCGCCACATATCGTGTGGTGTGGCGCGTGTGAGGTGAACCCTGTATAAGGAGTAAGAAGCAAATGGCAAAGGAAACAGTAGTTGTTGTTGGTGCAGGTGGGATCGCGGGAGCTTGGTTCCCGGCGCTCGCGAAGGAAAAAGTTGAGGTCGCAGCGGTAGTTGACCTCAAAGTAAGCTCCGCCCGCAGCCGAATAAAAGAATACGGGCTTGACTGTGAAGCGTCAAGTGATCTTAAGGCGACGCTGAAGAAGACTCGCCCGGATTTTGTGCTGGACTTGACCGTTCCCGAAGCCCACTGCTCGGTTACGTCCACGGCGCTGAAGGCCGGCTGCCACGTGATTGGCGAGAAGCCAATGGCATCGAGCATGGCCGAGGCACGCAGGATGGTGCGCACCGCCGAACGGACCGGCAAGACGTTCATGGTCAGCCAGTCGCGGCGCTGGAACCCCCTGCACGACCGCGTGCGGCGCACCATAAAAAGCGGCAACGTCGGCGACCTGACGACAATCAATTGTGATTTCTACGCCGGCGCCCACTTCGGCGGATTCCGCGCCAAGATGCCCAGCCCGCTCATCCTCGACATGTCAATTCATCATTTCGACCTCGCACGTTTCATGAGTGGGGCCGACCCGGTCGCCGTGTATGCGCACGAGTTCAACCCGAAGGGTTCATGGTACCGAGGAGATGCCGCCGCGAGCTGTATCTTCGAGATGAGCAATGGCGTAGTTTTCACCTACTCCGGCAGCTGGTGCGCCGAAGGTTACGGTAACAGTTGGAACGGCGACTGGCGCTTCATCGGCGACAGGGGCACGCTCCTGTATGAACATGACAACGAACCGCGCGCTGAGGCCGTCGCCGGCAAAAAGAGCTCTCGCCCGAAAGTGCGTCCGGTGAAAGTGCTGGAATCACCGACGAAATATACGGAAATGCACGGTGGACTGCGTGAGATGCTCGCGTTCCTCCGCACCGGCAAAAAGCCGCAGACGGAGTGCCACGACAACATCAAGTCGTTGGCGATGGTGTTCGCAGTTATCGACAGCTCGAAAAAAGGCAGGCGGGTCCCCATCCGCGCCATGTGACAGCAATCACGCGTACGCGGCGTTTGCTTCTGCTCGGCGCCTGATTCGCTCACAAATGCTCGCAGCGGCAAGGACATGTCGCGCCTCGCAGGACATGAGCACTAAATGAACCGCCCGAACATTCTGTATCTCCACGTGCACGACCTCGGTCGGTATTGCCAGCCCTATGGCCATGCGATTCGCACGCCCAACATCCAGCGGCTGGCAGAGCAGGGGACTTTGTTTCGCCAAGCGTTCTGCGCCGGTCCCACCTGTTCACCGTCGCGAGCGGCCACGCTCACAGGGCTGTATCCGCACAGCAGCGGTATGACCGGCCTTGCCCATCGCGGATGGCGGCTGAACAACTACAAGCAACACATCGTACACACCCTCCGCCGTGCGGGCTATGGATCAGCCCTGATAGGCGTCCAGCACCTGACGCTGGATCCGGGCGAGATCGGCTATGACCAGGTGGCAGACCTGCGCCACCAGAGCACAGAAGACGCCGCGGCCAAATGGCTCGAGTCCGCACCACCGCAGCCGTTCTTCCTCTCGGTCGGATTCGGCGACACCCATCGCGACTTCGCCAAGCCCGGCCCCCACGAGGATGCTCGCTATTGCCGGCCGCCCGCTCCAATTCCCGACACGCCCGGAACCCGCGCCGATATGGCCGCATTCAAGGCCAGCGCCCGCATCCTCGACGGCAAGTTCGGCCGCGTGCTCGACGCACTCGACCGACGCGGCCTGGCCCAGAATACCCTCGTCATCTGCACGCCCGACCACGGCATCGCCTTCCCGCAGATGAAATGTAACCTCAATAACCACGGGCTGGGCGTCATGCTAATCATGCGGGGGCCCGGCGGCTTCGACGGCGGGAAGGTGTGCGACGCACTAATCACACAGGTTGACCTGTTCCCCACACTCTGCGAGCTCCTGCGCATCGATGCACCTGACTGGCTCCAGGGGCGCTCGTTCATGCCCGTCATCCATGGCGAAGCTGAGGAAATCAACGAGCACATTTTCGGCGAGGTCACCTGGCACGCTGCCTACGAGCCGATGCGCTCCGTGCGAACGAAACAATGCAACTACGTCCGCCGCTCCGACGGGCGCACAACCCCCGTCCTGCCCAACTGCGACGACAGCCCCAGCAAGACTGTCTGGCTGGAGAACGGCTGGAGCGAACGCACCGTCGCGGAGGAGCAGCTGTACGATCTGATATTCGACCCGAACGAGGTCAGCAACCTGGCAGGTGACCCGGCGATGGCCGACGTGCTGCAGGACATGCGGGGCCGTCTCGATAGGTTCATGGAGCAGACCGCCGACCCACTACTAAACGGCCCGGTGCAGGCTCCACCGGGCGGAGTTTACAACAACGTTGACGGCACCTCGCCGAACGAGCCGACGATTTCGGCGTAGCCCTGTTGCACTGAAAGCAGGAAATGGCAATGCGTCCGCGCCAACGAATGAAACAGTTCCTTGCGGGCCAGCCGGTCGATCGTATCCCGAACGGACTCGGCGGGTGCGAGACAGCCGGGCTGCATAACCTCAGCTACGAGAAGCTCAAGAAAGTCCTCGGCGTCAACGACCGCAGGAACCGCGTGTGCACGTTCATGAACAACGCGGTATTCGAGCTGCCAGTGCTCGATGCGATGGAGGGCGACATCATCCTGCTCGGCTCGAAGATGTGCCCGTCGCGGTTCTGGGGCCCCGAGGCTGACGCGGGATGGAAAGACCTCCACATCTGGGACACCACACTCCAGGTCGCAAACGCCTGGCAATTCCGGCAGGACAAGGACGGCGCGTGGTGGTGGAACGACGGGGCCAAGTGTCCGCCAGGTGCAATCTATTTCGATTCACCGGCGCCGTCGGAAATCGCCCGCGTCTTCGACGACGCCGAGCCGCCTTCACCGGACGACTTCAACCCGGAGCACGAGGTCGGAGACGCCTGGCTCCGCCAACTCGAGGAAGATGCGAAATGGCTCTGGGAGAATACCGATTACTGCATCGCCTGCGGCGAAATGATCCATGACCTGCAACTCGAGCCGGGCGGTACCCAGAGCTGGTGGATGCGCATGGTGCAGGAGCCGGAAGCCTGCCACGAGTTCCTCGGCAAAGCCGTCGATGCCGGCCTCGCGCAACTCAAGCAGCTCGACCAAGCCGTAGGAAAGTACTGCGACATGCTGATGATTGCGGACGACATCGGCAATAACCGCGGCGTGACCGTCGGGCCTGACCTGTGGCGCCAAATCTACAAGCCGCACTACAAGCGGCTGTTCTCCGAATGGCACAAAATCACCGGCATGAAGGTCTCGCTGCACTGCTGCGGCTCTATCATCGAAATCCTCGACGACCTGATCGAGTGCGGGGTGGACATTTACAACCCTGTGCAGATTTCGTCACAGGGGATGCAGCCGGCAGCGCTCAAACAAAAGTCCGGCGGCCGGCTCGTGTTCTACGGCGGGGTGTTCGACTCGGTGCTTCTGCCGCCGCCCACGCCGGAGGACGTGGTGTATGAAGCCGTGAAGAAAAACATCGAGCAGTTCAGCCGCGGTGGTGGATACATTTTCGCCGGCGTGCATAACCTTCCCGGCGACATTCCCGAGGCACACCTGCGGGCGATGTTAGCCGCATACAGTGATTGTCGGGAGGACCCGGAATTGACGAATCACGCACCTGCAACACAGGGACAACAATGAGCAAAACAATCCGCCTCAAACCCGTCGAGATGACGCCAGATGCGATGCAGATGCTCGAGGACAAGGGGCTCATCATCCGCCTCTGCCCGAATCACCACGAGCTGCCGGCGACCGAGGGCGAGACACTGGACAAGTCCATCTACGAGTCTGACCCGGCGCTCGGCGGGCACAAACTGATTACGGTGACGGTCAATCGCCCAACCCTCGCCGCATTCGGCACACACCCCGACAACGAGGAGTTCCTCCTCATCGGCGAGCCCGACACGAAACCGCTGTGCCTCGTCGTCGCCTTGTGTTTTAGAAACGACCTCGTTCGCAAAATCAAGGCGGGTGAGCTATCGGCCGATGACTTTGTTTGCCTTCGTGTGCGGTATAACGACGCCGAGGTCAGCTTCTTCACCATGCTCAAGGACGTCCCGCACGGCGAGGCGACCGCGGACGTCCCCGGCCGCCCGCCTTCGTTCTACGTCACTGAGCCGACCGACATGGGCATCGACCTCACGGACTTCCGCGAGTATGAACTCGCCGGCGATTAGACTGCCTGGTCGCGCAAGGTCACATAGTTGCACCGGCACCACGAGGGGAAAGACAGCATGCTCACAAAGCAGGAGATGAAGGCTTGCCTCGCAGGGGAACCAACGCCCGTGGTGCCTGCCCGGATGTGCTGGTTCGATGGGAAGTTCATCGAGAAGCACCGTGACGACGTCGAACAAATGAACCGCACGTACGGCGACGATTTCGCGCAAGTGGACGCCACCCTGAAAAGACGCGCCGCCGAGCCGGAACTGGAGCCCGGTGAATCGACCGACGAGTGGGGCTGTTTGTTCGCCGCTGCGCCCGATGGCGTCGGCTCACATCCCACGCGGCCCATCGTGACGACCATTTCTCAGTGGCGCACATACGTCGCCCAAGGCATGCCCGCCATCGAGCCAGGCCACTTCGAGGGACAGGCCCGCAAAGTCGTCAGTGACCATCCCGGCGAATATGTCCTCGCTCAATTGTGGCGGACCTTCTACGAGCGTATGTATATGCTCATCGGCTTTGAGAACCTCATGATGGAGATAGCCGAGGGAGGCGAACTGTTCAAAGCAATGCTGCACGACCTGCGCGACTTCACCATACGCGGGATCGAACTTCTTGCCCAAAGTGGCGTTGACGGGGTATTCCTCGCCGACGACTGGGGCACGCAACACCGCCTTCAGGTCTCGCCGGCCACCTGGCGGAGGGACTTCAAGCCGGCCTACGCTGCGATGATTGATACGGGGCATTCCCTTGGACTGGACATGTGGTTACATTCCTGCGGACACATCGACGACCTTATTCCGGAGTGGATCGAGCTCGGCCTCGACGTGATTGCCCACCTTCAACCGGCGGCGCTCGACCTCCCCGCCATTGCTCGGGCCTATCGCGGCCAGATCACGTTTTTCGGGGGCATCGACGTGCAGTTCAACCTGGTCAGCGGTACACGCGCCTCGATCCGGGACGAGGTCAAGTGGTTGATGGACAACTTCGACGCCCACAGCGGTGGGTACATCGCCGCGCCCAGCAACAGCATAATGCCGGAGACACCGGTAGAGAATGTCTGGCACATGTGCGAGGCGATTCGGGAGTTCGGGCGTCAGTGAACACACGGCGGCCAGTCAATAACCGAACTTGTCGATCTCCTCGCGCGCAAGTTCGACCCACCGCCCGAGCCGCCACGACTCGTCGTGAAGCGTGTGCACGTCCTTCATCGAAAGCTCGATAGTGCAGCCCTTCGCTATCTCCAGCGTCTCGCGGATGTCGGCGCGGATTGCGTCCTCGTCGAAGTCCGATGTGCTGATGAGCGTCGGGTTCGGCTTCCGGCAGAACGTGACCCTATCCCCACACGCGCTCGCCAGCTTTGCCTGATCGCACCACGGCGACACCGACACGCGGCGGAGGTTGGGTATCTTCTCGATAACATGCCAACGTGTGTGAACCGGCTCGCAGCAACCGTAGTAGCACAGCCCGAATTTCTCGATGACGGCAAGTTGGTAGGGAAAGATAAACTCGGCGAACATCTCCGGCGACACGCCCACCGTCTCCTGCGACTCCGACAACACCCACAGGTCTTTCAGGCGGACGGGCTGGTCGGGCTCCCAGCCCGGCTGGGGGAGTTCGTGCGTATAGCCCTCGCTGCCGGAGCCGATGTAGTCGTTCTCGTTGTTGAGCGAGAGCAGACCTTCCCGCTGGGCAAATTCCGCCTCCGCCAGGTGGTCGTCACGGAGAAATGCCATGAGGCGGTGCAAGCCGTCAGGGTTATCCACCATCGCCATCATCAGCCCCTCGAGCCCAATCAGGCTGATTGCAGGCCACGTCATTCCCATAGTCCCCCAGAACCCGCCCCGCATTCGCACAGGCAGAATACCGTCCCATAGTTCTTCGAGTTCCGCCTTCTTCTTCATCGTGGCGTCGCGATCAACGGAGAACGTGCGGGGGTGTAGTTTGTCGAAGTCCTTGTCGAGGTCCTTGATGGGCGGGTCCCAGCGGTAGCTGCCCATCTTGCCCTCGTTGTCGGCGCGTTCGATGTGATAGGGCACACCGTAACCGTCGTTGCTCACTTCCCAGTTATAGTCTACGTAGGGCTCGACCACGTGGTCGTCGCCGACCTCTTCGAAGCGGAAAATGGTGTGGCGCAAGCCTTGCTCAATGCCCCGGGCCCTCTCGCCGCTGCACTTGAGGCGGGATTCCGGGATAATATCCTGAACCCCGCCGTGCTCGGCAAGGACCATGGGCCGGTCGCCGTCGAACGCAGCGTGTTTGTGCCACAGTTTTCTGCGTTCCTCCATAACCGGGTCGTGCGCGATCTCGGCAATACGCTTGGTCAGGTCCCGGATAATTTGGTCGTCAGACCTTAGTATGCTGTCCGAGGCGTCTTCCATCATGGTTTCTCTCCAATACCATAATTGGTTCAGCATACCATATTCGCAGAAGCCGACAGTTTCAAGGTTCGCAGTGATTGATCCGCAAAACGCCTCAAAGAATTCCACCGTGCCCCTCTCCCTCACGTGGGCAGGTTCTGGACTACTGCCATGCCGCACGGCAAATTCACACCTGCGGTAATACTCTATATGGAGAAGGAGAGCCAAAGACTCGTGGTCACGCTGCCAAACTTCCCGCAAATTGACGTGCACCCGGCTGTGACGTTCGCCGTAAAAACTCTTGCATATTGGGGTGGGTGCTTTATAATTCCGCCATCTGAGCCAATATGACATTTGGGACAATCAAATATGTCACGCGTTTGCGAGATTTGCGGGAAGCACACCTCGGCGGGTCGTTCGATCGCCCGCCGCGGCATGGCCAAGAAGAAGGGCGGCGTCGGCCTCAAGACCACGGGCATAAGCAGGCGGAAGTTTAAGCCGAACGTGCAGTCGGTCAGGGCGGTAATAGACGGCGAGGTCCGCCGGATGAAGGTCTGCACCAACTGCATTCGGTCTGGGAAGATCCAAAAACCATCGTAGCGGGCGGCGTGCCCACCTGCCCCCACTTGGCGGCGGGGCTCCCGATGCCCACCTCAAATCCCTGGCTCGAAAACGCCGACACCCTTGGGTAGCCGGTGCGCGCCCGTGACACCCCCGGTGCGCAAAATCGACGAGGTCACAATTGCGCAGCGCCAGGTAATCGGACGGATGCTCACTGCGGACGAGGATTGCCCGCACACCGCAAGGCCCGGATGCCACGCGTACAGGCTGACGATGTCCCTTCCGTTTCCGAAAATCACAAACGCCCGAGCGTTGTGAAAACCTGGCTATTGGTTTATAATGTTGACATGATTGCCGTGCCCGGCGATTCCCACCCGTGTACGTGGTACGGCTGTTATCAGAAAGGGATGCGATGTTGTTCTTTGCCGGTGACAGACGGGGTTTACCGGTTGCAGCATTGGGCGCGGTGCTGTTTGTTCTCTTGGGCGCCAGGGCTGCGCCCGCGTCGGAGCAGTTCTGGGGTTTTGAGACGGGCAAGGCCGGCTGGACGGCGCTGAACTGTCTGGCCCGCCGGACGGACTCGGCTGCGCAGGAAGGCTCCTGGTCGCTGGCGCTATCGCGTGAGTTTCCCGGCTCTGCGAGCATCGTGCGGTCGCTCTCGCTCAATATAAGCGAGACACCCCGGCTGAGCTATCAGGTCTTCGCACCGGAGTCGGTGGGCGCCACGCTGAGGACACTGCTGTTTCTGAAGAACAAAGACGGCCAGTGGTACCAGTGCGAGCGGCATGTGCCGCTTTGCCCCGGTCGGTGGAGCAAGGTCGAGTTTGACCTTTCCAGCCGCAGTTTGCAGGTGCGCCCTCTGGGACACTTCCGCCGATGGGACGACAGAACCGCCGCCGAGACGGAGGCGGTCGGGATCAAGGTCTTCTCCCACGGGAAGTCCGATGGGGAGGTGCTAATCGATGCCATTCAACTTCACCGGCCGAACACCGGCCAAATCGGGAGCCGCGATGCCGATGAGGAGCCATTGGCCATCACCGATTTCCGGCCGAGTGCGGCGCGGGTGCCACGGTTCGGCAAGTTTGAACTAACATTCAGCATCAACCGTTTCTTCGCTAATCCGTTCGATCCCGACCTGGTAACGGTCGACGCGAGGTTCACCGACCCGGCGGGCCGGACTGTCACTGTTCCGGCGTTTTACTACCAAGATTTCGTGCGGGTGAGCCGGGCAACCAAGATGAAGGCGAAGGGGAAAAGGGGGTTGAAAACCTCGCAGCTGCTGGAAGACTTTATCCCCGTGGGGGGCGGCTGCTGGAAGGTCCGGTTCGCACCTGACCACGCCGGCGACTATTCATACGTCGTAGAGGTAACGAACCGTTCGGGCATCCGGGCGGAGGTGCTGACTACCGGCCCGCGTCGTTTTACTTGTGTGCCTTCGTCGAACAAGGGATTTGTCCGGGTAGCTTCGGACAAGCTGCACCTCGAATTTTCGACTGACGAGCCGTTCTATCCCATCGGGCATAACGTCCACTCGTCAAATGATGTCAGCGACCGGAATTGCCGTCTGCTGAACATGACGGCGCGTGACGACCGCGGCACCGGGGCGTACGAGGACATCTTCCGCAAGATGGCCGCACACGGCGAGAACATGGCCGAGGTCTGGATGGCCAGCTGGTCGCTCGACATCGAATGGGCAGAGGAGTGGAAAAATTATTTCGGCCTAGGCCGATACAATCTGCACCATGCCTGGAAACTGGACCGCATCCTGTCCATCGCCGAGAAGCACGGTATCTATCTACACCTGGTTCTCGAAAACCACGGAAAGGTCAGCAGCTTCTGCGACCCGGAATGGAGAAGCAGCCCATACAACGAGGAGAACGGAGGATTCCTCTCCGATCCCAAGCAGTTCTTCAGCCACCCCCGCGCCCGTGAACAGTATAAGAAGAAACTGCGCTACATCATCGCGCGGTGGGGCTACGCCACCAGGATAATGGGGCTGGAACTGTGGAGCGAAATTGACCTGACGGGCAGCTCTCACGGGAACTATAACGACCGGCAATTCCTCCGTGCGAAGGTGGACTGGCTCCGTGACATCACCCGCTACATCAAGAAAATCGACCGCGGAAGGCACCTCCTTACTGTGCACTACTCCGGCAATTTTAGAAGAGTCCAGCCCGCGGTCGCCAGTATTCCCGGAATCGACTACATCAGCTTGGACGCCTACCGGGGCAACATAAACATCGTCCCGGTTCTGTATGCCACATCTCGAGAGCTCGCCCGTTTTCACAAGCCGGTTCTCGTCACCGAATACGGTGGCAGTGCCTGGGGCGCCCCGCTCACCCGGCTTGAGGCCGACCTGCACGCCGGCATCTGGTCGGCATATATGACGAACCTCACCGGCTCTCCGCTGCTCTGGTGGTTTATGTATATTGACCGGCACAACAAATATCCCCACTACCGGGCGCTGGCGAACTTCGCCCGCGACGAGGACAGGCGCAACAGGGGCCTCGACATGGCCGAACCTGCGGTTACCGGCCCGACGGCCCAGGCCCCGCCGGTCAGCGCTATCGCGCTGAAGAATGACCGGTCGGCCTACGTCTGGGTTTATGACAAGCGGTCCGCGTCCGAGATGCCGGCACCGGGCAATGAGTTCGAGCACCACGGGCTCGCCGTGACCTTGAAGGGACTGCGGCCCGGTGGCTACACAGTTGAGTTCTGGGACACCTACAGCGGCAAGATCATCCGAGAAACATCGAAGGTCGTCGAAGGAAGCGCCGTCATCCACCTTCCCAGCTTCAAGAACGACATCGCCCTCAAGGTCAAGCCCTCCAGCCCGAATGTTCGGAGGAACACAACCCAGGTGGGCCGCACAGGCCCCCGACAAACCGGCCGTGGCGGCGCGGGGGGCTCGGCCGATAATGAATCGGGCTGATGCGCCAACCAGCCGCCGGCCACCAAAGCCTCGACGGTGCCCGCTATCAGGACACTGTTGAGGAGCGTCCTACTGCTTGACCCGCCCGACGTAGCGGCTATGATGGTGGTGTCGGCTCAGTCGTCGAATACAAAGGAGGCGTAGGCATGCATGGGAAGCAGGTCAGGCTCGAACGCATCGTGAACCGCGAGTCGGGGCGGACGGTCATCATCCCGATGGACCACGGCATGACACTCGGCCCCATCCCCGGGTTGAGCGATATGAAACGCGCGGTCCAGCTGGTCGCCGACGGTGGTGCCAACGCCATCGTCGAGCACAAGGGAATGGTCGAACCCGGGCACAGGCGCAGCGGTCGGGACGTCGGCCTGATTGTGCATCTGAGCGCCAGCACCGCAATGAGCCACGACCCTAACCAGAAGGTGCTGGTGTGCACGGTCGAGGAGGCCATCAGGCTCGGCGCCGACGCCGTCTCCATCCACGTGAACCTCGGCGCCAGGACGGAACCGGAGATGCTCCGCAGCGCAGGCGAGGTCTCCAACACGTGCATGACGTGGGGAATGCCGCTGGTAGCAATGATGTACACGCGCGGCGAAAAGGTCGCCGACTCATTCGATGCGAAGTACGTCAAGCACGCCGCACGCGTTGGAGCGGAGTTGGGCGCCGACATCGTCAAATGCGTCTACACCGGCAACACCGAGACCTTCCGTGAGGTCGTGGAGGGCTGCCCCGTACCAGTCGTCATCGCAGGCGGCGAGAAGATGGAAACCGACAGGGACATCCTGGAGATGGTGGCAGGGTCGCTCGAGGCCGGAGGCAAGGGCGTTTCCATCGGCCGCAACGCATTCCAGCACAAGCGGCCAGACCGCATCGTGGCCGCCATATCCAGTGTGGTGCACGACGGAGCATCGCCCGAGGACGCCCTGAAGTTCCTCCAGTCAGGCTGATCGGTCCCCGGCCAGCCCAGCCGACACGCCGAACCGCAAACATCCGGGCAGGGAAATTGTTCCCCCAAGCTTCTCTTTGGGAGAACCATCGCAGTTACCACCTCAAGGTCATCTGCTGAGTTGCATGAGGCAGTCCAGAAAAAATCAGTAACTATTCAGGGAGTACACAACCAGTATATCACCCTGAACTTATCGTTAGGCTTATCGGCGGGATCTTGCCGGAAACCGCTACCGGTCGAGCAGGTCGACGAGGTGGTGCCCGTAAAGCCGCGGCCTTGTAAGCATTGCAGCGAGCGGCTCGGCGCAGAAAACTCCGTGCCGCGGCGGGATCGAGTGACGGGCTCCCGCCGATCCGACCAAAGCTTGCGGAGCATCGACCGCACACCCCGCGATGCCAGCGCGCTGCGCAGCATTCGCCATGGCAGACTTGCCAGGAGGTGTTCAGCGGGCAGCGTTCGGGCCGCGGGTACAGGCGACTACAGCCGTTTTCACCGGGGGCTGTCCGCCGGGCAGAATAGCATCTTGCACGCGTTAGCACAGCCGAATGCCGGTCGCCGCACTGGAGGTAGCGTAGCTTGAGCACTCTCCGAAGACCTGCGCGTGACAATCCAGGCCCTCGGCTGCCGGGACGGCGCGCGCTGGGAGGCCCGGCAGGATGACATGGCGTCTGTTGCGTTCTGGTACCA
>JAUWIN010000057.1 GCA_030605345.1 Candidatus Brocadiia bacterium
CTCTCGTGGAAAGACGGACAGCCAGTCCTGGCCAAACTTTGGCAGCGATTCCTCAACAGCCTCCCGTTGTTCATCGTCGGGACTATACTCACCTGGACTCTCGCCTTCCCCGTCGGCATCAGGGCCGCCGTCAAGCGAGGAAGCGCCTACGACCGCACCACGACATTTCTGGCATATTTGCTCATCTCGGTACCCTCCTTCTTCCTCGCCTATGTCCTCATCATCCAGGTAGTCAATAACTTTCAAGTGCCGGTGCTCGGAATGCGCACCTTCGGCATGCAGGAGGTCGGCGGCGTGGCCGCTTTTATGGACAGAGTGTGGCATCTGGTGCTTCCGTCCGTCCTCGGCGCCACCGCAGGCATCGCCGTGCTGTCCCGCTACGTCAGGGGCCAGATGCTCGAAGTCGAGGGCCAGGACTACATCCGCACGGCCCGCGCCAAGGGCCTGACGGACGACGTCGTGCACTACAAACACGCCCTGCGCAACGCGCTGATGCCTTTCGTCACCATGTTCGGCCTGCTCCTCCCCGCCCTGATTGGCGGCTCGGTCATCATCGAGAAGATTTTCGCCTGGCCCGGCATGGGCCGGCTGGCATACAACGCCCTGCTGGAGCGCGACCTGCCGGTGATGTTGAGCCTCAACTTCGTCGCAGCCGTCCTGGTGCTGATTGGCACTTTCGTTTCGGATGTGTTGTACGTTTTCGTTGACCCAAGAGTGACCTATGACTGACGACAGTTCCCTGGAGAGCGCCGGGAAGCCAGCGGCCAGCCCGTTGTGGGAAACCTGGCGGACCCTGCGGCGCAACTACCTCGGAGTGGCGGGAATGGTTTTCTTCCTCGTGTTCCTCGTCGTCGCAGTCTTCGGAGTCGCTGTGACCTCGGGCCGCCACCCGATTATGGACCCGTCACACATTCGACTCAAAGAAAGATTGAAGGGCCCACTGTCCCATTACAATCCCAAGGCGGTGGAAGATGAACACAAGCCGCCACTCGGGGTCTATCTGCTGGGGACCGACCAACTGGGAAGGGACATTTTGGCTCGCATGCTTCAGGGCGCTTGGGTTTCGCTCACGGTGGGCTTCGTGGCCGTCGGCATCTCCATTACCGTGGGCGTCTTCTTCGGCGGACTGGCAGGATACTTCGGGCATTGGGCCGACGCAGTTATCATGCGGCTCGTGGACATCATGCTTTGCATACCCAGGTTCATCCTTATCCTCACCATCCTGGCGCTTTGGGGGCCGGGGTTGTTCAAGATTATGGTCATTGTGGGCCTGACCAGTTGGATGGGCACCACCCGGTTCGTGCGGGCGGAGTTCCTGTCGCTGCGCCAGCAGGACTTCGTGACTGCGGCCAAGGCGCTCGGCTCGTCCCATCTGCGGCTGATTTTCCGACACATGCTGCCCAATGCACTGGCCCCCGTCCTGGTCTCCGCCACCATCGGGATCGCAACCGCCATCCTGCTCGAGGCGGGGCTTAGTTTCCTCGGATTCGGCGTGCCCCCGCCGCATGCCACCTGGGGGAAGATTCTGGCCAGCGGCAGGGAATACCTGTTCGACGCGCCCTGGCTGACATACATCCCCGGCGTCACCATTTTGGTCGTCGTGCTCTCATTCAACCTGTTCGGCGAGGGCCTGCGCGACACCCTCAATCCGAAACTCCGCCAACGGGGCGCCTGATGGCCAGCGCAGACGACGGAACCCTGCTCGACGTGCGGGACATACGGGTCACTTTCCACGTCGCCGACGGCCCGCCGGTCCGCGCGGTCGAAGGAGTCAGCTTCACCATCGAAAAAGGCGAGACCCTTGCGGTGGTGGGCGAATCAGGCTGTGGAAAATCCGTCACCGGACTCACCATCATGCGCCTCATCCCATCCCCACCCGGCGTTATCGAAAGCGGCGAGGTGCTCTTCCAGGGCAGAGACCTCCTCGCCTGCCCGGAACGGGAGATGCGAAGCATCCGCGGGGGCGAGATCGCAATGATTTTCCAGGAACCAATGACCAGCCTGAATCCGGTCTTCACCATCGGCTTCCAGATCGCCGAAGCTCTTCACGCTCACCGGGACGTCTCGAAGGCGGAAGATCGCAAGCGGGTGGTCGAGCTGCTCCGCCGCGTCCAAATCCCCTCACCTGAGGAAGGGTTCTCCAGTTACCCGCACCAACTCTCAGGCGGGATGCGTCAGCGTGCAATGATTGCCATGGCGCTCGCTTGTAACTCGAAGCTTCTCATCGCTGACGAGCCGACCACAGCGCTCGACGTCACCACACAGGCGCAAATCTTCGAACTCCTGACCGAACTCCGCCAAGAGATGGGAGGCTCTATCCTCCTTATCACCCACGACCTCGCCGTGGTCGCTGAGACCGCCGACCGGGTGGTCGTGATGTACGCCGGGCGTGTGGTCGAGCAGTCGCCGGTGAACGAACTGTTTGATGCCCCACTGCATCCATACACCCGCGGCCTGTTGGAATCGATCCCCTCGAGGAACGCTGGCAAGACCAAACTGCCCGTGATCCCCGGCAGTGTGCCCGATGCCGCGCACAAACCGGCCAACTGCCACTTTCATCCGAGATGCCCCTACGCCCGCCAGAAGTGCAGCCAGCAGGACCCAGAATTGCGCCAGATTCTGCCCGGCAGGTTTGCACGATGCTGGGCTCTGGGTGACTGGCTGGAGACCTAAGATCGAAAAGGATTCGAAACACCAGCGCGCAACCCCTACCGGCAGCGAAACGTTGCTGGAGGTGCATAACCTGAAGAAGTATTTCCCGGTCAGGCGCGGGCTCCTCCGCAGGATAGTCGCACACATCCAGGCCGTTGACGGAGTTGACCTCTCGATCAGGCGGGGTGGCTGCCTGGGGCTGGTGGGTGAATCCGGCTGCGGAAAAACTACCACCGGCCGCATCATCCTGCGCCTGATCGAGCCGGACGACGGCCAGATTATCTTCGAAGGCACCAGGATCGAATCGCTGCCCGACAATCAAATGCGCCTCCTCCGCCGCAAAATGCAAATCATCTTCCAGGACCCATTCAGCTCGCTCAACCCCCGCTTCACCGTCGGCGGGATCATCTCTGAAGGACTGAAGATTTTCGAGGCGGACAAGGGGAGGCAGTACATCAACGCCCGCATCGTCGAGCTGCTACGAACAGTGGGCCTCTCGCCCGACGCCGCAAGGCGCTATCCGCACGAGTTCAGCGGAGGCCAGCGCCAGCGCATAGGAATCGCACGGGCGCTGGCCTTGAACCCCAAGTTCATCGTGTGCGACGAACCAGTCTCGGCGCTCGACGCGTCCATCCAGGCACAGGTAATCAACCTGCTGGAAGAACTCCAGGAGCGGTTGGGCCTGGCGTATTTGTTCATCGCCCACGACCTCTCGGTTGTCCGGCACATCAGCGACGAGATCGCGGTGATGTACCTCGGCTGGATCGTCGAGCGCGGGCCGGCTGACGAAGTCTGTGAGGACCCGCTTCATCCATACACCAAGGCGCTGCTTTCGGCCGTGCCCTCGGCCGACCCGCACGCGAGGCGAAAGCGGATCATGCTCAAGGGCGATGTACCGACCCCCGTCAACCCGCCGCCAGGATGTCGCTTCTGCCCCAGATGCTTCACCAGTGATTCGTCCGTATGCCCTGTGGAAGTGCCACCGGAGCGCGAAGTCCGCCCCGGCAGGTTCGTCCGATGTCACCTGGTCAAATAGCAAATGGCTGATTTGAAAGCAGGCAAGCAATCGCGCCGCCTCCGCCTGAAAATGGCATCTCTTATTTTCGGCGTCGCCCTCCTCCACGCTGCCAGCCTGGGCGCGACAGAAAGCAACACGGACGCGCGGCGGCACGCCGCGGCGCACCGAGCATACTCGAGCCAGCCACAAGGAAATATCGACGAAGAACAACCAACGACTGTAAAGATAATTCTGGGTGTTGTCTTTGGGGCGGTGCTTGCTTCGTATCTGTGGCTGTTGTGGGTCAAGCGTGTCGGCCGCAGCGTGTTTGGCCCGGTCGAACTGCCGCGGGCACGCTGGAAGGAGTGGGATGTAGTGGTCGTCTTCCTCACCTTCCTCGTGGTGGCAAACATCCTCGGCGTGCTCGTCGGGCACACTGGGACGGAAACTATGCTCATGGCGAACAACATCGCCGAACTGCTCGCGGTTTGCCTGGTGCTGAAGTTAGTAAAGCTGCGCGGTCAGGCGCCGCACGATGCCTTCGGTTTGCACCTGCGTGGTTCGCGGCGTCATATCGCTGCGGGGCTGGCCGTGTCCCTTGCGTTGCTGCCTGCTTTCGTGGCGGGGAGTTTTTTGTGGCGGCTCCTGCTGGTCCGGTTCTACGGCGACGGGTTCGACCTCTCGCAGGAACTGGTGGTAAAGTTGGCCCAGACGCCGTCTCTTTCGCTGATGTTCCAGATCATCATCGCGGCGGTGCTGGTGGCGCCCGTGGCTGAGGAGTTGTTTTTTCGGGGTTTTCTTTACGGTGTGTTGAGGCGTCGCGTCCGCCCGGTTGTTGCCATGGCGGCTGTTGGCGTGTTGTTTGGCGTGTTCCACTCCCCGCTTGCCGCCGTCGTCCCGATGTGCGTGCTGGGGTGCTTCCTGTGCTACATTTACGAAAACACCGCCAGACTCACCGTCCCCATAGCCATTCATTTCCTTTTCAACCTCGGCCAGGTGGCGCTTATAATCGCGCTCAGGTCCTTCGGGCGCGGAGTAGGAATGTGAGGAGAGCACTGGCCGTTCTGCTGCCCGCAGTCTGCCTTCTGGTCGGCATCGTCACAGGCTGGATTATTTCGGCAGCGCTCACACCCGGCTATCGCGTTCCGTCAAAGGCGGGACTCCAGCGGTTGTGCGCCCCAAACCCGGGCGTAGGGCTGCGGCAGTGGAAATACATCATTCTGCATCACAGTGGCGGCGATGGTGACGCGGCATCTATCGACAGATACCACCGTGAAGACCGAGACTGGGAGAACGGCCTCGGCTACGGCTTTCTCATCGGCAACGGGACCTTGAGCGGCGACGGCGAGATCGAGGTCAGTGGCCGCTGGCGCCGACAAATCGACGGGGCACACTGCAAGGCCGCCGGGATGAACGAGAAAGCCATCGGTATTTGCTTCGTTGGGAATTTCGAGCACGGCGGCGGCCCGTCGCGGCAGCAGCTTCACTCGGGCATTGCACTGATACGTTACCTCTCAGCGCGATTTTCCATCCCGCCTGAAAACATCCTTGGTCACGGCGAGGTGTCAGGCGCAAACACCAAATGCCCCGGCAGGCATTTTCCCCTGCACCTCATGCGGGCCGCCGCTGGCGCGCCGGACAAAGCGGCTGCGCCCCAGCGTCACGGCGGATTTGTCCGCGTTGGACGTTTGCTTGACCGTCGGGAGCACCGGCGCTAACATCAGTAGCTGGTAAAGGACCTGACCGTAATTCACTGTACTCAGATCAATCGAAGGGAGCCTTCTGAATGGGTAAGATTGAAGCCGTAGTAAAATCGGAAGTTACCCGACTGGCAAGGAAGGAAGTCCGGGCGGTCTGCGGCCCGCTGGGACGGGACGTCCGTGAACTGAAGCAAGCGGTGTCCCGGCTTACCAAGATTGTGGCGGCGCTGGAAAAGGTGGCGGCCGAATGGCGCCAGCAGAAGCAGGAGCGCAGGGCAAAGCTGGAAGCGCCGGATGAAGAGGTGACAGCAGCGCGATTTTCGCCTGACCTTATTCGCAAGTTGAGGCGTCGCCTTGGCCTCTCTCAGAAGCAGTTCGCCGTTCTGGTCGAAGTCAGCGCCGTCGCGGTGTGGTCGTGGGAGACGGGGCGTACCCGGCCGACAAAGCAGAACAAGAAGTCGCTAGTGGCCTTGAGGAAACTGGGCAAACGCGAGGTAAAAAACGTCCTTGCGCAAAAAGCTCCGACTAAGCCCCGGACCGAAAAAACCGGGAAGGGACGGCGTAAGGCCCGCCGCAAAACTAAACAAAAGCAGACCGCATAGCCCCGAGGACGGTCAGGTTAGCCCCCGTATAGCCGGCCTTCGTCAACCATCGCCAAGTAATTGTCGAGCGGAATGTAGTTGGTGACGCTGTTACCTGTGCCGAGGCAATATCCCCCACCCTCCTGGCAGATGTCGAGGGTTTCTCGAACCCGTTTCCGGATTGCTTCCTCGTCGGAGCGGCAGAGGAAGTCGACATCCACACCGCCGATCAGGGCTATCTTCTGCCCGTAGGTTTTCTTGATCTGGCGTACGTCTTCGATGGTATCCTCGAAGCTGTGCTTGCCGTCGATTTTGCAATCGTCGGTCAGGTCGTCGGTAATGTCTTTGAGGTTGCCGCAACTGTGTAGGATGCAGAGCCGTCCGGCGTCGTGCGCCATCTCGGCGGTCATCTTGTGGCCGGGCAGCATGAACTCGCGCGTATCGTCCGGCGAAATGAGCGTCCCGCTCTTGAAGCCCATATCGTCGCTGGGGAATATGATACGGACTCGTTCGAACTGAAGGACACGCTCATTGACGACCTGGTAGTATTCGTAGAGCCGGCGTGACACAGCCCTGACCAGGTCGCGGTTGTCGTAAAGCGCGTAGCAAAGGGTCTCGTAAGCGAACAGCCAGGTCAAGTACTCGGCGAAGTGGCCGAGGTCCCAGACCAGAAGACACATGTCCTCAGGCAGGTTTTCGTTCCACCATTCGATGTCGCTTGTCATTTCTGGCGCATGGGGGTCGGGCCAGGGGTACTTTTCAAACTCCTCCCAGTTCGTTATCGGGCCGGCGTGTTCGTCGAGATAAAAACGTTCCCCTCGTGACAGTTCGGCGGAGTCTTCAGTCTTGGCGTCATGGAACGGCCAAGACTGGCCGACCGGGCTGGTGTAGATGTAGTCGAAGCCGAGAAACCTGTGGAAAGCGAGGAACTGCTTCCGGGCGAAATCGGGGTCGTTCGGGTTCAGCCCTTCGTCAATGCCGAAGCGGTCGATGATGGCTTCCCGAATCTCGGCATCGTGGAAAAGCTCCATGTTGTAGGCGCGCTCCGGCGTGCCCTTACGAGCGATATTGTCGAGCAGACCATCGCCGTCCGGCTGGAACGGCCTTCGAAGCCCTTCAAACTTTTGCATATAGTTCACCTTACAATGGGTGCCTCTGTTTCCGGCTGCCTGCCCCCGCAGGCAGTTGAACGTCACTTCTTTTCCCCTGGCCGAAAATTATATCCGCCCACTGGAACCAGTCAAAGTCCAATTCCACGTTAATGTTGAACCTGCGACGACGACTTTCCGGCAGAGCAAACACGTGGTTGCGCCACCTATCGCCTGTCGCTACCGTCTGAGCGCCCGGGCGCCGATATCCTTCCGGTAGTGCGCTCCCTCAAACGAGATCTTGCCTACGGCCTGATAGGCCAGCTCGACCGCGCCGGAGAGGTCTTCCCCCAGCGCCGTAACGCCCAGCACTCGGCCGCCGCTGGTGACCAGGCTGCCCTTCCTCTCGGCGGTACCCGCGTGGAAGACCTTCACCTCGCCCAGTGCTTCTGCCTCCTCAATGCCGGTGATGGGGAAGCCCTTTTCGTATTTACCGGGGTATCCGCCGGAAGCCATCACCACGCAGACGGCTGGCCGCTGGTCCCACTCGAGCTGCATCTGGTCGAGCGTGCCGTCGATGGGGCCGAGGATGGGCGGGAGAATGTCGGACTTGAGGCGCATGAGAATCGGCTGTGTCTCGGGGTCGCCGAACCGGACGTTGAACTCCAGCACTTTCGGCTTGCCGCTATCGATCATCAGGCCTGCATACAAGACGCCGCGATAGGGTTTTTCTTCGACGTTCATCGCGTGGACCGTTGGGATGAGGATGTCGCGCTCGATTTTGTCGTACACTTCATCGGTAACCACCGGGGCAGGCGAGTAGGCGCCCATCCCGCCGGTGTTCGGCCCCTTATCGTTGGCGAAGGCGCGCTTGTGGTCCTGGGACGATGGCATGGTCGCAATGGTCTTGCCGTCGGTAAAAGCCAGGATCGAGGTCTCTTCGCCCTGGAGGAACTCTTCAATGACCAGTTTGCTCCCCGCGTTGCCGAACCTGCCCTCCATCAGCATGACCTCGACCCAGTGGTTTGCTTCCTCCTTCGTGTTGCAGACGATGACCCCCTTGCCAGCGGCCAGGCCGTCGGCCTTGACCACAATGGGCGGGCGGAGACTGGCCACGTAGGCCCTGGCGGCCTCGACATAGTCGAACGTATGATAATCCCCGGTCGGGATTCCGTGTCGGTGCAGCGTCTCCTTTGCGAATGCCTTGCTGCCCTCCAGTTGTGCCGCCGCGCGCGACGGGCCGAAGGCCCTGATGCCTGCGGCAGTGCAACGGTCAACCAGCCCGCCTACCAGCGGTGCCTCGGGACCAACCACGACCAGGTCCACCTTCTGGCGCTTGGCGAAGTTGACCAAAACCGCAACGTCGTCGGCGGCGATGTCGACCAGTTCGGCGTGCTGCGCGATGCCGGCGTTGCCGGGCGCACAGTACAGGGTCTTGCAAAGCGGGGACTGAGAAATCTTCCAGGCGAGCGTGTGCTCGCGGCCGCCCGAACCGACCAGCAGAACTTTCATAACGTACTCCTTGGGGTTCCTACTGCGCCCCCGCGCTGATACCCTTGAACCAGAAGTGCGGCATACTCAATGAACCCTTCATTTCGGGCGTGTCGCCTATCGCGATGATACCGTCTCTCAGCAAGTCATAGATGTTGCCGAAGACCATGCAATTTTTCACCCGCCCGGCTAAGGCCCCGTTTTCGATGAGGAATCCGAGTTCGAGGTTGACGGAGAAATCGCCGGCAAGGGTATTGCCTGTTGCGCCGCCAAGCATGCTGCTGACCAGCAGCCCGCGGCGAGTGCCGCTGAGCATCTCTTCAAACGGCGTCTCGCCGGGGCGGATGATCGTGTTGTTGTCGCCGGGTGTCGGCTGCGCTTCGTAGTGGCGGAGCCCGTTACCGGTCGGCTCCGCGTCCATCGTTCCGGCGGTTTGCAGGTCAAACAGGTAGTTTTTGAGCACCCCTTTTTCGATTAGCGCGGTCCTTGCCGACCTGAGGCCTTCTGTATCGTGCGGAGCGCTGGATGCCGCATAGTCTATCAGCGCATCGTCGAAAACGCTGAGCCGCTGGTCCAGGATTTGTTCGCCCAGTTTTCCCGCCAGCGGCGAGGCCCCCTTCTGCACCAGTTTCCCGTTGACCCCCTCCGAAAGAGAGATAAACAGTGTAGCCATGGCGTCGGGGGTGAAGATGGCGGGATAAACACCGGTGGAGACCACGGCCTCTTTGCGCGCCAGATCGAGGTCGGCCGTCACCTTGTTGGTGATCTTGGTGGTGTCTTGCAGCAGCAGGGAGCTGGTCCTCCCGTCGCCGACCCACAGCAGGCCGTCGTCGTTGACCTCCAGCGCGGTAACGCTGATGGTAAAGGTAGTCGAGCGGTGGCCAAGGTCGAGACCGTTGGTGTTGGCAATACGTTCGTCGCCGACCGAGGCGGAGACGTCAGCCGAACACTGGACCTCCGGATACCTGGCCAGCACCTGGTGAATCATCTCGCTCCCAAGTTCAGTCATCTGGCGCGTGGTGAAGGCGGCGACGTTCTCGTCGTAGGTCTCCACCTCGGCCGGCTCGCAGCTCGCAGGCAGCTCAAACTTGGCCTGTTGGCCGAACTTGGCGCTTTCCAGTGCGTTTTCGACCAGTTCGTCGAGGCGGGCGAAGTCCGACGTACTGGAGAAACCGATGCGGCCGTCCTTGATTACGCGAAGCCCCACGCCACGCTCCGACTTGGTCGAAACGTACTTGAGTTTGTTGTTCTCAAACTCGACCGGCCTGCTTTCGGAAGATTCATAGAACACCTCGGCGGCGTCGGCTGCGGCGCCGGCCTTGCTCAATACTGTGTCAATCAGTCCATCCGGGTTCATCATCGTCCACCTACCAGAACGTTTTTGATACGCACACTGGGGCCGCCGTCGGAGACGCGCAGGGGCGCTTGCTCACCTTTGCCGCAGCCGCCCAGCCCGCCGTATATGCGGAAATCGTCCCCTATCATCTCAATATTTGCGAGTGTGTGAAACACATTACCGCTGAGGACCACGTCCCGAAGCTTCCGGCCGAGTTTGCCGTTCTTTATCTCGTAGCCCTCCTCGGCGGAGAAGGTGAACATTTCCATATCCGTCTGGCCGCCCATTGAGCCGACGGCATAGATGCCATTTTCCACCCCGTCGAGCAACTGCTCGAATGAGTGTTCCCGTGGCTCCATGCAGGTGTTGGACATGCGGACGATGGGTGCGAAGCTGTAACTCAGGCAGCGGGCGTTACCCGTCGGCTTCTCGTTCATCATCGCCGCGGTCTGCCGCGAGTGGAGCCTGCTGGCGAGGACACCGTCGCGGATCAGATACGTCTTGCCGCCTGCGGTCCCTTCGGCGTCGTAGGCATAATATCCAGCTTCGCCGGGCATCCGGGGGTGGTCGTAGATGTTCAGTGTGTCCGGGCCGAATCGCCGGCCGATGCTCATCAGCTTGCAGAGCCGCTGGTTTTCGTGGATGGCGTCCGCCGCGCTCAGGTGGCCGAAGGCCTCGTGCACGAACACACCGCATAGCTTAGGGTCGATGACCACTGTGTACGGCCCGGCCTCAGGCGGGTCGGCTGACAGCAGGTCGGCTGCGCGCCGCGCCACGGCCTCGCACACCTCCTCCCGTCCTTCCACAATCTGGTAACCGCGGAGGTCTCCGACGCTGTCGTATGCCTGCTGCACGTTCGACCCGTCTTTCGCAACCGCCGCCACCATCGCACCGGCGAAGCACGTCTCCTGAACCAACTCCGTCCCATAACTCGTGACCAGGTACTCCCTCACCACGGAGTCGCGATACACCACGTTCGAGGTCTGTATTTTCGGCGACGAGAGAATGATTTTGTTATACCGCTCGCATAACTCCTGTTTCTGTTCCAGCGTGACACGGCGCGGGTCCACCTCCGGCGCCGCGGCAACTGTCTCCTTGACCGGATCGACCGGGGCAAGGCCCGCGAACCCGCGCCCTGCCAGCCGGGCCTGGTCGCAGGCGGCCCTGACGAAACGAGGCAACTCCTCTACCTGGTTGAAAGACGTAAACCCCCAGCCTCCTTTCACCATCGCCCGCACGCTCCCGCCCAGCCCGGCGCGGCGGCCGATACTCTCCAACTCCTTACCAGTGTATTGGACACCGGAGGCGGAACTTTCCTGTACCCGGACCTCCACGTAGTCCGCACTGCCGGCGCCGATAGCGCTGCGGATGGTGCCGATCATTCAGAACTCCATTTTCGCTAACGCCCTCGACCCGAGCCACATTGGCAGCGCAAAGGCCACCGCAGTGAGAACAATCAGCAGCCCGGTCGCTCCGCCCAGACCCAGCAGCATCCCACGGTAGGATATTGCACCCGTAACCCACAAATATACAGGAGCGGCTTCCACTGTCACCACCACCAAAACGTACAACAGGCTCAGTATCAGGTTCAGCGTTCCGCCGAAACCAGAGACAATCTTCGCCGGACTGGTCTCGCGAAGGCTGGGATACAGTGCGCTCAAGCCCACCGCCATGCCAGAAAGCCCCAGTGAAATCATGGCAACCGTAAACACGTGCAGCAGCGTCAGCCCCAGCGGTTCCCCAAGCATAAAGTCCGACATCACCATCAATATCTCCGTGATAATCAGCGAGGCGCCGAACGAAAAAGCGAACTTGCTCCACAGCACGCAGCGGCGGTTCATCGGAATCAGCCCCAGCACCCAGAACCGCTGGCCCTCGAGGCTGAACATCGGAAATACGAACCGAGTCGTCAGCGTGGCCAGCACCAAGCATATCGATCCCAGGTTCAGGAACGTTGTCAGGCTCCGCCACATCGGCTGCTCCGACGGGTATCGGAGGTTGCGCAGGTTCAGAATGTAAAGGCCCAGCAGGCCAAACAGCACCGCACATTGTACCCACTGCACCGGATCGCGCACGAATGTTTTCAAATCCTTGACAAGTAGGGTAAACATCGGTGACGCCGGGCCACGTCGTGTAAGGCCCAGCCCGAACGGTTTCAGCCCGCGCCTCGACGAAGCAGACTGAACGGAATCCCACGCGCCGCTGTAGGCCCGGTTTGCGAAGGCATAACCGACCAGGCACAACAACAGCGAGTTGCTCGCCAGCAGCCCCAGGTAATACAGCCCATCGCGCAAGTCTTCGGGACCGGGCGAACCGGCGCATATTGCCAGCCCACGCGACACCCAGGCACTGGGCCAGTACACGCTCTGAGTAAAACTCACCCGCCTCAACAGTTTGGTGGCTGCAAAGATATTGCCCTGCGGCTCCTTTCCGCGCGCGTAAAACGGCCCAATGACCAGCGCCGCGAGCGCCAGCACAATCGCGGCCCGTGTCAGCGCCCTCCGCATCCAGCGCCGCAGGAAAGCCGAAACCCCCAGCGCAATCAGGGCGCCAAGGCACGCGGGTATCAGGATGAAACTCGAAAACAGCACAAAGATTGCCACGTAGTAGTACCACGGCGCCGCCTTGTGCACGCCGTAAGCAAGCATGATCGGAACGCCGAGGAGGAAGAACGCCCACGAACTGAACGCCAGCGACTCGCCGAGTTTATACAAAAACACCGTACCCGGCGAGAGCGGCGAGCAACGCAGGAACCGGGCTTCCTCCGACCGGAAAAGCGCCGTGTAGGCAATGACCGCGTTGCTGAAAACCAGCATCACCGTCAACAGAAAAAAGAACAGCGAAATCAGCATGTCCGATATGCTGCCTTCGTGCAGCAGCTGGACCACCCACTGGAACCCGCAATACGGAAAAATATACAGCCCCACCCAGATGGCGCCGCCCAGCACGGCGATGGAAAGCATCTTGAGGCGCGAATGTTGCCGCACAGTGCGCAAAATGTTCCAGATGATGCGCCGCCGCACCCGCAGCAGTGAACATATCCCGTTCAACTCCCTCTCCGCTCAACCTCCCAGATGGTCCGCCAGCAGTTTGTCTATGCCGTCAAGTTCCGCCAGCACCGCGGGCAGTTCTCCCAGCTCCCCAGTTTCAGTCGAGACCCCGGCGTAATCACCCAATGGGCCCAACACCGGCAAACCGCTCAACCGCGCGATGACCGACGCGTTCGTCTCTCCCGCCAGGCCGGCGGCGGAATCCGTCGAAGAGTTCAGGAGGACCCCCGCCACCTCCAAGCCGCGGGACCGCGCATACTCAACCGTAAGCAGCGAATGGTTAATCGTGCCCAGCCCTGCCCGCGCCACCACCAGCACCGGCGCCCCGAACTTGGCGGCCATGTCAGCGCCCGACCGTTCCGCCGTCACCGGCACCATTATGCCCCCGACACCCTCCACAACCATGCAGTCGTGCCGCCCCGCCAGGGTCGCCGCCGCCTCCCCTACGGCCGACAGGTCGCGCACACGCCGTTCCATCTCCGCGGCCGCCAGCGGCGC
>JAUWIN010000009.1 GCA_030605345.1 Candidatus Brocadiia bacterium
CGTCGAAGTTCTGAACCGAGTACAGCAGATCCCCCAGTTTGGCCCGAAGCCCGGCGTCCGTTGGCCGCACCTGCACCTGCCGCTGGTATTCGTTCAGGCAGAAGTCGAATTTTTCTTTGCGCATATCCTCCAGTTCGCTCTTCGCCTTTGCATCGTCCGGGGAGGCTTCGACCTTTTTGGCCAGGGTGTTTTCGCGCTCTGTGTATTCTTCGATTCGCAGTTCACCCAACCGCTCGGGGATAGAGAAGTCCATCTGGTCTATTTTTTGCGCCCGGTTGTACAGTTCGCGTGCTTTCTGGCGATTCTTGGCGCGGCGATGCAGGTCGCCAAGCTGGAGAAGGTAGCCTTTATTATTTGGATTTTGTTCCACATCTTTTTCCACCCGCTCAATGGCCCGGCCGAGGTCTTCCTCTGTGCGAATGATGCGGTGCTCTTCCTCCATTTCTTCCGAGTCTTCCTTGCTTTTCAGTGATTCACGGTATGTGGAGCCCTTTTGGGTTGCGGTGTCATATTTGCCGTCGGTCATGGTCTTTACCGCGGCTAGGTCGCGCAGTTTGGTCTCCGCCTCACGGTCGTTAGGGACCATATTCTTCAGTTTGCTCCACACATCAATGGCGCGGCCAATATCATCTTTTTCCTCGTAAAGATAGCCCAGGCGGCGGAGGGGCTTGCTGCTGTTCGGATTCCGCTGGCGGAGGTATTCCATGGTCACCATTGCGACGTCGGCGTGGCCGCCCTTCGTCGCCGCTGCGGCCAGTCCCCACAGCATCGGGCCGCAGTTGGGGTCATGTGCCAGGACCTTCTCGGTGTCGATCATTGCCAACTCGTAGTTCTTGCGCACCATGTGAATAACAAAGCCCAGGAGCCCTCCCAGGCCCTTGACGAACGCCAGGACCCTGGCGGTTACGCCGCGGCCTTCCTGGGCCCACTTACGGCTCTCTGCCTCGCGCAACAGCCTGCGGGCGTCGAGATGGTCGGGCTGCATAGCCAGAAGTTGCTGCCAGATCATGACAGCCAGCCCCCAATTCTCGCGCTCAAAGGCCTCCTTGCCCCGCTCAAAAAGCTTAGTCACGTCCATGGGCGCAAACCATTAAAGTCTCATTCACTATAATAGCATGGGCGCGCTATAAGTCAACCCGTTTCAGCGCGGGACGATCTTGACCGCACCTGGCCGCCTCCGCACCGGAGTGTACTCCGCATTTGTGTTTGACTGTACCGGCTGGGTGGTATATTATTTGTGGCGCTCACCAAATACAGTAAAGGAGAACTGTCATGAGGGGGAGAATTGGGTGCTTGCTGAATGCGTCCGAGACCTCATCGGAAGTCGTCAGTGACCTGGCATCTCGGCTGGGGGTGACGTCGTTATTCGTCCGCGGCGCGATGCGTCTGCCGGGACTTAAAACGAAGGCGCCAGCGTCCTCACCGGACGGGAATGCTCCGGGGTTGCAACTGACTAACGACGACTCAGCATTGAGGTCGGCTCTCGACGCTGCTCGTGGCGGAGGGACTGACGCGTACATTGTCCTGGCGAACCCGCTGAGCGGCGCGTCGGACTGGTCGGGGCTGCTGGCGAGGGACAACGGTGGCCGCTCGGCCGCGGAGGTGGACCCGGAAAATCCTACGCTTTGCCCCAATCGACCTGAGCTGATGAAATGGCTCGCGGCCTCCGCGGCCGCAGTTGTAAAAACGTATAACCCAACAGGTGTGCTGCTGGATGACTTTTCACTGGGCTCGCCGGAGAAACTCGACACACTGTTCATGTGCTGGTGTGACCTTTGCCGTGCTCGCGCCGGCGAATTGGGCTACGACCCCGACCGCATCAAAATGGGCATGCAGGGCGCCCGGTCAAAACTGCGCCAAGGCAAACTGGCGCTAGGGATCAAACACTGCGGCATCGGGCAGTATATCGAGGCAATAGGCTATGACACCGGCCTGCTGGACTGGCTCAATTTCCGCGCTGATTCCGTCAGCGCTTGCCTCTACGAGGTCCGCCAAGCAGTCACCGGCAGCGATAGCACCCTCCAGGTCGGCGTCACGTCCAAGGGGCCGACCATCTCCATCCTGGCAGGTCAGCGGCGCGCGGACCTGCTGCGGGACAATACCATTGCGGACTTCTACGCGCCCCTCATCTGCGGGCCGAGGTCAGGGGTGCTGACAACCATTGCCGCCCATGCAAAGGCGCTACAAACGACCGACCAAGCTGACGCGGTGGCGCTCTCCGCAAGGCTGCACGGCTACGGCGACCTGCCTGTGGATATATCTCCTGAGCAACTCGCCGGCGAACCGGCAATCGAACTGGTTGTTGCGTCGGCCGAGCGCGAACTCGAGCTGGTAATGGCCACGAGCGGCGGCGTGCCGCGCCTGCCGGGCATTGACGTGCATGGTCTGCCCGGCGAAATCACCGCCAAGGTCGCCGCGCTTGTAAATGACGCAGGTGCCGAAGGCCTGCTGTACCTGGGAGTACCCCATTGATTCGCCAAGCCATCAGCACCGTCGCCGGCGGCCGGCACCTGACTCGTGAGGCCGCCGCAGCCGCAATGAGGGCCATAATGGACGGCGAAGCCACCCCTGCACAGACCGCCGCCCTGATCACCGCGCTGGCCATCAAGGGGGCGACGATTGACGAAATCACCGGCTGCGCCGAAGTGATGCGTTCGAAGGCCACACGAATCAGGGCTGACGAGCCGCTGGTGGACACTTGCGGCACGGGCGGCGACGGAAGCCGCACGTTCAACATATCCACCGCAGCGGCGCTGGTTGCGGCCGGCGCCGGCGTCCGAGTTGCAAAGCACGGAAACCGCGCCGCCTCCTCTCACAGCGGCAGTGCCGACGTCCTGGCCGAATTAGGAGTCAGCCTGGAGGCAGATGCTGCGACGGTCGAACGCTGTATCGCCGAGGCCAACATCGGTTTTATGTTCGCTCCCAAGATGCACGCCGCGATGAAACACGCCGTCGGCCCCCGCCGAGAGATTGGAATCCGCACGGTGTTCAACATCATCGGCCCCCTCACCAATCCTGCTGGCGCCCGCCATCAGGTGCTGGGCGTGTTCAGCTCAGGGTTGGTGGAAGTGATTGCCAACGTGCTGAAAAACCTCGGCAGCGAACACGTTTATGTTGTCTCGGGCGCCGACGGGTTAGATGAGATCACCACCACCTCCGAGACTCTGGTCGCCGAACTCAGGGACGGGCGGATAACCAGCCGCCGGGTGAAACCGGAAGATTTCGGAGTGCCGCGGGCCAGTCCGGACGACCTGACGGTGGAGTCGCCCCAGGAGAGTGCCGCCGTCATCAGGGCAGTGCTTGCCGGGGAAGGCGGGCCGGCCAGGGACATCGTGCTGCTGAACGCTGGGGCGGCGATAGCGGCCTGCGGCGCAGCACCGGACATAGCCGGCGGCATCGGGCCCGCCAGAAACTCAATCGACTCCGGCGCCGCGGCCAGGGCCCTTGCCAGGCTCGTAGAACTCAGCAACAATGGCTAACTGCGGTAGAGAAAATCGGCCCACTACACTTGAGTTCCCGCGATGAAAGCGCCGACTGACAAACAACTCCTGGGCCTGCTCGATGCCCACACAGACCGAGCCGCCCTTGCAGAGCAGGGTGTAAGCCCACGGCGCCTGGCAAAGTTCTTTGAAGGGCTCAGAAAATCCATCGGCGGCCGGGCGGCGGCAGGCGCCGGCGCCGAGCCACCCCCATGCCCGCAGACTGCCTCGCCAGGGAAGGGCAGCGACCTTATCATCCACACGGACGGAGCATCCAGAAACAATCCGGGGCCAGCGGGATTCGGCTACGTCATCACCGACAAACACGGCCACCACATCGAGTCCCGCGGTGAATTCATCGGTAAAGCGACCAACAACATTGCCGAATATAAAGCAATGATTGCGGCGGTAACACGGGCTGGCGAGATCGGTGCCCGTGCCGTAGAGATTAGGGCGGACAGCGAACTGGTCCAGCGCCAAGTCACAGGAAGATATCAGGTCAGGGCTCCACACCTGAAGCCGTTACTTGCGGAGCTGATGGCGGCGCTCGGCCGCATCCCACGATGGAGCATCCGCCACGTGCCCCGCCAGCAGAACGCCCCGGCCGATCGGCTGGCCAAGCGTGCAATCGAGGCACGCGGAGTCGTCAGGTGATTCGACTGGACGTAATCTCGGGACCGAACAAGGGCGCCTGTTTCGAGCCGGAGGAGCCCTCGTTCATCATCGGCAGAGGGCGAACAAACCGCATCATATTGCTCGACAGCAAGGTCTCTGCACGTCACGCCCAGGTCGGCTGTCGTGAGGAGCGCTACGTGCTGCGTGACCTCAACAGCACCAACGGGACCTTCCTCAACGGCACCGCGGTCAACCAGGCGTTCCTGAAGAAGGACGACGAGATACGCGTGGGCCAGACCGTGCTGAAGGTCGAGGCGGTCACCGTCAAGCCCGTGGGTCGAGCAAATAAAGTGAACATCTCGGACGCTGGTGCGGCGGCGCCGGCACCGGTCCATTCGCGGGTCGGGCGCCAGGACGCCTCGCAGATCCTCGAGATACCTCCCGCAGAGACCAACGCGCCTGCCCTCACTGATGCCTACCGCAACCTGCTCGCGATGTATAAGGTCTCTGGCATCATCCGAGCTAACGTGGACATCGACCGGCTGCTGGACGAGGTCCTGGCACAGATTTTCCGGAACTTCCAGGCCGAACGCGGAGCCGTCATGCTCTTCGACGACGAGACCGGCGAACTGGTCCCGCGGGTGTTCCGGTCCCACCAAGAGGCCCCGGACGAAGCCGAGATGACTATCTCACGCACCATCGTCAACCAGGTAATCGACAACCAGGAGGCCGTCCTCACGACCGACGCCACGCTGGACAAGCGTTTCGACCCCGCCGAGAGCATCGCCCAGCAGCACATCCGGTCTGCGATGTGCGCACCTCTCAGCACGGAAGACCGACCGCTCGGCATCATCTACGTGGACTGTAAAACACACGCCGGCAGGTTCAGCAAGGCTGACCTCGAGCTTCTGACCGCCATCGCCAACGAGGCTGGCCTGGCAGTGGAGAACCGGATGCTCCACAATGCCAACATCAAGGCCGAGCGGCTCGCCGCCGTCGGCCAGACCATCGCAGGCCTCTCGCACTACGTAAAAAATGTCCTGACCTGCATGGAGGCCGGTTCCGAGATAGTCTCCCGGGCGCTGGACGATGACGACGTTGACGCCGTCCGCAAGGGCTGGAAAATCGTCAACCGAAACGAAAGAAAAATCTCCGAACTGGTGCTCGACATGCTCAATTACTCCGCCGAACGCACCCCGGCAAAAACAACTTGTAGCCTCAACAACCTCCTCGAGGACGTGGTGCAAACGGTAAAACCCACTGCCGAGGCCGCCGAGGTGGACCTGGCGCTGAAACTTGACCCCGGCCTGCCCAACGTCGAGGCTGACCCTAACGGTGTCAACCGGTGCTTGCTCAATCTGCTCACCAACGCTCTCGATGCCGTCAAGGGCTGCCGAGAGCCGAACGTCATCGTATCCACCAGCCGTGAGGGCGACCGGGCGGTCATCCGGGTTACCGACAATGGCCCCGGCATACCGGACGAGATGAAGTCCAAAATCTTCGACGCGTTCGTCAGCACCAAGGGCGAGCAGGGAACTGGGCTAGGGCTGGCAGTGGTCAAGAAGATAGTGAACGAACACGCAGGGGAAGTGTCTGTATCGTCGTCGCCGCCAAGTGGAGCCGAGTTCAAAATCGCCTTGCCGACCAGTCCGAGCGAGCTGCCTGGCAGCGCGTAACAGTGAACCTTATCTCACCGCCAGCCCCGCCGTCTTCGCAACCCAAAAAATAGCCATTGAGGCTTTTGGCGGGGATTTTGGGGCACCGAAGGAACGCGGACGAAGGTTGAATAGGTCGAACAAAAAGAGCTGTGAAGTCGCTGAATCAGCAAGGAGCTGTTGTTTTGCGTACTGCACCGGCGTAGTCTCCGCAGCCGCCTCGGCCAGAGTCGGCCTTGAACGGCACGATGTTTTGGCCTATCACCGCTTCACCTCGTTGGTGAGGTTGAGAGAAGTTTTTTACTTGCCCCATTATAGGGCAAGACGACCAACAAGACTGTTTTTTACATCATTGGCCGTGCGGAACTCCTCGAGCTTGCTCGAGAGAGTTTCACAGGCCCGCCATGCCTGGCTGCAGGATGTGGTCAGCCCCTTCTTCTTCACCGTCTGTTCCACGAGCTATCCTTGAAGCTGGCTGGCAAGGTTCTCCCGCAGGATTTCTGCCACTGCGAGTAGCATCCAGAAAGTCAGCGCGATCCGGCTGTGAACCAGTGGCGCATCGAACATCCCCGCCACCAGCAGGCCAACCAGGGCGCCGAGGACAGCCCTGGCCAGTACGCGCTCGCGGGGGTCAGATGAACGCGCATGTACGCGCCAGAGGTGCCGGAACGACACAGACAGGATCCAGAGGTAGGTCAGCAGCCCGAGTGCGCCCACTTGAACCAGCCGCTCGAGGACAACGTTATGAGCGTGCGCCGGCGGTGGAGCTTGAATCCCTGGGGAATCCTTGTAGTGGAGCCGGAACGCGAGCTTTTGCGCTGTGCGCGAATTCTCAACCCCGTAGCCCACCCCTAATAGCGGGTGGTCCCCGATGACATCGAGCGCGCCCTGCCAGAAAACGACCCGGGCGGGAATGTGCGCACCTCCGTCCTTGAACGCTGCCCGCGCCCGAGATACCGCGCCCGGTAGGCAGTGCGCCAGCAACAATACTGCTAACCCTGTGGCCGCCAGTTGCAGCCAAAAGCGTTTGTTGCCCGCAAGAGATGAGGAGAAGAGCAGGCCCGCGAGCGCTCCGATCCAGCACCCACGAGAGTAGGTTAGCGCTAAGCCGAGCACGAGCACGAGGACCGTCGGAATGCGCCAGCAATAACCCCACCAACGATGCCGCGCCCACGCAAGGGTCAGAGCCAATGGTAAGAGCGAAGCTAGCAGCATCCCCAACCGATTCGGGTTGCCCATGGGGGTCAGGGCCAGTCGGAGCATCCTTTGGCCATGAAACACGCCGCTCAGGCCGGGCGTCATCGGGATGCCGACGACTACCGCCGCGGCACCCGACAGCAGCACCACCCAAATCAGCACACGGGGCCGCCAGAGCGAGCTGGGGCTGCGCCGAATAATCGAGACAAGGCAGAAGAAAAAGAGGACCTCGCCACAAAAGTAAATGAGATCACGTCTGTAACCCGGCGCCGCTACAGGTGACCAAACATCAGAAAGGCCGGCGACGACCACAAGCAAGAGCAGGGGAACGTCTAGGCTGGTACGTAGCGCAGAAAGCTGTCTGCGAAGTGCAAGGCATACGAGCCAGACCAGACCGGCGGCGAGAACAAGCTTGAGCCCCCGTCCGCTCAGACCGAAGTGGCAGTTCCCGCCCGTGCCCTCCACTCGGCGAAATGCCATCAGCGCCAGCAGCGCCAGGAAAGCGAACTGGCTCGCCTTCTCGGCAAGATTGAGGATCGTGTTGCTACGTCTGGAAAACTGGGGCATCAAGGTCCTGGCACCGGTTGCTTTGCGGCTCCTACGGAATCGAACGAACACAGCCTCGTGGAATCAAAGATGTGGCTGTAGATGCTCAGCGTCTCCGACGCTGTCCGGCGTACATCGAACGCGGTGCTCACCGATTGGCGTCCAGTCCCTCCGATGACGAGTGTGTGCATGATATCCTCGTGGCATTTGCGAGTCAAGTCCCGAACGTCTGCAGATTGATAACCGCAGCGGGCATGGTCTGCCCCGCATGCGGGTTCTGCGGTGCCTTGGAACGGTTCACCCCTTGGGGGCTTGACTCTCGCTGATACGCGGGGCAAAATGCTGGCGGGCACGGTGGCGGATGAGCGAGAAGCCTTTGAAGATTCTAACGGTGGTCGGCGCGCGGCCGCAGTTCATCAAAGCGGCGATGGTCAGCCAAGCCATTTTGCAGCACAACGAAGCTGACAAGCTACCACACATCATCGAGGAGATCACCCATACGGGTCAGCATTATGACGAGAACATGAGCCAGGTCTTTTTCGGCGAGATGGGAATACCCGAACCTGTCGTGAATCTGAACATCGGCGGCAGCTCGCACGGCGAGATGACCGGCAGAATGTTGTTGGCGCTCGAAAAAGAGAGCCTTGATCGACAACCCGATTGGGTCTTGGTCTACGGAGACACAAATTCGACGTTGGCGGGCGCGCTGGCGGCTGCGAAACTGCACCTGCCGGTCGCTCATGTTGAGGCTGGCTTGCGATCCTTTAATAAGCAAATGCCGGAGGAGATCAACCGGGTTCTGACAGATCACGTTTCGGACATTCTGTTTTGCCCGACAAAGAACGCTGTCGAGAACCTCAAAAACGAGGGCATTATGAAGGGCGTACACCATGTGGGCGACGTCATGTACGACGCTGCTATCGCCTTCGGCAAGATCGCGCGAGAGCAAAGCAACATTCTTTTGCAACTGAATCTCACGCCAAAAGAGTACTACCTAGCCACGGTGCACCGCGCGGAGAACACGAACCGTCGCGAGCGCTTGTCCGGAATCCTCCAAGGATTGAACCAGCTAGGCAAGGAGCGCCCCGTGGTGCTGCCTTTGCATCCGCGCACGAAGAAACAGCTTGATGTCTACAACTTAACCCCCCTGTGCAGTAACCTGCATCTTATTGATCCCGTATCTTTCCTGGATATGATTCGTTTGGAGCAAGAAGCCAGAGTGATCCTAACCGATTCTGGCGGTGTACAGAAGGAAGCTTACTTCCATGGTGTACCCTGTGTGACGCTGCGGGATGAGACGGAATGGGTGGAGACGGTGGAGCGGGGGTGGAACCGGTTGGCAGGCGCCGACCCGGAGAAAATCGCGGCGGCGACGGATGCCGTTCCCGTCGGCCGCTTCGACGAATACGGCGACGGACATGCGTCAGCCAAGATCGTAGCGCGCCTGGTTGCCGACCTGCGCTGCCCCCGCTCTACTTGGACAGGGAATCGCGCTGTGTATGATGGTGCCCAAGAAGAGGAAGAGCGCGACCAGTGAACAGCAGGGGGAGAGCGGCGAGCGGCCAGGAAGAGCCGGCGTCGCTGGAGTGCTCGAGCGAAGGGGAAGGCGGTGTTGCGCCTGCTTCGCGGCGAGGCCCCGGATGCGCTGTCACGGGAGTGCCACGGGACCTATGAACTGTCCGGAGGGATCTTGTCGCTTGGATGGTGGGCTTTCCTGCCGGCTGGGAAGGAGGAGCGGCTATACTCTGAACTTGCGGCGGCCCTCCCGTTACCTCGGAAGGTCAAGTCGCTCTATCATGGCCCGGGAACAACCCGCACCCGGCATCCGCTTCTCGACGGTGTGAACCGGCTGGAAAACGGATTCAGGGAGCTGATCTGCAGACTGGCGGCGAGATTGGCGAGGCATTCTCCATGAACTTTGATGTGTCGGACCCAAAGGCGCGGCTGTTGCGTGAAGGGACCTACGGCATCCTATGTCATCTGTTTTCGGCGGGATGCAATCTTCTGATAATATTGATGGCCGTGCGGTTCCTCGGCGCAGACGGCTACGGCGTCTATGTCAGCGCCTTTGTCATCGTCAGCGGCGTTGCGCTGCTCGGATGCTTCGGTTTCGAACAGAGCCTGATTCCTCTCGTGCAGGAGCTGACCCACGCCGGGCGGCAGGCCGCTGTGCCCCTCCTTCTCCGCAACGCCTTGATTCTCTCGTTCTTGCTGACGTTCCTGGCAACAGTGGTGGCTCTGGCGTGCCGTGAGTACCTTGCCGGGGCACGCGATGCCGGGGCGGCGTTCCCGCCCACGCTTCTCGCAGTTGCGCCGCTGGGTCTGGCAATGGCTTGGCGCTCGGTATTCTCCGGTTATCTCGCCGCAGTCGGGCGCATCCGGGAGGTATTTTCCGTCAACATGCTCCTGATACGCTCAGCCACGCTGGTGTGCGTGGCCGGACTTCTAGGTCTCAAGTACGCAGGCGTGCTGGAAGGCCATCCGGCGACATTTGCGGCCTGCATCTGCGCGGTGGAGGTAGGGGCGGTCGCTTGGATGTTCCGGCGGTACCGTCTGCTAAGTGCCAAAGAAATAGGCGGGCAGGAAGTAGTGGCGGCTGGCAAGACAGGGGGCTTGCGGCGTCTGGTGCGGTCCTCGCTGCCCGTCGCCATGCACAACGCAACCAGCTTTGCGAACACCTCGCTGGACAAGATTATGGTCGGCTTTCTCTCCCCTCGCATCGCAGACGTAGGTGTATTGCACGTCGCGGGCACGTTCGCGAATCTCGCGCGGCTCCCACATGGTATACTGACGCGCAGCTTCGGGCCCATGGCCAGTTCTCTAAATCAGCAGAAAAAAGACTGTGAACTGAAAGAACTCTACGAGCGCAGCTCGTTCCTGAGCATTGTTTCGGGGGTCAGCATCGTAGTACTTCTCGCGCTGTGGGCGCCGCTGTTGTTCCGTCTCTACGGTGAGGCCTTCCGGGCGGCTTATGTGCCCATGCTGGTGCTTCTCACGGCACAGGTCGCCACCGTCTGCACCGGGCCGTGCGGCTATATGTTGATGATGATCGGTCGTTCCCGCGTCATGGGCTTGAACATGCCCCTCGCCGTGGCGATCAATTTCTTCGGCAACCTGCTTCTAATCCCCCGGTACGGCATACTCGGCGCTGCGTACGCGAATGCGGTGGCCTACGTAGTAAGCAACCTGATCTTCGCGGTCGCGCTGTATCGCTACACGCGCATCCACGCGTTTTCCGCCGAGGCGATCAGTTTTCTCGGCGCGATGGCCGCGCTGGGCATTTTCAGCTTTATACTGCGGCACTGGCTATCAATGCCCTGGGTAGCTGTCACCGGCACGGGGCTGCTGGCCGCAATTCTGGTCGTCCATCTGCGCCACTTGGCCTCCTCATGGCAGAAAGGGGACTGACGCCGGATGATGGGGGCCTCATGGTTAGAGTGTTGCTGATGTCAAGCCGACGCTCGGGTAGCAACCTTTTGGGAGTAGATTTTTATTGACCGGATAAGACGGGTGTGGAGCCGGCTCATGCCTGGCCGCAAGGAATCGAGAACCGAAAAGCAGAGGGCCCTGGCCGAGATTGAACGCCGGCTGCGCGCATCGGTTCGAGAAGACACGGCGCGTCAAGGCCAAGAGACCGCGTTAGGCAGTAAGCCCACATGAGACACAAACTCAAACGCTGGCTGCACAGGTTGCTGAATGCGCCGCTGGCATCAGTAGAGAAGGTGTTCCTCCCGCGGGAGGCGGACCTGTGTCATCCGCCCGTGTTCGTCATCGGCTGCCCACGCTCGGGCACGACGCTTTGCGCCCAGCTTCTCATCCACCGCTTCCGCCTCGCCTATCCGTCGAACGTGTTCCGTTACTTCCCGCGCGCACCTTGGTTGGGCACTGTCCTCCTCGCCCCCTTCCTGCGGCCCCCTACGGAGCCGTTCACCTCGGACTACGGCCGGATGCGGGGCTTGGGCGCGCCATGCGAGGCCGGCGCCTTTTTCGAGCGCTGGTTCCCACATTTCCCTACGCACGTCGAGGCGGAACCTGATCTGGTGAACCGTCTGAGTGAGCTTCGTCGTTACATCGCTGCCTTCTCGCGCCGTAAGGCCGCGCCGATGATCCTCAAAAACACCTACAACAGCCTGCGGATCGGGCCCCTCGCTGCGGCGGTGCCGGAAGCACTGTTCGTGCGCGTCGAGCGGCGTGCGGTGGACACGGCGCTGTCGATCCTTCGCGCGCGTGAGGCCCTCTTCAATTCACAGGAGATGTGGTTCTCTCTCGCCCCTCCCGACTTCGAGGTCATTCGCCGCCTACCTCCACACGAGCAGGTCCTGCGCCAAATAATCTCCATCGATGCGTGCATCGAACGCGACTTGGAACGTTTCGTCGATCCGGACCGCGTTCTGGGGGCGAAATACGAGGCATTCTGCGAAAATCCTCAAGGGTTTGCTGAGACGTTTGAAGAGTTTTTCGCCGGGCACGGCACCAGGCTGGTCCGCGCCGGCGAACTGCCGGAAGAGTTCCCGCGTAGGAAGAGTAATGATACGAAAGACGACCGGACAAAGCTGGAAAATCTTTTGGATTCAATTAAGCTGCAATAGACACAGATGCCAGAAGTGTGTGGGACGGTCGGACAAATTATGACCAGCCATTGTCTATTCCAAGAATCCTGGTGGCTTGACGCGGTGGCGCCTGGCCAGTGGCGCGCGGCGGTGGTCGAGAAGGGGGGGGAGGTGGTCGCTCGGATGCCGTATGTATATAAAAGGAAATACGGGATACCAATCATCACGACTCCAAAGCTCACGCCGGTGCTTGGGCCGTGGCTCAAGCCATCCGGTGTGAAGTACGCGAAGCGCCTCGCACAGGAGAAGGACTTACTTCAGAATCTGCTGGAGCAATTACCCCGGCATTATTACTGCTCCATCCCGTGTGATCCAAGTGTCACCAATCTCCTCCCGTTCTACTGGGCCGGCTTTGACCTTCGTGTCTGCTACACCTACAGGCTCACCGATCTCTCGAACAAGGGCGCGCTCTGGTCGAACCTTCGCGAAAACATCCGGAGTGACATTCGAAAGGCGGAAAAGCGTGTGGCCGTACGAAGCGACCTTCCCCTCGAGCAGTTTTACGAGGTCAACCGTAAAGCCTTCTCCCGCCAGGGAAAATCGGTCCCGTATTCCCTGGCATTCCTGCAACGCCTGGATGACGTAACCGGCGAGCGTGGACAACGGAGAATCTTCTTCGCCGTGGACGATCAGGAGCGCATTCACGCCGTGTGCTACATCATCTGGGACAGTGAGTGCGCGTACTACCTGATGGGTGGGCGTGCCCCCGAATTGCACAATAGCGGCGCTTCGTCACTGCTCATGTGGCACGCCATTCAACACGCTGCGACAGTATCACAAATCTTCGATTTTGAGGGCTCCATGATCGAGCCCATCGAGCGTTTCTTTCGCGCCTTCGGTGCGGCGCAGACGCCGTATTACGTGGCGATAAAGATGCACCCCGCGCTGAAGGTCGCCATGACCGTAAAGAACGGGCTGAAAGGTACACCGGCCAACCGCTTTGTATAGTCATTTTGATCCGGCCTACGGCGGTCATCACCCGGCATTCGGATTGCCCCGGGTCGCGCATCATGACCTCATCCGAGAGGACGGCGGATGCGCTGACCGTCTCGGGTTGGATGGGCTCAAGCTCTGTGGCGGAGTCTCTGATGCATCGAAATCAAATACAAACTTTTTAAAACATGGGCCGTGGCAGCTAATAACCGCCTGCACATGGACGCGCTATTCGCCTGCCGGTGATGCGCCCGGTTGGGCGTCCAATAGAATCATAAGGGGAAAACGATGATTAAGCAGTTCCTTAGAAAAAGAGTGAAAACCGTGAAGGATATTTTGAATACTTATGTTCGAAAAAGAGGTCAAAATTATCGTGATACTGAATGGTGGGACAACTCCTTTTATACTGAAGGGATTTCCGACAGGCAGACTATTTCCCCTAAAAAGAATCAATTATCCGCAAAATACCATTACAACTCAGTGGAAATGCAGATACTGAAGCATCTGTACAATAATGGAATTTCATTAAATCAATCGACGGTGTTGGATATAGGTTCAGGTTCTGGCCATTGGATTGATTTCTATAGGTACCTGGGTTCAACCAAACTTATCGGAATAGATGTTTCACTTTCGTCGGTCAATTACCTGAAAAAGAAATATTCAGAAAACCCTGATGTGGTTGTTCACCACGGGAAAGTTTCTGAGATTCTTGATAAGCTAGATGAAAAATATGACCTTATAAACGCGATTGGTATTATGTTTCATGTTGTGGATGATGGCGACTGGCTTAGTACCATTAAATCCACACAAAAATCCCTCAAAAAGGGAGGACTGTTCGTCGTTGGCGGTCATTTTGGGATTTTGGATGGCTTGAATGTTCAAATAGACAGTAATGGTCAGATTAATAAAAGGCTTAGAAGTAAAAGGCATTGGACAAGTGCACTGAAAAAGGCGGGCTATTCACAGCTTCAATTCTATTCAAACAATGCATATTTATGGATTAATAACAGTCTTCCTGAAAACAATGTATTGATAGCGACCAAATAATAGACGCCGGGAATAGCGGGACAGATAACTCATTTTGCCTCGACAGACTACTGCGCCTGGGGTATAGTAACGGAATGGTACGGCTTGCACGCATCGTTGCCCGCAACTTTCTGCATCATTTCACCCAGCGCGGCAATCGGCGCTGTGACCGTGAAGAAGGGGCTGAAAGTCGATAAGCATTGAGCAATGAAACGGACACTGCAAGACTGGGGGGCAACGCGAACGCACATCTGATGCACAAAGGGCTCCGGTACCTCTGGCGCGAGGGAATGTTCCTGACGCGGACGGAGGCCCAGTATGGGCTGGAGCGCTTGTGGGCGTTAGTTGCTGGCGACGCGGACTGGGAGGGCGCGCCGGCCATCGATATTCCCGCTATTTCCCTTGATGCCGTGGTCGCCATGCACGGGATGCCTGCAGGAGCAATGCCGTGGATCAAGCTGATGGACATTCTTCCGAGCTGGGTCGGCCTGCCGCTGGACACGGAACTTCTTCCCGCGCTCTGCGCCGTGGCAGGCCGCGAGGAGCTTCGTTTTGATGGCAGGGGCGCTTTCCCGCTGGATCTCGCAGCCGCGACATTTCTGCTGCTGACGCGCTGGGAAGAGCTCCATTTCCCAGGCGAGCCGGACGAACATGGCCGTTTTCGCGCTGCGCACAGCCTCTCATATCGGCAAGGGTTTCTGGACCGCCCTGTGATCGATGAGTGGGCGCTGGTTCTGCGCACGTGGCTGGAAGCGTCAGTTCCACGCTGGAAAGCGCACACACGCGCCTTCCAGATATGCCTGACCCATGATCTTGATCGCCCCGTCCGCTACGGAAGTCCATGGTATGTCTTACGCGGCGCTTTCGGCGAATTGCTGGCGCGAAGCCACAGCGCGCTCGGGGCTTATCGCGAATTGCGAAGTGGGTGGAGGGCGTGGCGTGATCCCGAGAATGATCCTTATGTTTTGGAAACGCGGAGTCAGATGGATTTCGAAGAGCGTTTGGGTATTCGCGGGGCATACTATTTTATGACAGCGAGGCCGGGAAGGTTTGATCGCGGCTACGATTTGACCGTCTCCCCTTACGATGAGATAGTGGCGGAAGTACGCGAGCGCGGCCATGAGGTCGGGTGGCACCCGGGCTATACGGCGGCTGATTCCGAAGAGGTCTTCGCAACCGAGAAGCAGAGAATGGATAATATCTTTGGCGGCTCCCGCTATGGGGGGCGCCATCACTATTTGCGCTGGTCGGCCGGTAACTCCTGGGATCAATGGCAGAGACACGGCCTTGCATACGACTCCAGCGTTGGGTGGGCCGAAAACATAGGATTCCGTTGCGACACCTGCCACCCGTTTCCCTGTTTTTCCTTGAAGCAACAGGTTGAACTTGACCTGTTAGAGCAGCCGCTTGTCATCATGGATGAGGCGTTGACTCGCTGTGTGGGCCTTGGGGAAGAGTTTGACGATTTGTGTATGGCTATCCTGCGACGTGCGAAGAGTACGAATGGAATGGCGGTGGTGCTGACCCACAACTCCGATTATAGCCCCGCTGTCCATAAAGCCATCCGCGGAGCGATAGAGAGCATACTGTCATGCTCATGCTAGCATACCTGTTCAGCATACTTGCGGCCGGGGTCCTCGTTCTCGCACACCCATATGTGATAGTGCGACCAAGCGTTTGGTTCTGTCTCTTGATGATCCTAAGGATCAACGGGGCGGCGGCGTTTGGCCCCGAAGAGATATTCTGCGGCTACCAGGAGTTATGGACGTTACGATTGCTCTCAATCTGTTTTCCCTTGGCGATTATGGTGTGGGTGGTTTGTACGCCTGGCCTAAACTCCGCGGCGCAAAATCTGTACCGTAAATGTCGAGCTACTGCGATCTTGCCGGCGGCGTCGGTATATGGTGCTCCAGAGCGTCGTGCGCTGCTCGTTTTCGGTGTCGCCGTTGTCATTACGCTGGCAGCGTATCTAACAACTGTGAGAATCACAAAGACGGGGCTATGGGCTACTCTTTTCCATCCGGCGACCTACACGATGGCACGCGAGGAAAGCCTGAAACTGGTTGCCAGCCCGTTCGTGAGATATATGTATAACTGGCACTGCGTGTTGTTTGCGCCAATCGTCATCGGTCTTCTCGCTTCTGGAGGGCGGTGGCGTCTGAATGTTGCCACTATATGTCGAGGTTCGATAATCCTGATGCTAATTCTGAGTGTGATGCTAACCGGCGCGCGCGCGCCAGGCGCCGTACTCTTCATGCTGCTGGCGATCCTGTATATGTTACGCAAAGGAGTCATCAAAGGTGGCATTGTTGTGTTCCTCACTGCCTGCTGCGCCATCTTCCTGGCAATGCTGCTGACGTTCATGCGGGCGGGCCGCCTTGATGAGCTATCGCCAGAGTCGGCCACAAAGGCTCTTTCAGGCGGCCTCTTCGGACGCGTATTTGTGAGTCCATTCCGGACGGGCGTGTGGACAAATCTTTACGCGCAGGAGCATGGATTGCTTGGAGTGTCCAACATACGACCACTCGCCCTGTTGTGTGGAACGAAATATGTGAATCTGGCAAATCGGGTGGCGCTTGCTTACATTCCAGGCGTCGTACGGAGTTGCCACTCAAACACCTGCTTTTTGTTTGCCTTCCAGGCATCGTTTGGCTTGCTGCCTGGCTTCGTCGTAGCGCTTGTTGGCCTCTGTTGCCTCGATTTCCTGTTGTTCGGCTTCAAGCGGCTCAATGGTTCTCTACTTGTTGTTATGCTCGCGTCATTTATGGTTGCGCTGCTTTCGCTGAATTCTGGTGCGTTCACAGTATGCCTGAACACACACGGCCTGCTTTGGATTCCTGTGCTTGCGTGGATGTTTGCTCTCACAAATCGCAGGGCTTTGCGCCGCCGGTACCCTTGGTCTATTCAGAGACATCGCGATGATCTAGAGTAAGTGTGTGAGGAAGAGGCCCCATGCGCATTGTTCACATGACCTCGGCCCACCCATGGAACGACACGCGCATCTTTTATAAGATGTGCCGGTCGCTGGCGGAAGCCGCTCTATTTATGACGAAGGCGATGGTTCGGCGTATAGTCCTGCACAGGCTTTGCCCTACGTATAGGTGTTTGCTAACCAGCAGAGTTCGCTGGACCGGTGCAGACGAGCATGATTCAGGAGAATGAGGGTGACTGAACGCAAATACCAGAGATGCAACCGCTGTATTATGGATACAACCGATCCAAATATCGAATTCGATGAGCGGGGGTGGTGCAATCATTGCCGCCATCATGATGAAAGAGCACGTAACGAGTTGCTGCCTTATGAGGAACGGGACCATCGGCTTCAACGGTTGGCGGAGGAAATCCGCCGCACCGGAGAGAATAAGCCACATGACTGCCTAATCGGCCTCAGCGGCGGCGTGGACAGCACCACCGTTGCCTACCACGTGAGGCGCCTTGGCCTGCGTCCGCTGGCGTTCCATCTTGATAATGGATGGGGTTCCGAGTGTGCAGTCAAGAATATCGAAAACATCTGCACTCGCCTGGATATCGACCTAGTTACCCACGTCATCGACTGGGAAGAATTCCGCGATCTTCAGCTTGCGTACTTTCAAGCATCCGTGCCCAATATCGAAGCCGTGAGCGATCATGCGATCAATGCGCTTGTCTTTCACGTGGCGGCGAAGTATGGCATCAAGTATTACATCAGTGGCGCAAACCTCGCTACAGAGGGCATTATGCCTGATGCCTGGGGCTACGATTGTAGAGATTGGAAGAATATTCGGGCAATTCATAAGCGTTTTGGACGACTCCCTATTCCCACCTACCCCCACTGCTCTCTGTTGGACTTCTTTTACTACCTCTTCGTTTGTCGGATCAAATACATCCCTTTGCTGAACTATGTCGATTATGTGAAAGAAGATGCAAAGTCAATGATTAAGCGTGAGCTGGCATGGGAAGATTACGGCACAAAGCACTATGAGTCCATCTTTACACGCTTTTATCAGGCGTATATCTTGCCGGTCAAATTCGGATACGATAAACGTCTCGCCCACCTCTCAGTACTTATCTGTTCCGGACAGATCACACGCGAGGAGGCCCTCGAGGAGCTGCGCAAGCCCTTGTATACCGAAGACAAGTTTCGGGAAGATATTGAATATTTCCTCGAGAAAATCGCGCTTACGCGATTAGAATTTGCCGACATCATGAACTTGCCTGTCAGATCGCATGAAGAGTTTCCGTCTAACGCGTGGTTCTTTCGCCGTTCGAAATACTTGATTAACAACATCATCAAGAAGGTTGTAAAACCGAGCGGCCTTAGGTAAAAATGCCTATCTTTCGTGCCGGATGCCAAGGGATGGAGACAAGGGTTTCCGTGCATATTTATCCATCCACGTTCGAGCATGAAAGCAGAATACTGCGCGTAACAGGGTCCCTGTGCGAGCTTGGCCTGTTCTCTCATGTTGTCATTGTGGCGCGCTGGCGTCCCGGCCTTGCGGAGCACGAACGGATTGACGAGGAGCGTGAGGTATATCGCATCCGTGCCGTTTGGTCTGACCGGGTGGGATGGAAAAAAGCCTTTTCGTTGCTTCACTGGTTCATTTCCGTTATTTGGCTTTTGCGGAAACGAAGGCTTGATTGCATCAACTGCCATTCATTAACCGTATTACCTGTTTCGGTTGCTCTGAAGGTATTGCACCGCGCGCGGCTTGTGTACGAACCGCATGAGTTAGAAACAGAGCGCCGCGGGCTCACAGGTCTGACAAAATATTTGTCAAAGCTCGCCGAGCGGACGCTGATCGGCCTGGCTGACGCAGTCGTTGTGGTTGGTGAGGCGATTGCAGGCTGGTATCGCAGCACTTATGGCCTCCCCACGGTCCACGTTATCTACAACCTCCCGGAGGTCGGACACAAGTTTTCAAAAATCACCCGGAAGGTTAATTCACAGAAGAAAGGGCTGACGTTCGGGTATTTGGGGGTTCTGAGCGAAGGACGAGGTGTCGAGTTAATGTTGCAGGTTTTTGCCCGTCAGGACACGCATCATTTGCGCTTGGTGGGGGACGGTCCTCTTGCCGAGACCGTGAGGGGCTATGCGGACAAACATGATCATATCGAATACATAGGGTTCGTGTTTCCTGAAAAGATTCCCCATGTGCTTCGTGATGTTGATATCGGGGTGTGCCTAATCGAAAATCTGTGCCTAAGTTATTATTATTCTATCCCGAACAAACTTTTCGAATGTTTAGGAAATGGAATACCCGTCGTGATTAGCGATTTCCCCGAAATGGCGCGGATTATAGACCGATACCACGTAGGTTGGAAAGTGAAACCGAAGCCCGAGGCCTTGCAATCGCTGCTTGCCGCACTCGACCCCGCTGACATAGAGCGAAAAACTAGGGCGGCTGTTTCTGCTGCCGACATGTTCCAATGGTCACGTGAAAAGCATAAGCTTGCTTCGATTTACACCGCGTTCGGGTTTCAGCCGATTGTCGATATTTGCTCTGATCACGAACCCACGTCTGGCACAACAGGCGATAAAGCCAACCAGGGAAAGCCAGCGGGCACGTGAGATTTTCCGCACGCCGCGAGCGTGAAAATAGGTGAACCGTACTCGTTTCCTCTTCCTGTAAAGGCAGCAGTCAAACGACAGGTCATGGACCATCCGGAAGACGCGCACACAATGGGACAGCGGGGTAGACGTGCGATTGTGCAACGGTATAATTGGGCAAACGAGTTCAGAGCACTTGAGCGGCTTTACGGTTCCCTTGGCGCGGAAAGTCAACCTCCAAGGAAGTAGCTCCGAAGATCATCTACTTCCATCAGTACTTCAACACGCCGGGCATGCCGGGAGGAACCCGATCGTGTGAGATGGCGCCGGCTGTATCTGACTTGGAGGAAGCCGGTTCAGGCCAGGACTCCTGAACGAATAGAGATGTTGGGGTATTTCATAAGGAAGACCTCCCACTGCGTGATGCTGCGGTAAGAACCACGTGTGACCGCCTCATCCATGCAGAAAGGATCAAAATGAGAATCGGTTTGGTGTACTGCCCCATTGGCTCAGGTTTTGCCTCGTTCGGCAAGACGCACTGGACGAGCAAAATTCATCCTGGATTATGCTCAATCAGTGCTTATGCCAAGAGCAGAGGTCACGAAGATATCCAACTGGTCGACCTGAGAAAGCTCACCGGTTGGGATCACTTCAAGGAAACCATCAGGAAACGAAGGTTCGACGTTGTTGGCATAACGATGATGAGCTGCGACTTCAACAGAGCAGTAAAAGCCGCACAAATTATCAAGGAGGTGAACAACGATACCGTCGTGGTCACCGGCGGCGTCCATCCTACGGTAGCTCCAGCGGAGGTGGAATCTTGTGATTGTTTCGACCACGTCATCGTCGGTGAAGGCGAGATAAGTTTTACGAATCTCTTGGATTCTATCAGGGACGGCAGAGCGGAGAATAGGATGATCACCGGCATCCACCCAAACCTGGACGAACTGCCCTTCGAAGACCGAGAGTTATTCGACTACAGTGTCACGACGCGATTTGCAACGAACTTCCCTGGCCTGTTCAAGCCCCCAAGTGTTACGATGATCGCGAGCAGAGGGTGCCCATACCATTGTCGTTTCTGTGCGCCGCACGCAACAACCATGTTCGGCGACAAAACGCGCTTCCGTAAAGTCGAAAGCGTGATAGAAGAACTGAAGTTGCTACGAAGTAAATATCACTTCAACAGTCTTTTCTTTTGGGATTACTCTGTTACCCTAAACAGGAAATGGTTACAGGAGTTCTGTGAGAGCTATGCTAGGAATGGGTTCAAGGCTCGCATTTCTGCAAACAGCCGGGCTGATGCCATCTGCCGCAACGAAGACCTCATGAAGGATCTCAGCAAGGTCGGATTGAAAATGGTTCACATCGGTTTCGAAAGCGGCAGCCAGAAGATGCTAGACTTCATGAGGAAGGGTAGCACAGTGGAGCAAGCCATAAAAGCAACTGAGATCTGCAAAAAGCACGGCATCATTGTGCGGGGCCTGTTTATGCTGGGACTGCCCACAGAGACGAGGGAAGATGTACAGGCGACCATCGACCTGATCAGAAGAATGAAGCCTCAGGTATATTCCTTTTCATACTTTACACCCGTGCCCGGCAGCTACTTTTATGAGTATTGCCAGGAAAAAAATCTCAGTCTGATCAAAAGCCACGACGAACTGGCCGACTACGGGCCATCAAAACCGAAGATCAAAGGAGTAGACTACGACTACTTGAAACAAGCGGTGGAGGAGGCCCACGCGCTTCAATTCCGGAGTCGATTGATTGGGAAACTCGTCCGATTCGTTCATGCCCGGGTAAAAAGGGGCCGCCTAAGATACATCCTCATTTGGCTGTTTTCCAAGTGGGTAGAAATCAAGAACAGGTGGCGCCATTGATCGATATCTCATCAGATATGCGGAGAGACAGAACGCGACAGGGCTGCCCGCGCATTTCTCGCTTGTATACTGTTTGCCCACTCAAAAAACAAAGCGGCGCGAATAGTTGGCCTCAGCCCGCGAAGCCATAGAGCAGAACGTATGGCCTTAGCCATCTGGTACGTCAATCACTACGCCAGCTTGCCAAATACCGGACGGGGGGGAAAAGCCAATCTATCTGTCCACGGAATTGATAAAACGCGGACACAGGGTTACGATTGTCGCCGCTTCTCAGCATCACCTGCTTTTCGACAGTGCCAAATCCACACCCAGGCACAGCTTTATCGAGCGCTTGAGAAGATCGCGCAAAAGACGGGTGCCAAAGTCATTTTCGAAGAACGCAAGACTGCTGGTCACGAATTCCGGAGGCATGCAAAAGGAAGCGTTCTTCCACGGGGTGCCTTGGGTCACGGTTCGAGATCAAACAGAATGGACGGAGCTTCTGCACATGGGCTGGAACCGTCTGGCGCCCCCGACCTGAGCACAGGCGGTGGCATCGGAGATCCGCCAGGCACTCCGGGAACCGCGCCCGGAAGCCAAATCGGCGCCGTATGGCGACGGGCGAAGCGCAACCCTGGTCTGCGACATCCTGATGAGCGAGGCGTAAGCGCCAATGCGAATCTGGTTCATCAATCATAGCTCCTACGCACCCAGCGAGTCGGCTGGCACCCGGCACTACAACTTGTCCCGCGAGCTAATCCGGCGCGGCCACGAAACCACCGTGATCACCACAAGTTTCTACCACAAGACGCGCAAAGAAACGCGTCTCAAGCCGGGCGAGACGTGGAAGAAAGAGATCATCGACGGTGTCCCATTCGTCTGGCTGGGGAGTCCGCCGTACGAGCGCAACTCGCCCAAGCGCCTGTGGAACATGCTCGTGTTCGCGTGGCGGGTGCGGAGGCAAGTCGGTCTTCGGCACGAACCGCCGCCCGACGTCGTCATCGGGTCCAGCCCCGACGCATTCGCGGCCTGGGCCGCCCTGCACGTTGCCCGGCGATACGATGTCCCCTTCCTGGTGGAAATCCGAGACCTATGGCCGGACACATTGGTCGACTTGGCCGGGATGTCCCCGTGGCATCCCCTCGTGCTGGTCCTGGGATGGCTCGAAAAACATCTCTACCGGGAGGCGGATCGCATCTTGACAGTGCTGCCCGGTTCCCCCGAGCGCATGGTGCAAAAAGGAGCTGACCCGGACCGGATTGTCTGGCTTCCCAACGGGTGTGATCTGACGGCCGCGGACGTCGAGCCGCCAACCACGAAGAACGATAAATTCACGTTGATGTATGCCGGGGCCCACGGCTTTTACAACGGCTTGGACATTGTCTTGGACGCTGCGGAATTGCTGGAGCACGAAGGCCTGGAGGATCAAATCCACATCCGCCTGGTCGGCGATGGCCCCCATAAACACGAGCTGCAAAAGACAGCGTCGGAGCGCGGATCCCGAATCGTGTCTTTCCAGCCGCCCGTGCCAAAGTCCGAGGTCTTCCTGACCCTGCGCCAGGCCGACGCATTCCTGATGATCCTCAGGCACGCGCCCGTGTTCAAGTGGGGCATCAGTCCAAACAAGCTGTTCGACTACATGGCGGCGGGGCGACCGGTCTTGTTCGCGGTGGACACGCCCTTCAATCCCATCGCAGAGGCCGGCGCCGGTGTCTCCGTGACACCGGACAGCGCCGCCGCGCTCGCCGACGGGATCAAGACCCTGGCAAACCTTGCCGATTCAGAACGCCGCGCCATGGGCCGACGGGCGCGTCAGTACGTGGAGCAACACCATAGCTACAGGAAACTGGCGGAACGACTGGAAACCATTCTTCTTGAAGTAACCGCGTAAAACAAACTGCAAAATGCTCAGGAGAACAAATGAACCGTCCAAATGACCAGGCACGTGGATATCGCCCGGTGGTCATCATCGGCGCTGGCCGCTCCGGGACCAACGTGCTTCGCGACGTCCTCACCTCATTTCCTGGGGTTGGTACTTGGCCGTGCGACGAGATCAACTACATCTGGCGACACGGCAATGCGCGATTTCCGACCGACGAATTCACTCCCGAAATGGCGCGGGCGGAGGTTATTGGATACATCCGGAGCCGTTTCAAACGCCTGGCACGACGATACAACCTGGCCCATGTGGTAGAGAAAACCTGTGCCAACAGCCTCCGCGTGGGCTTTGTCCATGCTGTCTTGCCGGAGGCGAAGTTCATCCACATCGTGCGGGACGGGCGCGATGTCGCGGTCTCCGCGGCAGAGCGGTGGAAGGCGCCGCTTGACATACTCTACACACTTAGGAAAACCCGATACGTGCCCCTGACCGATTTCCCCTACTACGCCGGAGGATACGTTCTCAACCGGGTTTGCCGCCTCTTCTCAAAAGAGAAAAGAGTCGCCTTCTGGGGCCCGCGGTTCGAAGGGATGGAGAACGTTCTGACTTCCCGCCCTCTGCCGGTCGCTTGCGCGATTCAGTGGAAGCGTTGCGCCGAGAAAGCGGAGCAAGACCTCTCAACCCTTGGCCCAGACCAGGTCTATCAGGTCCGCTATGAAGATTTTGTGCGTGCCCCCGCCAGGGAGCTTCGCGGGTTGCTGGATTTCCTTTGCATCCAAGCGGGTGATTCGCTTGTGAGATCCGCAGTGACCGGAGTGTCCAGCAACAGCGTCGGCCGATGGCGGGCAGTCTTGACCGGCGAGATGCACGACCACGTGGAAAAAGCGATCGGTCACACGCTCAGGAAACTCGGGTATGACTTATCCTGATTGTACCCCTGAAGCCGGCCTTACGATGCGGCAGGCAGCCGTGAAGCGCGCGTTTGATTTCGCGTTGGCGCTTTTGGGATTGGTCCTGACCGGGTGGATTCTTCTGATTTCCTTTGTTATCGCATGCATTGATACGCGGAAGTGTGGCTTCTTCCTTCAGACCCGGATCGGGCGCTGGGGGCGCCCGTTCAATCTAATCAAGCTGCGCACCATGTGTGATGCCGAAGGGGCGGACACTACGGTAACATCAAGTAATGATCGTAGAATCACAACTTGGGGACGCTTCTTCCGCAAGACCAAGGTTGACGAACTACCGCAGTTGATCAACGTTCTTCTGGGTGACATGAGCTTTGTTGGCCCGCGGCCCGACGTTCCGGGCTTTGCGGACAGGCTTGAGGGGGATGATCGAATTGTCCTTTCGGTCCGTCCTGGAATTACGGGGCCGGCGACTCTAAAATACCAGAATGAAGAGGCATTGCTGGCCAGGCAAGTCGATCCCGAAGAGTATAACAGGACGGTTATTTATCCCCACAAGGTACGCATCAACAAAGAATACATCCGGTCGTATCATTTTTGGATTGACTTGAAGTATATTTTGGCGACAATCTTTAGCTCAGATTGAGAGGCGATTGGGGCCGCATAGTTCCGTAAACTGGTGTAAATCCAGAGACTGCCCGCGGCTGCCGACTGGCGTAGCACCTTCGCTCAGACAGGCATCGCGAAATTTGCAGCGAAGATAGTGAACTGGCGGCTGGAAGTGTGAAGCGCGTAGAAGTTGTACGCCGAACGGACTCCACCGTCCTCCACGACGGGCCCAACGGCGCAAGAGTGGCCGCGAACCCCGCTCGACCGGCATGAAGCCCCACGGCGGAGACCTACATGGTCAGCGCACGACGCAGCAGCGCCACAACAGAGCCGGCGGAGCTCGCCATACACGGCGGTGAGCCCGTGAGAGCGGCGCCGTTTCCGCCCTGGCCGGTGTTCACCCAGGACCAGATCGATGCGGTGGTGGGTGTGCTGCGCTCTGGCAAGGTAAATTACTGGACGGGCGAACAGGGCCGGCTCTTCGAGCAGGAATTCGCAGAGTTCGTAGGCTGCAAGCACGCGGTCGCTCTAGCGAATGGAACGGTCGCTCGTGAGTTGGCATTGCGCAGTCTTGGGATTGGGGCCGGTGACGAGGTGGTCGTTCCCAGCCGCACGTTCATCGCCTCCGCCAGTTGCGTCGTGATGTGCGGGGCGAAACCGGTCGTGGCAGACGTGGACCCGGAGAGCCAGAACATCACCGCTCGTACGGTGGAGCGTGTGCTGACGCCCAGGACGAAGGCGATTGTCGCAGTTCATCTGGCCGGATGGCCCTGCGACATGGACCCAATTCTGGAATTGGCTCGGCAACATGAGCTTAAGGTCGTCGAGGACTGTGCCCAAGCTCTTGGCTCAAGTTACAGGGAGCGCTCAGTCGGTTCTATGGGAGACGCCGCCGCGTTCTCGTTCTGTCAGGATAAGGTTATGACGACCGGCGGCGAAGGCGGAATGCTCACCACGAACCACCGCGGCGTCTGGGAAAGAGCCTGGAGCTTCAAAGACCACGGGAAGGGCCTGGCAGCGCTGGAGAATCGCGAGCCTGGGCCGTCCTTCCGATGGCTTCACGATTCATTTGGCACCAATTGGCGCATGACCGAGATGCAGTCCGCCATCGGCAGGGTAGCTCTCACCAAGCTCCCAGGTTGGGTGCTGAAACGGCAGGAGAATGCTCGAGTCCTGACGGAAGAGCTCGTTCGGGTTCGCGGCCTCCGGGTTGCCAGGCCGCCGGAATGGGTCAACCATTCGTACTACAAGCATTACTCCTTTGTTCGCCCGGCGCAGCTCAGGGCGGGTTGGAGCCGAGACAGCATTGTGGCGGCAGTCCGCGCGGAAGGAGTTCCTTGCTTCAGCGGAGTATGCAGCGAGATTTATCTCGAAAAAGCCTTTGCTGACGACCTGCGCCCAGCGCGATCCCTCGAGGTGGCGCGGACACTTGGCGAAACCAGCCTGATGTTCTTAGTTCATCCAACGCTGTCCACAGAAGACATGCAGGACACCTGCACAGCGGTGAAGAAGGTGATGCGTTGTGCGACAGAGAGTTGAGTAGTAGAATGCTGGCGGAGGAACGGTGAAGCTCAAAACCGACAGGTGGCACAGGGCCGGACTAATCTCGTCGCAGGCAGCTGTTATTGTCGCGGCTTATTTCGGCGCCTTCTTGCTGCGATTTGATGGACTTCCCCCGGAACACCAATTCCGCTGTTTCTGGCAAACGCTGCCAGTCCTGTTGACCACTAAGCTTGTCGTCTTCTGGCTGCTGGGTGTTTTTCGCGGCTGGTGGCGGTTCTTCTCCCTGAATGATGCAATGCGCCTGCTTAAAGCGAACGTCGTCGCGACGGCCGTGTTCCTGGCTTACGTCGTCCTGGTTCCGGGCATCACAGGATATTCGCGGACGGTCTTCTTCCTTGACTTCGCCCTGTGCGTGTTCGCGCTCGGTGGCCTGCGGCTTTTCACACGTGCGTTTATGGAGGGCAGTCTTCTACCCCGCAGGCGCCAGGGCCAGCGGGTGCTCGTCGTCGGTGCGGGGCACGCAGGCCAGATGCTTGTGCGCGAAATGCGCAAGAGCCGCAACCTCGGCAAGATTCCCATCGGGTTCCTTGATGACGACCGACAGAAAGTCGGCCGGATGTTCGAGGGCCTGCCTGTCCTCGCTGAGCTCTCCTCGCTTGCTGAAGTAGTAAAGATAGAGAGCGTCGGACTTGTAGTCATTGCCCTTCCGTCTGCGACCGGGAGGAAATTTCAGTTTCTGATCGATGAATGCCACAAGTGCGGCGTAGGGGTGAACATCCTTCCCGCCCTGAGCGACCTCTTCGCGGGCAAGATCACAGTCGTTCAATTGCGCCAAGTGAAGGTCGAAGACCTTCTGGGGCGGCACCCCGTCAGTGTTGACCACGCCCGGGTCGCCCGGAAGATCGAGGGCCAGGTTATCTGCGTCACTGGGGCGGGTGGTTCAATAGGAAGTGAAATCTGCCGGCAGGTGGCGTCCTGCCGACCTGGCGCATTGGTCCTATTCGAGCGCTGCGAGCTAAACCTTTATAATATCCAAAGGAAGTTAAGCGAGAAGTTCCCCTCGCTCCGCCTTGTACCTGTCATCGGCGACGTGCAGGACGAGACGTGCGTCACAAACCTCATCCGTGAGCACAAACCCTCGCTCATTTACCACGCTGCCGCCTATAAGCACGTCCCCCTTATGGAATTGAGCGTCCGTGAAGCGGTAAAAAACAATGTGTTGGGCACACGAACAGTGATGCGCGCCGCTGTGCGGCATGGCGTCGGAGCGTTCATCCTCATCTCGTCCGACAAAGCAGTGTACCCGAGTAGTATCATGGGCGCGAGCAAGCGTGCCGCCGAACTCCTCCTGCAAACCGTGGACCCGGAAAGAACAACCCTTGCAGCTGTGCGGTTCGGCAATGTGCTCAAAAGTTCCGGCAGCGTTGTGCCGATATTCGAGGAACAGATCGAGGCCGGCGGGCCAGTCACGGTCACGCACCCCGACATTGTCCGCTATTTCATGACCATCCCGGAGGCCACAGGCCTCGTCCTGCAGGCTGCTAACATGGCTCGCGGCGGCGAGATTTTCGTGCTCGATATGGGTGAGCCCATCCGAATACTAAACCTCGCCAAGACCATGATACGTCTGGCCGGCCTCGACCCGGAAAAAGACATCGAAATCAGGTTCACGGGCCTGCGTCCCGGTGAGAAGCTTCGCGAAGAGCTAGCAACGCAGGACGCAGGAATAGAGCGAACGGAACACAAGAGGATTTTCGTGATTCGCGAGGCAGGAACGCCACCCCACACACTCATCACAAAACTGGATTGCTTGATCGAGGCGGCGTTGAGCAGCAGTAATGCCGCCGTCCTTTCGGCGCTCAAAGACGTAGTGCCTGAGTTTGCCGCGCAGGAAAATCGAGCAGGGTTGCGGTCCGTTGCCCCCGTGTCCGTTTGTGGAGGCAATCCTCGAACGATTTCTGGGCCTAGCTAAGACCACCCTCCGCCGGCGTGAATGCTTGGGGCTCTTCGGACACGGGACCGACCCAGCTCTCGGTTCAAACGTCGTATCCCATTCCTTCTTCTCGCCCGCCCAGCTCGAACGTCTAACTCGCCTTGCCCGCAGTCCGGAGCAGAGTGCAACCACATAGACAATCCGCCCGTATTCAGGTGTCGGACTCCGGCAATCCAAAACCGGCGTGTGGTCGTGCTTGCATGGCTGCCGGCAGTGGATATAATCTGTGTTGGATGGATCTGTTGACCCCAATTGTTCGCAGCCGCGAACTGTCGAAAGTGATTGAGGGCCTGGCGACCGCAGAGGGGGGTGGGCCACGTCGGGTGCGTGTCGGCGGGCTTTGGGGGGGTTCTTGCGCCTATTTCGCAGCGGGGGTTTCCGCCAGACTTTCAGCCGGGAGTGGCAGGGCCGGGGTTCACAGGCCGCCGGGGGGTATCCTGATTGTCACATCGAGCACAGAAGTAGCCGATGAGTTCGCCTCGGACTTTCGGCTCTTCGCAGATGCCAGGCCGATGCTCTTCCCTGCGTGGGACATGCTGCCGGACGAGGAAGGCTTGATCAACTACGAAGTCTTCAGCGAACGACTGGCAGTGCTGCGGACGTTGTTGTTCGAGCGCGACACCGACTATAGAGCTACAGAGCCGGAGGCGGTGATCATGTCGATTCAGGCTCTGCTGCAGCCGGTGGTTCCGCCGGAGGCGCTGCTGTCGTCGTCGCTCGAATTTCGCCCGGGCGAAGAGCTCCGCCCCGACGAACTCGCCGAGTTACTGGTCGACCAGGGCTTCGAGCGTGGCGATGTGGCCGAGCTGCCGGGCGAGTTCACCACCCGAGGCGGAATCGTCGATGTGTTCCCATTCGGCACCCATCGTCCACTGCGGATTGAATTTTTCGATGACCGCATCGAGTCACTCCGAGAGTACGACCCGGCCACACAGCGTTCGATGAAGCTGCTCGGGAGGGCGCGAATTCTCGCCGTCGCTGGCGACGCTTACAATCACATGGTCGCCGGCAATAAGCCGCCGTCATTGCTGGTTTATGTTCCGCGTGACTGGGCGGTGGTTCTGGTCGAGCCGGTCGAAGGGCAGGAGCGGGCGGAACGAGCCACATCAGCCGATGGGGACCAGAAACGGCTGTTCCCCTTTGAAAAGGTACTGCGCGCCTGTAGTGAACTTCCCACGGTCGAAACCAGCGTTCTCCGGGTGACCGAAGGGCCTGACAGCGTAAACTTCGACACCGCGCCGACCGAGCAGTTTTCGGGCCAAGTGCGCTTGGTCTCGGAGGAACTTGTGTCTTACGCCGAGTCCAGCGACAAGGTCTATGTATTCTGCAACAACACCGCCGAGGAGCAGCGCCTGCGCCAACTTCTCGCGGGCAGCGCCCTGGAGGATTCGCCCGACATCGAGTACAGGATCGGGCACCTGTACCACGGGTTCCAGTTTGCCACCGGCCGCACCAGCTTCGTGGCGCACCACGAGATATTTCACCGTTACAGCCATCGGCGGGAGCTCAAGCACCGAGTCCCCACCGCGCCGATTGAGGGGTTCGTGGAACTGAACAAGAACGACTACATCGTTCACATCAGCCACGGCATCGCTCGGTACCGCGGGCTGGTTCAGTTCGAGAAGGCCGGGGAGATGCAAGAATTTCTCGACCTTGAGTTTGCCGACGGTGTGCGGCTGTACGTCCCCACCACGAAAATAGACCTGGTTCAGAAGTATGTAGGTTCGGCGGTTGCGCCAACGCTAAGCACACTCGGCGGGGACGCCTGGCAGAAGCGAAAGATGGCCGCAAGGGAGGCCGTCCGAGACCGCGCACTCGAACTGCTCGACGTCCAGGCCGCCCGTGAAAAGGGCCCCGGCTTCGCCTTCCCCGGGCAAGACCCGCTGATGCAGGAGTTTGAGGACGCTTTTATCTACCCCGAGACTGAAGACCAGACCCGTGGGATGGCGGACATCAAACACGACATGGAGTCCGACAGGCCCATGGACCGGCTGCTGTGCGGGGACGTCGGATACGGCAAGACCGAATTGGCCATGCGTGCCGCATTCAAGGCGGTGGAGGCGGGGAAACAGGTCGCCGTGCTCGTGCCAACCACGGTCCTGGCACAACAGCACTACCGGACGTTCACCGAGCGGATGGCCGATTATCCGGTCATCATCGACCACCTGAGCCGCTTCAAGACAAGGGCCGAGCAGAAGAAGACCCTGCAAGCCCTCATCGAGGGCAGGGTGGACATCGTCATCGGGACGCACCGCCTCCTCAGCCGTGATGTCGCGTTCCGTGCCCTGGGGCTTGTGATCATAGACGAAGAGCAGCGATTCGGGGTTGAGCACAAGGAACGGCTGAAGAAGATGCGTTACACGGTTGACGTGCTGACCATGACGGCGACCCCCATTCCGAGGACGCTGCACATGTCGCTGCTTGGGCTTCGCGACATCTCGTCGCTGGCGACCCCGCCGCAGGACCGAATGTCCATCCACACCGAGGTGTGCCGGTTCGACCAGAAGCGGGTGCGCCACGCGGTCCTGCGGGAGATGAACCGCGATGGTCAGGTGTTTTTCGTGCATAACAGAGTTTATAATATCCAGCAAGTCGCAAATCGTCTGTCCAAAATCGTGCCTGAGGCCAGGCTGATTGTCGCTCACGGCCAGATGAAAGAACACCACCTCGAAAAACGCATGGCAGACTTTGTTGACGGCAAGGCCGACGTGCTCGTCTGCACCACCATCATTGAGTCCGGGCTCGACATCCCCGCTGCCAATACGATGTTCATCCAGGACGCCGACACGTTCGGCCTGGCCGACCTCCACCAGCTCAGGGGCCGAATCGGCCGCTACAAACATCGAGCCTACGCGTACATCTTCCTGCCGGAAAGCAGACCGGTAACCAGGAAATCGGTTAAGCGGCTCAAGGCCATCGAAGAGTACAGCGAACTCGGCGCAGGGTTTAAATTGGCCATGCGAGACCTCGAGATACGCGGCGCCGGCAACATCCTCGGAGCCGAACAGAGCGGCCACATAGCTGCTGTAGGATACGACCTGTATTGCCGACTGCTCAACCAAACCGTGCGCCAACTGAAGCACGAGGACGTCGAAGACCACACCGAGATCGACATCGACCTCCAGCTCGACGCATACATCCCCTCGAGTTACATCCAAAGTGATACCCTCAAGATGGAGGCCTACAGGCGCCTTGCCAAGGCGCGGGTTGTTGAGGAGGTCCGGGACAGCGAGAGCGAGCTGGAAGACCGCTACGGCCAGCCGCCGGCGCCGGTGGTCAACCTCGTCGCCAAGCACAGGCTGCGCCTGCTCCTCGAACCGAACAGGTTCACCTACCTCGGGCTGCGGGGCGACCGCATCCTGCTGAAATTTGAAGACCGCAACAAGGCCGCCGCTGCTCTGAAAGATACCGACTTGCGCATCCTGACCGACAAAACCGCCCACCTCGTCCTGCCGGCGGCCGTCCGGACGCCCGACCAGGTCGTTGACTACGTCGAGGAGACATTTGCCGAGTGAAACCTCCAAACGTTGCCGACGGCGTGATCCCTGTTCTAAGCCGGATATGGGGTTATGTGCCCTGTCGCCGCGGTTCCCTCGTCTTCGCTCGGCTCCCGCCAGGATTGACAGGCGTCGATAGCGTAACTACTATGGTATCCATAACCCGCCTGATTTCTCGCTAGAGGTGGCGAGATGCGGCTTGATGATAAGCACGTGCGAGCTGACTGTTTGCCGAGGCGGATTGTCGGCTCCGGTCTGGCTCTGGCGCTTCTGTCCATCCTGGGCCTGAGCGGCTGCGGTAAGACAGCGCAGCAATATCTGGCGGAGGCCCGGGCCACCCCTTCTCTCAAAGAACAGGAGGGATTGCTCTCCCGCGCGCTGCGGAAGGACCCCGGATACAACGACGCACGGTTTCGACGCGCGTGGGTCTACGCGCTTCAGAAAGAAGACGAAAAGGCCCTGGCCGACTACGATGTCCTGCGGAACAACGCCAAATCGCCCCAGGATATTGCCACCATCTTCTACTGGCGCGGCCGGGCGCTCGAAGTGAACGACCGGTTCGCCGAGGCAGCGAACAGCTACACCAAGGCACTAAATTCCGACCGCTGGCTCCTCAATCCATACCTCGCCCGCGCCGGCGCCTACTTCAAGATGGGCAAATACACCCACTCGATGGGTGATTATCTCGCCATGCTCGAGCGCGACATCGACCGGCAGGGCACGGCTGTTGCCGAGCGGCGGAGCGGCTGGCGACTCCAGTGCGCCGTCGCCGCCTTCTGCGCTGGTGAATGGGAGAAAGCTGCCAATGACTTTCAGATAGTGTATTCGGAGACACGCTCACCCGCACGCAGGGCTCGGGCCATGCTCAACTTGTATTTCGTCGCCTGCCGGCTCGGCGACAAGCAGACCGCCGACGAAGTATTCAACTCCTATGCCTCGGAGACCCTCTCGCGCCGCCGGCCCGCCGGGGGCAGGACCCGCTGGATATTCGCCGCTGTCTGGTACGCGGCGGGATTGATTGATGAGCAACAGCTCCTGCAGGCGTCGGCCAGGCAGACCGCCAGCGCACATTACTACATCGGCGCCCGGCACCTCGCCAACGGGGCCGATGGGGAGGCGCGGCAGGCGTTCGAAAAGTGCGTCCGCCGCCGCGATCCAACCTCGCTCGAATACCACATGGCAAAAGTCGAACTCCAGCGCCTGCTTGTTGGCGGAAAGACGGCTGGCGACTACGTCACCATGGCTCGCAACGCCGATAAGCAGGGGAAAAAGATCGAACTCTACACCCAGGCACTGAGGGTCAACCCCGACCATTCCGACGCCAGACTCAACAGGGCCATGCTCTACTCGCTGACCGGGCGGCACGACCGCGCCATCGACGACTATACCAAGTTGCTGAAACTATACACCAGGCCCTCGAACAGGGCTGCGGCGCTGCGGTACCGTGCCTGGACGTACGCGCAGAAAGGCGACCACCTTACCGCTATCAAGGACTACGAGGCAGCAGTTGAGGCTGATCCGGACTTGTGGCAGGCGCGCGAAGGGCTTGCCGCCTCGCTCTGCTACCTGAGGAGATACAAGCGAGCCGCCGACGTCTATACCGGCCTCACCAAGCGGATAGCCGGGCGCGGCGTGCAGACCTTCTGGCAACTGGAGCGCGCTTTCGCCCTGTGCTGCGCTGGTGAATGGGAAACTGCAGCGCGCGATTTCCGCGCCGTCTTGAAGAAAACGGGCGACGCGCCGATCGTGCGCACCAACCTCTACGTCGCTGAATGCAAACTCGGCAAGGACACCGCCGCAACGGAAGAACTGAACGCCTATGCCAACGAATTAGAAGTGGCCGGCTGGCAACATTTCGTGGCCCGGTACGCGGCCCGCGTGCTCGACGCGGAAATCTTCATCAAAGGCTCGGAGCATTCTGAACGGAAAACCCAACTGCTGCGCACCTCGCGAGCGTATTACTACATCGGCGCTCGTAACCTTATCGAGGGTGACAAGGTAGAGGCCCGCGAGGCGTTCGGCAAGTGCGTCCGGCTTGGCCGAAAGGCAGAACGTGAGAGCTGGGAATACCGGATGGCTCTGAACGAACTGGCCAGGAAGAGCAACTGGAGATAGCCCCGTGGAACTTATCCTCATGCTGGTTATTGCGGCAGCCGGCAACATCGGAACCAGCGCCGGCGACTACTATATCCGTTCCTTCCACGCTGCCACGCCCCGACAACGCCTGCAACTGCTCAACCAGGCGGTGGAACTCAACCCGAACCACGTGCCGGCGCTCAGACACCGGGCGCTGGTCCGCTCTGTTCTGGGCGAGAAAAAACAGGCGTTCGCTGACATCATCAGGGCAGCGGAACTTTCACCCGGCGATCCCGAAATCAACCTCGCCGCGGCCGCATACGCCGAAGAACTCAAAAAATACCACCCCGCCGCCCGGTTCTACGGCCGGGCACTCGCCTGCGAGTGGACGAACCCATTCGTCAGAGCCCGGCTCATTCAGGCGCTCATCAAGATTCGAAGAACCGGCCAGGCCCTCAAACACGCTGACCTACTCGTCCAGCGTCTCCCACGGGAAGACTTCCCCTACGCCGTCCGGGCCGAAGTCTATGAATGGGCCAGCAGGTTTCAAGACGCCGTCGGCGACCTATCGGTACTCGTGCGACGGCACCCGAACGACTCGAAGTACTATCTCCGTCGCTGCATCAACTACCGCGCCATGGGAGCGGGCCGGAAGGCACTGGCCGACGCGGAAAAGAGCATCCCGCTCAGAGGACTAAGTGGCTACGTTTACGCCGCGCGTGGGTGCTCCTACGAGGTGCTCGGCGAGCTCGACAGGGCGCTTCAGGATTACCGCAAGGCCGCCGAACTCGACGACGACAAGCGATACTACATGATATGGTCGTGTATCATCCTCCGAAAACAAGGCAACCGCGCCCAAGCCGACAAACTCATCAAAAACTTTCTACGGCAATTGGAAGAGGACGGATGGATTGCACCGGTCATCAAATACCTCGCCGGTGAAATAGAAGAAGAAGACGTCCTTCGCCTTGCCAGACACAAAGACCCCGAGACCACCCGCCAGCGACTCTGTGAGGCGTATTACTACATCGGTGCCTGCTACCTCGCTGACAACAGGCTCGACCGTGCAGAAGAATTTTTCAGGAAGTGCCTCGCCCAGCACGTCAACAACTTCTACGAGCACGGTTTTGCCATTCGCGACCTCAGAACCATAGAGAAAATGCGAGCGGAGAAAGCACCAGCACATAAAGAACCGCGTGTGGTGGACGAGGACAACTAAAAAATGCCAAAGGACGCATGCGCGGCTGCGAACGGACGAGACTTTTCCTGAATCAGACATGAACCCAAGCAAGCGTGTCCAGAAACTTCGTGAACTCGTCAATTACCACAACTACCGTTACTACGTACTCGACGACCCGGAGATATCTGACGCGGACTATGATCGGCTGATGCGCGAATTGGCACAGCTCGAGGCGGAGCACCCGGGGCTGGTCACGGCGGACTCCCCGACGCAGCGAGTGGGTGCCGCGCCTGCGGAGGAGTTTGCAGCGGTCGCGCACGCCGTACCGATGCTCAGCCTCGGGAATGCGATGAACGAAGATGAGCTTCGGACGTGGTACGAGGGGATCGTGCGGCAGCTGGGGGAAACTATTGAGCTTTACGCCGAGCCGAAGTTGGACGGCCTCGCGGTCGAACTGCTCTACCAGAACGGTTCGCTGGTCGTTAGTTCGACCCGTGGCGATGGATTCACCGGCGAGGACGTAACCAGCAACATCCGCACCATCCGGTCCGTTCCCACCCGGCTCGTCGAGCGCGAGAACAATGCACCGGCGCTGCTGGAAGTCCGCGGCGAAGTGTATATGGAGAAGAAGCGGTTCGAGGAAATGAACCGCGCCCGTGCGGAGGCGGGCGAGACCCTTTTCGCTAACCCGCGCAACGCCGCTGCCGGCAGTGTCCGCCAACTTGACCCGAAAATCACTGCCACCCGCCCCCTGGACATCTTCCTCTATGGCATCGGGCGCGTAAAGGGCGTGGCGGGCCGCAAGTTCAAGACACATTCCGAATCACTCGACTTCGTCCGGTCGCTGGGATTGCGAACCATCCGCGAGGGGCGGACGTGCAAGTCCCTCGAACAGGCGGTTGACTACTATCACCAGATGCAGCAGAACCGCGACCAGTTGCCCTACGAGGCGGATGGCGTGGTGCTCAAGGTGAACGACCTCGCCCAGCAGCTGGAACTCGGTGAGCGCGCCCGCAGCCCACGATACGCCATCGCCGGTAAATTCCCCCCGCGGCGGCAGACGACGGTCCTGCGCGACATCAAAGTGCAGGTAGGGCGGACGGGTGCGCTGACGCCCGTCGCGGAGCTGGAACCTGTCCGCATCGGCGGGGTCGAAGTTCGGCGTGCAACCCTTCACAACGAAGATGAAATCGCGCGGAAGGACGTGCGCATCGGGGATACGGTAGTGATTCAGCGGGCGGGCGACGTGATCCCCGAGGTGGTCACCCCCGTCACCACCAGGCGCAAGGGCAGGAGAAAAAGATTCACCATGCCGACGAAGTGTCCGGTGTGCGGTGCGGACGCCACCCGGCCGGAGGGCGAGGCGGTGCGACGTTGCGTTGGCATCGCCTGCCCCGCAAAGCTGAAGGGCACCATCGAGGTGTTTGCGTCGAAGGCTGCGATGGACATCGACGGCCTCGGCACCAAACTTATAGAACAACTCGTCGACAACGGCATGGTCACGGACCCTGCCGGGCTGTACTCGCTCAAGTTGGAACAGTGGGCGGGGCTGGAGCGGATGGCGGACAAATCGGCACAGAACATCCTTGACCAGCTCGAGGCCAGCAAGGAGCGTCCGGTCGGACGAGTCCTGCTCGCACTGGGCATCCGGAACGTGGGCGCCCACGTGAGCGACGTCCTTGCTTCGCACTTCGGCGGCATCGACGCGATAATGAACGCCTCCGCTGAAGAACTTGAGGAAATCAATGAGATCGGCCCCGTAGTGGCGCAGTCGGTCGTCAACTTCTTCAGGGACAAGGCCAACCGGAGCGTGATTGAGCGGCTGAGGAATGCCGGCATCAGGGCGCTGAGCCGGAAACGCGCCGCGGAGCCGAAGCCGAAGAACGGCAGGTTCGCCGGTAAGACGTTTGTGTTCACGGGCTCGCTCGAGTCGATGACGCGCCAGGAGGCGTCGGAGAAGGTCCGCCGCCTCGGCGGCCGGGCGTCATCCAGCGTCAGCAAGAACACCGACTACGTCGTGGCAGGCCCCGGCGCCGGCAGCAAGCGTGCGAAGGCCGAATCGCTCGGCGTCAGCGTCATCAGCGAAAAAGACTTCCTCAAGATGTGTGAAGAGGAATGAACGGCTTCGCCGCCCTTTGACGCCGTCACAACCCCAAGAACTGGATGGACAGGCCGCACAGGCAAATTGTGGCGCCGGCCAAGGCGTGGGTGTAGCGCTCGAGCCGCCTGAGCGGCAGGAGGTTCACGCCGAACGTCGAGACCACGACAACGCCAAGCATCGTCGAAATAGTTACGCTGGCGAAGACTGCGGCGACCAGCACCATCCCCCACACGTTTTCTTTCGCTGCCGGATACATCAGGATAGGGATTAGGGGTTCGCACGGCCCTAACACAAAGATGGTGAACAGGACCCAGGGCGTGATGTTCTGCTTCCCGGTCTCCGTGTGAACGTGGGCGTGTTGGGTGGTGTGCACGTGCGGATGATCGTGGGCGGAGCCATTTTGGTGGACGTGTGAGTGCGTGTGCGGACGGTTCCGCAGCGCCCGGCGCAAGCCCCACACGAAGTATACCAGCCCAAAGGCGATGAGCGCCCAGGCGGCCAGGTTGCCGCGAAATCCTTCGGCCACCTCCAGCTTTGTCACCGCAATACCCATCGCAACGCCTATGAGGCCGAGCACGATAGAGCTGCCCACGTGCCCAACACCGCAGAGGAGTGTCACCAGCGTAGTCTTCTTCATCGACCATCTGCGCGCCTGCGCCATCACGATGAACGGCACGTAATGGTCGGGGCCGAAGAGGGTATGGAAGAAACCGACAGATGCGGCAGTAATCAAGAGAATGACTAATGCATGTGGCACGCCTGTGACCTCCCTGCCGTAGGGTCAGAGAAAAACTGTATGGCCTGGCCGCGGTTTCCTGGGGGCGTAACGCAGGGTTTGGTGGGCCAGGGCAGATTCGAACTGCCGCCCTCACGCTTATCAGGCGTGCGCTCTAACCAACTGAGCTACTGGCCCGACTGGCCGTTCGCTTGCCGTCTCGGCCTTATTATGGAGTTCGACGATGCAGATGTCAACGTTCTCAGCGTAATCGTTTCGATCGTGTGATTTTGTCGTAGTGGCGTAGTGGCTCCTTCCCTGCCGACGTTGACATCGGCCGGCGCCGTGGTATAAGAACCGCTGTCGGGACGGGGGCTGCAAGGCTGATGCGGGGATGTGATGTTTGAACTGTTTGGCCTGCCCCACATCGGGGCGCTGGGGGCAATTGCTGCGGTGGCGCTGGCAGCGGCGCTTGCGCCTCGCCCGGTCTCCGCAGCGCGCCTGCGGCGGGTGTCACTGGTGCTTGCGCTGGCATTACTTGCAAACGAGGCAGTGTGGCACGGGTATCAGTTTTGCAACGGCACGTGGCAAGTCGAATCTTCACTTCCCTTGCACTTGTGCGACGCGGCGGTCTTCGTCTCGGTGGTCGCATTGCTGACCCAAAGGCAGGTTCCATACGAACTGGCGTATTTCTGGGGTTTGGGCGGGTCGAGCCAGGCGCTGGTGACTCCCGGGATTACGGCCTCGTTCCCCAGTTACGAATTCTTCAGATATTTCTGCTCGCACGGCGGCATCATCGTGGTGGTGGCATATCTGACGTTCGGGCGCCGTATGCGGCCCAGGCCGGGCTCGGTGGCCCGCACAATCGCGATCTCAGCGGTTTATATGGTTGTCGTCGGCGTGGTGAACAAGTGGTTATCGGCCAACTATATGTTCATCTGTCGAAAACCGGAGACAGCGTCAGTAATTGATGTTCTCGGGAACTGGCCGTGGTACCTTCTGCCGCTGGCGGCGACTGCCGTGGGGTCTATGTTATTGCTTTATTTGCCCTACTATATCCTGGACCTGAGGCGAAGGAGGGCAGCCTTTCAGTCCTGACAGGCCTTCCGAACGTTGAGTTCCCGTGCGTGCTTGTTGGGCTCAGACTTGACGGTGACTCGAAGTGATGTTCCCTTGCACAGTTCGAGAATCATTTCTGCGATCGCACGGTGTGCAGAACTGATGGCGCCCCAGTCAGGGCCGGTGCAGTGTCCCTGCAGTTCATGTCCCAGGCTGGAGAGTTCGCTCAGACCGATCCGCGCTGCGTTACCTTTCAAGGCCCGCGCGATACGGCTCACAGAGGCCGGGTCGCGCCGGGCGATGCACTCCTGCAACTCGCCCAGGTGCCCCGAGCAGAACTGGAGATACCGGCCGGCGAGGCCACTGGGGTCTTCCAGGGGTTCCTGCGCACAATTTGGCGTAAGTCTGCGTTCCATTTTCCGCCCTTCACGCCGGGACCGATTTTGCCGACTGCTGCGTTTCCTTTACCGCAAAACACGTGCCTGAACATATAAACGAACCGGCCGCGCACAGAAGTTAGACCGTAACGCGCTGCGATACCACGTCTTACAAAATTAAATTCGGGCACCTACCTGCGCAGACCAGAACATCAACACGGCGATAATTCCTTCAAAATGTGTAGGGGTTCGCCACTCCACACCGTGTTTATGCCGCTGAGCAGGCGTAAATGACCGGAAAACAGGACCTTGGCGAAAACAGCCCAAGCGCGGAGCCTCCTCAACGTGAGTTGTAGCGCCTGCCTGGTGCACAGTGATTGGAGAGCTCATCCTGCCAGGCGGGCCAGTTTCTCCCGGGCCGCGTCGGCTCGGCCCGACCGGCAAAGGTCCTGAGCATCCGAGAGGATACGGGCTTGCTCGGCGGTGAACACAACTGGGGAGGCCGGCGGATATTGGGCAGGTGAAGGAAAGCGGCGCAGCACCGCCAGCTCGATCTCACGCAGCCCCCGACCGGTGAGTGCCGAGACCTTGCATAGGTCGGCACCCGGCGGAAACCCCGACAGGTCAAGTCGCGCAGGGAGGTCGGACTTGTTGACCGCCAGCACCGGATTTTTCTGTAGGAGCGAACGCAGCACCGCGTGCTCGTCGGGTGCGTCCGGCGCGCTGCCGTCCAGCACTATCACGATGAGGTCGGCATCCGAAGCCACACGCCACGTGGCCTCGACCCCTTTCATTTCGACCACTCCGCCGCGCCGGCGGAGGCCGGCTGTATCCATCAACTCGACCGGATAGCCCCCGAGAGCGACGAACTCGTTGATGAAGTCGCGAGTCGTTCCCGGCACAGGCGAGACGATAGTCCGGTTGTGCCCGACCAGTGCGTTGAACAGGGTGGACTTGCCCACGTTTGGTTTGCCCACCAGCGCCAGGCGGCGCGGCTGAGCAAGCGCCCGACCGAACCACGCGGATTCGACCAGCGAGCCGAGTTTTTCCGCCGCCCACGGGCTTTCCGTGTCCACCGCCCTGATTGCGGCCGACAGGGCGCCATTAATCTGGTCACAGAGGACTCGAACCGCGAGTTTGGTTTCGGCCAGCGGCAGCAGTCGGGCGGCCTCGGCACGAATGCCGTCGAGGCCAGAATCCGCGGCGGCGCGTGCAGCGAACCGACGGGGCGGCAGTTTGACCGCGCCCGCCCCGACCAGAAGTCCCATCGCCTGGGCCGCCGCTGCAACACCGCCGTGGCAATTAATCTCCACCACCTCGGTGCCACCATCGTGGCGGGTCAGTCTCACAATCACCTCGTCGATAACGCTTTCGCCGTCGCGGATATGGCCATAATGGAGCCTTCCGGACGGGCCGCAGCCCGGAGCTGACTTGGGGTGGAAGATTTTCGAGACCATCCCGCCCGCCCCTCTGCCTCGGACCTCAATGATGGCTATCCCCCCGGCGCCCGGTGGTGTGACGAGCGAAGCAACGACCTGGCTACGGTTCTTCTCTACGTTCATCGCGCCAGATTCTACCGGCCGCACCAGCTGGTCACAAGTGGCCGGTCGGGCGCCAACCGTTGCAACCGCTGCAATAACATATTGATTCTCACACAAGCTAGTGTTATGCTGCGCGGCCTAAAGGACGTTTTGGCGGGTTGCTTCCGGTAAGGAGCAAAATGAGCAGCGATTCTGGCTTGTTCTACGTGGGCCTAGATGTCGGCTCCGTCAGCGCCAAGCTGGTGGTACTTGACCATGCAGACCGCGTCATCGAAAACCACTACGTCCGCACCGCGGGACAGCCAGTGGCAACCGCGCGGGACCTGATTGCGGACGTATTTTCGCGCATCCCTCACCACAGGATCAGAGGTCTTGCCCTGACCGGCAGCGGCGGCGCGCTGTTCGGCCGCATCCTAGGCATCGAAGCCGTCAACGAAATCGTCGCCCAGAGCTCAGGGGCGGTAGCGTACCACCCCGAGGTACGCACCATCATCGAGATGGGCGGCGAGGATTCGAAATTTATCAAGTTGGCGGTCGACGCCGATACGTCTGACCCTCGCATCGCCGATTTCGCAATGAACACCGTGTGTGCCGCGGGTACCGGCTCGTTCCTCGACCAGCAGGCGGCGCGGCTGGGGGTTTCCATCGAGGGGGAGTTTGGCCGATTGGCCCTGAAATCGAACAGCCCACCGCGGATCGCCGGCCGGTGCAGCGTGTTCGCCAAGACCGACATGATCCACCTACAGCAGGAGGCCACGCCAGACTACGACATCGTGGCTGGCCTGTGCCACGCGCTGGCCCGTAACTTCCACAGCAACATCTGCCAGGGCAAAGATTTTGAAAAGCCCATCGCCTTCCAGGGCGGCGTCGCTGCCAACGACGGCATGGTCAAGGCCTTCGAGAAGGTCCTGGAACTCGAGCCGGGCGAGTTGATCAAGCCCGAGTACTTCGCCTCGATGGGCGCCATCGGCAGCGTCCTCTCGGCCCGCAAGGCCGGCACCCTCGCGCCGATGCCGGACCTGCCTACCATTGATCAGCACCTCGCCGATTACAAGCCCAAAGCGAAGCGGCTCGCGCCTCTGGAGGACGAAGGATACAGCTGCTACACGGCCTCCGAGCCGCCTGAGACGGACGGCCTGATGGACGCCTACCTGGGGGTCGACGTCGGCTCCATCAGCACCAACCTTGTCCTGCTCGACAGCCGCAGGCGCGTCATAGCGAGAGAATACCTGATGACAGCCGGCCGGCCGATCGACGCCATCCAGCAGGGGCTGCTGAGCATCGGGCGCAAATTCAAGGACAGGGCCATCATCCGCGGCGCCGGCACCACCGGCTCGGGCCGGTATCTTACCGGCGACTTTATCGGCGCCGACATCATCAAGAACGAAATCACCACCCACGCCAGGGCAGCGGTGTTCTGCCATCCCGAGGTGGACACCATTTTCGAGATCGGCGGGCAGGACTCGAAATATATTTCACTCGACCACGGCACCGTGGTGGACTTTGCGATGAACAAGGTCTGCGCCGCGGGGACAGGCTCGTTCCTCGAAGAACAGGCGGAACGCCTGAGGGTAAAGATCGACCGGGAGTTCGGCGATACGGCGCTCTCCGCCCCCTCGCCGTGCTTCCTCGGCGACCGGTGCACCGTGTTCGTCGAGTCCAGCCTGAATTACTACCAGCAGCTTGGCATCGAGAAGAGCGACCTCATCGCCGGCCTATGCTACTCAATCGTGTACAACTACCTCAACAAGGTTGTGGAGAACCGTAAGGTTGGGGATGTGATTCTGTTCCAGGGCGGCACGGCCTACAACCGCGGCGTTCGGGCGGCGTTTGAGAAGGTTACCGGCAAGAAGGTCATTGTCCCACCGCAGCACGACGTGATGGGCGCCATCGGCGCCGCCCTCATCGCGATGGAACAGGCCCAGGGAGAATCGCGCTTCAAGGGGTTCGACCTGAGCGACCGCAAGTACACGGTCGAGTCCTTCGAGTGCACCGATGGCCCGAACCACTGCGAGATCAAACAGGTCACGGTCGAAGGAGAGCGGCCACTACACTACGGCAGCCGGTGCGGCAAATACGACGAAGAAAAGCGTGCCGTCCGGGGCGCAAATCTGCCACACCTGTTCAAGGAAAGGAAAAAACTGCTTCGAGATGCCTACCCGAAAAACAAGCCCGACCGCCCCAACGGTAAGACGGTCGGCATCCCGCAGGGCGCCCACTACTTCGAGTTGTACCCGCTGTGGAAGGGATTCTTTACTGAACTGGGCTTCCAGGTCGTTACCTCGCGCGACACCAACCAGCAGATCATCAGCAAGGGCGTGGGACACGCCGCCGCCGAAACCTGCTTCCCCATCAAGGTGGTTCATGGCCACGTGCTCGACCTCATCGAGCGCGGCGTGGATTACATCTTCCTGCCCTGCGTGGTTGACATGGAGGTGACCGACCCAGGCTTCAAAAACCATTATGCCTGCCCATACATCCAGTCGGTGCCGTATTTCATCCGTTCGGCCATCGACCTGGACAAGACCAACACGGAGGTGCTGGAGCCGATCATCCACATGAGCCGCGGCCGCAAACACGTGGGCGGGGTGCTCGCCAAGCTGGCAAAGCAACTGGGCATATCACGCCGCGCCGGGCTGCGTGCGGCCGCGGCTGGGTTCGAGGCGCTCGACGATTTCTTCGCCCGCCTCCGCCGGCGCGGCAGCGAGGTCATCCAATCGCTTGGCCCCGACGACGTGGCCATCGCCATAATAAGCCGCCCGTATAACGGCTGTGACGCGGGGCTGAACTTGAACCTCCCCGAGAAACTGCGCCAGATGAACGCCATCCCACTGCCCACGGATTGCCTGCCGCTGGACGGCGCCGCAGTATCGAAAGATTTCCCACACATGTACTGGAAATACGGCCAGCGCATCCTGGAAGCGGCGCGGTACCTCAGGTCACAGAAAAATATCCACGCGCTTTACGTGACCAATTTCGGGTGCGGGCCCGACTCGTTCATCACCAAGTTTTTCGAGCGCGAGATGGAGGGCAAACCATTCCTCACCATTGAAATCGACGAACACAGTGCTGACGGCGGCGTGATTACAAGGTGCGAAGCATTCCTCGACAGCGTTCGCAGCGTCAAGCACCAGGCCGAACCGCTGGCCCCCGCAGAGACGCCCGAGCCGGACTACGTGCCTCTGCGCGAAAAACAGCGCCTGCTCTACATCCCCCACATGACCGACCACGGCCGCGTCTTTGCCGCCACCATGCGGCATTACGGCATCCGAGCCACCACCATGCCCATGGCCGACGAGGAGAGCCTCGCCATCGGGCGAAAGTTCACTAC
>JAUWIN010000041.1 GCA_030605345.1 Candidatus Brocadiia bacterium
CATGTCACTTCCCTCCGGTCGGCGAAAAGGCGCATAGATCAGTTCGCGGAGCCGGGCAGCATTCTACCGTCAGCCGCCCGCCGAGACAAGCACTTAGAGACTATCTAAGCCCGGGCGCCCTTCGCGTAGAGTTTGACGACCTCAGGCGCCTGGCGGAGCGCCTCGTCGAGCCCGGCCGGGTCCTTTGCTCCGGCTTGTGCCATGTCAGGCCGGCCGCCGCCGCTCCCGCCAGCGGTGGCGGAGATGTCCTTTACCATCCTGCCGGCGTCGAGCCGGGGGGTGAGGTCTTTGGTGACGCCGACGACCAGGGATAGTTTCTGCCCGGCGCCGGACCCGAGCACGACGACGCCGCTGTTGATTTTTGCCTTGAGCGCATCACACAACTGGCGGAGGTCGGTCATCTTCAGGTCGGTCTTGTGAACAATGAGCCTGATGCCGGCGACTTCCGTCGCGGCGGCTGCAATGTCGTCGGCGGATTCGCCGCTGCCGCGCCTTTTGAGTTTTCTGGCCTCAGCCTTGAGTTCGCGGTTCTCGGCCATCAGTTGCTCGGCTCGGTCAACTGCACGCGCCACGTCGCTGTGCATGACGGCTGCGATCCGTTCCAGTGTCCGCGCTCGCCGCCGACCGTGCTCGATGGCCTCGCGTCCGGTGACGGCCTCAATCCGGCGGGTGCCCGCGGCGATGGACGATTCAGTTGCGATGCGGAAAAGGCCGACCTCGGCTGCGCTGTCGAGGTGCGTGCCGCCGCATAACTCCATGCTGTAGTCGCCGATGCTGACGACGCGGACGGTCTCGCCGTATTTCTGCCCGAAAAGGGCGATAGCGCCGGCCCTTTTCGCTTCTTCGAGCGGCATTTCGGTCGCTGTAACGGCGGGACCTTCGAGGATGTTATCGTTGACCAGTTCTTCTACCCGCTGTAGTTCGTCCGAGGTCACTTGGGCAAAGTGCGAGAAGTCGAACCGCAATCGGTCTGGCCCAACCAGTGAGCCGGACTGCTCCACGTGTTTGCCCAGCACCCTCCTGAGCGCGTTCTGGAGCAGGTGGGTGGCTGTGTGTGCGCGCCGAATAGCACGGCGCCGGACGGCGTCGATCTGGCACGTAACCTGGTCACCCTTGTTGATGATACCTTCGGTCACCTTGCCCAGGTGGAGGAAGTAGCCGTGGGTGCGCTTTGTATCGCGGACCTGGAACTTGGCGGTAGGGGCGGACAGAACTCCGGTGTCGCCGACTTGGCCGCCGGCCTCCCCGTAGAACGTGGTCTGGTTCAGGACCAGGGTGGCCTCTGTTCCGGGCCGGGCGGATTCCGTGAGTTCTTCGCCTGATATGATGGCCTCGACTGTGGCCGTGCAGGATTCGGCTTCGTATCCCACGAATTTGGTCGGCTCGGCTGATTCCTTCACCTTCGCCAGCGGGCCGGTATCGAAGACATCCTCCGTCATCGCCGAGGCGCTTCTGGCCTGGGCACGTTGGCGTTCCATTTCGCGGTCGAATGTGCCGCGGTCGGTGGTCATCCCATGCTCGGCCAGGATGCTTTCGGTCAGGTCAAGCGGCAGGCCGTAGGTGTCATACAAACGGAAGGCCTGCTCACCGGGCAGCACGCTGCGCCCACTGTCGCGGAGGTCGGCGACCAATTCATTCAGCATCTGTGAGCTGTTCTCCAGAGTCGCCTGGAACCGCTCCTCCTCCGCCTTGATGGTTCGGGCAATGTTTTCACGCCGCTCAGCCAGTTCGGGATATGCGTCCCTCATCGCCTCGGCGATGCACGGCACCAGGACATAGATGAATGGCTCCTTGGCGCCGAGTTCGAGGCCGTCCCGCATTGCCCGGCGTATCAAGCGCCGCTCGACGTATCCCCGGCCTTCGTTTGACGGCAGGACGCCGTCGGCGATGCAGAAGGCAACCGCGCGGGCGTGGTCGGCGATGCGGTGGATGTGGCGGGCCTCCGGCGCGTCCGGGTCGTATTTGACGCCGAGCGCCTCGGCCGTGGTCTCTACGATGGGCTTGAATACGTCGGTCTGAAAATCGGAGGTGACGCCCTGTAGCACTGCGGCGGTTCGTTCGAGGCCCATCCCGGTATCGACGTTTTTCATCTTGAGCGGACGGAGCTCGCCGGGCCGGGCGCCTTTTTCGAACTGCTGCAGAACCAGATTCCATATCTCCACGTAACGTTTGCAGTCGCAAGTAACATCGCACCTGGCCGGGTCCGGGCAGTTCGGCTGTGGGCCCATGTCGACGAAGATCTCGGTGCACGGGCCGCAGAGGGTGCCCTCTGGCGACTTGCTCGGGGCGTCCGCCGGCCAGAAATTATGGTGCTCGCCCAGCCGGTATATCCTGTCGGCAGGCAGGCCGACGTTGTTCTTCCAGATGTCGTACGAGTCGTTGTCGCCCTCGTAAACCGAGACGTAGAGGCTGTCGGGCTCGAGCTTAAGCCAGTCGAGCAGAAACTCCCACGCCCACTCGATGGCCTCCTTCTTGAAGTAATCCCCGAACGAGAAATTGCCCAGCATTTCGAAGAAACTGTGGTGGCAGGTAGTCCGGCCGACCTCCTCGATGTCGTCCGCCCGGAGGCATTTCTGGCAGGATGCAGCTCTGCGGAAGCTGAGGTCGCCCTTGCCGAGGAACTGGTCCTTGAACTGGTTCATCCCCGCGCCGCTGAAGAGGATGGTGGGGTCGTGCTCCGGGACCAGCGAGTCGCTGGGGACGATTTTGTGGCCGCGTTGTTCGAAGAACTTCAGGAACGCCGCCCGTATCTCGGATGTTTTCATATCATTGTGCCGATAAAATATCAGCGACGGAAGAACACGGCTGGGCGCAAAGTTTATACCCGCGCCTAGTTGTGTTCGTCCGTGGCTAATTTTCCGCCTTGGTATCCTCCTTGACCAGGCCCTTGGCGACGAGGATTTTGTGGCGGAGCTCTTCGCACAGCTCGGGTTTGTCCTTGAGGTACTGCCGTGCTCTTTCACGCCCTTGACCGAGGCGGACATCGCCGTAGGAGTACCAGGTGCCGGACTTTTGAACCATGCCGCACTCCTCCGCCACGTCGAGCACGTCGCCCTCCTTCGAAATGCCCTCGCCAAAAATGATGTCGAACTCGGCGCGGCGGAACGGTGGGGCGACTTTGTTCTTTGCCACGGTGACCCGCGTGCGGTTGCCCACCACCTCCTCACCTTCCTTGATCCTTCCGATGCGGCGCATGTCCAGCCTGAGCGAAGCATAAAACTTCAGCGCCCTCCCGCCGGAGGTGGTTTCCGGGTTTCCGAACATCACCCCTATCTTCATCCGGATTTGGTTGGTAAAAATCACCGATGTCTTACTCTTGCTAATTGCGCCGGAAAGCTTCCGCAATGCCTGCGACATCAGCCTGGCCTGAAGGCCCATGTGGGTATCACCCATCTCGCCGTTGATCTCGGCCCGCGGCACCAGCGCCGCCACCGAATCGATCACTACGACGTCCAGCGCGTTACTGCGGATGAGCATCTCGGCCATGTCCAGCGCCTGCTCGCCCGAATCGGGCTGGGCGACGAGCAGCGACTCGGTATCAAGGCCCACGTTCTGCGCGTAGATTGGGTCGAGCGCGTGCTCGGTATCGATGAATGCGGCAGCGCCGCCCGCCTTCTGAGCGTTCGCCATCACGTGGTAGCACAGCGTGGTTTTCCCGGAGGCCTCGGGGCCGTAAACCTCGCAGATTCGGCCCCTCGGAATGCCGCCGACGCCGAGGGCAATATCGAGCGAGATGGAGCCGGTGCTAATGCTGGGCACGGCCTGATAGGTGTCCGCGCCTAGCAGCATAATGGCTCCCTTGCCGAACTGCTTTTCTATTTCCTGCACCGCTCGGTCGAGTGCCTCAGCTTTCTGCTGCTTCTGGTCTTTTGTCTTTGCCATGGGATAATCTCCTTTGCGACTTAGAGCGCCTGCTTCACTACCGTGCTGTAAACGGAGCCCTGCGGCGTGAGCGTACTTTCAAACAGCACCATTTCGGCCGCCGTGCACCAGCCGAACATCGTCCCCGCGTGCCCTTCGATGGCGGGCAGCAATTTTTCCGCGTTCTTCGGCGACTTCACCCGTCCGATGGTCAGATGCGGCACAAAATTTTGCTCTTTCCTGAAACCAATCGGCTGCAACCCCTTTTCCAGCCTCGCCTGCAACCTCGACACCGCGTCCGCACCGTCGGATACACCGGCCCAAATGACCCGTGGCTTGCCTCGCGGCGGGAAGGTGCCCAACCCCTCCACTGCGAACCTGAAAGGGCCCCCGCCGGCGGCCTCCTCCATTACCGCGCCTACCTGCGCCGCAGTCTCGCCATTCACCTCGCCGAGGAACTTCAATGTCACGTGCACGTTCTCCGGTCTGACCCACCTTACCCTGGCGCGGCAGCGCTCGAGTTCCCGACGCAGGGCCGACAGCGCCGCCCGGACTTCGTCCGTCACCTCAATGCCTAAGAAAGCGCGCACAGCCTAATTCCACGAGACCATAGAGGCAACCTCCGTCCGCCGCCGCTCAATATCGTCCAGCGATATGCTCTTCAGCCGGTTGAGGCTGAAATCTTCGATGCAGAAGGACGCGACGACCGTCCCGTAGGACACGGCGGTTTTGAGCGCCTCGAAGGTGACCTCGCCGACGCTGGCCAAATAGCCCATCATCGCACCGCCGAAGCAGTCGCCTGCGCCGGTGGGGTCAATAACAGTTTCGGTCAGCCAGGCCGGCAGCACAAACGGCCTGCCGTCGGCCAGGAGGATGGCGCCGTGCTCGCCCTTCTTGATTACTACGATGGCCGGGCCCATCGCAGCGACTTTCCGCGCTGCGGCGAGCAGGTTCGGCTCTTCAGTCAACAGCCGCACCTCCTCGTCGTTCAGCACCATGCCGTCGCTCATCTTCATCACCTCGAGCAGTGCCGGGCGCGACTCGGTAATCCACAGGTTCATCGTGTCCAGCAAGGCCAACTTGCGGTTAGGCAGCTGCTCCAGCACCGCCTTCTGGGCCTCGGGGGCGCCATTGGCGAGAAATACGTATTCGGCACCGCGGTATTCCTCGGGCAGCGTAGGGTCGTAATCCCCAAACACATTCAGGTCCACACTTTCTGTCGTCCGTTCCTGAAAGTCGTTGCTGTACCGCCCCACCCAATGGAGTGTTTTGCCGCCCTTGACCACCTCGATGCCTGTGGTATCGATGTGGTGTTGGCGCATGTCCTCGAAGTTTTCGGCTGGCATATCTTCGCCCACGGCGCTGGCCAGCCAGACCGGTGTGAAGAAACTGGCCGCGTAGGCGCAGTACGTCGCCGACCCGCCCAGCACTTCCTCCGCCACACCGCGCGAAGTCTTAATGGTATCGAAAGCGACCGAACCCGTAATCAACAATGACATACCGGCCATGGTCCCGGAGTTGAACTACCAGACGTATACCAAACGGCGGAGTCCGGGTCAAGCTGAGGCTTCACCTGAAGCGACCGCACCCCGCCGGGGGTTGCCTGCCGAAGCGGCGGTTTGATATAATCCTCGACGTGAAGGTGGGAATTGATTCCAGGGAATTACTTGGGGGTTCGCTGAACGGGATTGGGAGGTTCGTCAGGAACTTCCTGTGCTCTGTTTCGCTTGAGCGGAATCCCCCCCAACTCTTTCTATACGGCAACCAGCATACCGTGTTCGACATCCGCGAGGCGTGGGGCGAGCCGCTGCGCCTGCGCACCCAGCGTAAGCCAGAGGCTGCAACCTGGTGGTGGGACAGGGTCACCCTCCCCAGAATGGCCAGGCGCGACAAACTGGACGTGTTCCTTTCGCCGTATTTCAAGGCGCCCGGCATCCGTTCCTGCCCGGTCGCCACTACCATCCACGACCTCCTGTTCCTCACAATGCCGGCGGAAGTCTCCGGCAAGAGCGCGATGTATTGCCGCGCTTTCAGGTCGTTCGCCGCAAGCTTCGCCAGGAGGGCTGCCGCCGTGCTGACAGTCTCCGAACACTCGCGGAGAGACATCGTCAGCCTGCTGGACGTGCCGGACAGGAAGATACACGTCGTCGGCAACTGCGTCGGGCCTGCATATCATAAAATAGACGACAAGGCCCAGCTCACAGCCGCCAGGAGGCGGCCGGCGTGGAGGGGGACTATATCCTCTACGTGGGCAATTTCGGCCCTCATAAAAACCTCAGCGCTCTGCTCCGAACATACGCTCATCTGGACAAAGACCTGCGGGAGAAATTCAGCCTAGTGCTGGCTGGCAGGCGGGATGAGTGGACGCCGCGGACCCGCCACGCCGCCGGCCAGCTGGGCGTTGGGCACAATGTGCGCACTCCCGGGCACGTCGCGGAGCAGCACCTGCCGGCGCTCTACGCGGGGGCTTCGGCATTTGTCACCCTCTCTCGGTGGGAAGGCTTCGGGCTGCCCGTGCTCGAAGCCATGGCGTGCTGCACCCCGGTAATGTGCTCCAACCGCACCTCGCTGCCCGAGGTGGCCGGCGACGCGGCGCTGCTGGTGGACCCGGACGACCGAGAAGCGTGTGAGGCCGGGCTGGGAAAGATACTAACCGACGAGCTGTTTCGAGCCGAGTTGCAGGCGAAGGGTCTGGCCAGGGCGAAGGATTTCTCGCCCGGGCGTTTCGCCAAGTCGGCCCTGCACGCCCTAAAGACCGCGATTGAGACAAGCCGCTGATGGGCGCTAAGCACAGGCTCCGGAAGTTCCAAACCGCCGACCCCAGCGACGTCCTGGTGCTGGAAGCCGGCGGCATCGGAGACGCCGTGATGGCGACGCCCGCACTGGCGGCGATACGCCGCCGCTTTCCCAGGGCACGGGTGGCGGTGGTGGTGGCTCCACGCGCTGCCGAGATTGTGGAATCGCTCCACCTCAACTTCGAACTGAAGAAGCTCCGGCTGGGCGATGCGCTCGCGCAATTGGCCGACGCCGCACGGATTATACTGAGGGCCCGCCTGGCCCGGCCTGATGTGCTCATTGATCTCAGCTCAATCGAGAGCACGCGGGCGGCTGGCAGGCGCCGCCGCCTGGTCAAGCTCATCGGGGCGCAGCTTTCGCTGGGGCGTGATACCGACGGGCGGGGCAACTTTTTTGACGCCGCCGCGGAAGAATCGCTCCTTGACCAGCAACACGAGGTGGAGCGGAAACTGAAGGTGCTGGCGCCGCTCAACGTCGGGGCGGAAGGGGGACGTCCGTCCCTGCGTGCGCCCCGCCAGGCGCAGGAATCGGCCCGCCTGCTCCTCCAGGAGGCTGGCATATCTGAGGGCAGCGAGATGGTCGGGATCAACCCCGGTGCGCTTCGCCCCTCGCGGCGGTGGCCGCTGGAAAACTTTGTTCGCCTTGCCTCCTCGCTCACCGCGGGGCGTCGCCGCGCCCTGCTGGTGACGGGCGGTCCGGAGGAACGGAAACTCGCCGAGGAAGTAGCCCGTGCCGCCGGCGGCCAGGTTGTGACCGCAACAGGCCGTCCGCTGATGGAACTGGCCGCACTGATCGGATCGTGCCGCGTTTTCATCACCAACGACACCGGCGCGATGCACATCGCCGCGGCGCAGGACGTGCCGGTTGTTGCGCTTTTCGGACAGACCAACGTGCACCGGTACCGCCCGCGCATGGACCCGCGGCGGTGCGTGGTGCTGAAGCAGCCGGCAGAGGTCTGCACCGAGGCGACCTTCGTGGCCGAAACCCAAGAATGCCGCCGACACTCGTGCCCGTCGGGCGAATGCATGCGGAGCATATCGTTCGAGTCGGTCTCCGATGCGGCGGAGCGCCTGCTGGCGTCGGCCCAGGCCGGAGCGCCACGATGAATGTTGACGACTATTACAGGCTCCGGACGCTGGGAATGAGGCTGTGCAGGCGCGTCGCAGCGGAGATGGCGCCAGAAGGTGCAACGCGGGTGCTCGACGCCGCCTGCGGGACCGGGCTGTTGTTTCGTGAAACCAACGCCTGCACCGGGGCGGTGCGCGTGTGCCTCGACAAGTCGCCGGAATTTCTGGCACACGTGCCGGATGACTGTGTCCCGGTCGTCGGCGACCTGCTGGACCCGCCCGACCTGCCCGGGCCGTTCGACGTGATCTTTCTGCTGAACACCATCTACAACCTCGGCGGGACGGATACGGCAGTGAAAGCCGTGGGTTCCTTATCACGGCTGCTGGCGCCGGGCGGGATAATCCTCGCAGATATCCGCAATCCGGCGCACCCTATCCTGCGGCTGCGGTATTTGATGGAGAAGTTGCGCGGCAGGTTTGTGCCGACCGCTCACTCGCTGAAGAAGATGAGGCGTGCCCTGGCTCGGCGCGGACTCAGGGTCCGGCGTGCCAGGCCGATAGGTTGGCTGATACCGTTCGGATACGTGCTCGAAGTTGTGCTTGCCGAAGACGGCGAGGAATGAGGAATGAGCAGAATCCCGTCTGCGGGCGTACCCATCGGGTTCAGGGACATCGCGGCGGCTCTGGCGGCGCGTGACACCGGTCATTTGCGCGCCGAACTGGCCCGGGTCTTAGATGTTTCTGCCGCAGGCCTCGCCAGCTCAGGCTGTGCCGCGTTCTATGTGATGCTGAAAGCCCTGTCGGAACGCTCGGACCGGACGGAGGTTCTGATACCGGCGTACTCGACGCCCGTGCTCCTGCTTCCAATCAGGAAGGCAGGGCTAAGGCTCGTAGTAGCCGATACTTCGCTGGAAACCTTCAACATGGACATGCAGCACGCTTATGAGTTAGTCAACGACAACACCCTTGTCGTGCTGCCGGTGCACCTCTTCGGTATCCCCTGCGACTTGGCGGGTGCGCGCAGAGCGGCTGACCGCACGGGCGCGGTGCTCGTCGAAGATGCGGCGTCGGCCTTCGGCGCCACCATAGGCGGGAGGATGGCGGGCACGCTGGCCGACGCAGGGTTCTATAGCTTCCATCGGGGCAAGCAGGTTTCCTCCTTCACCGGTGGGGCGTGGGTCACAAACGACGAGTCCCTCGCCGCAGATTTTGCCAGGGAGGAAGACAAACTGCGGAAGCCGTCCGCTGGCGAACGCGCAGTAATGTTTGCAAAGATTGTCGCCCTGGCGCTGGCCGTCAGGCCGTGGTTCTATTCCATTTTCCACTCGTTCCTCGCAGGCTTCAAGGACACCAAACCGCACGACGATTTCCTCAGCTTCGCGTACACCGCAGTGCAGGCGGGCGCAGTAGGTTCGCTGCTCAATAGACTGGAACTAATCGTCACCGAGCGAAACAAACGAGCCGAACGGGCGCGCGAAATCCTGGAAGACACCGAGGCAATTACGCTGCCTAAGATCCTGCCGGGCACCAGGCCAGCCTACAACCACTGTCCGCTGATGATGCCGGACACCGAGACGCGGAGCAGGGCGCTCGCCGCCGCACTAAACGCTGGCGTTGAATGCACGATACTTAACGAGAGGACAGTGCAGCGGGCGTACGATCTGAAGCCGGACGAATACGGTGGTGGCCCGTGCCCGCGGGCAGACGAGTTTGCCTCGCGTGTGCTCTTGATTCCGTGCCACCCGCTGATCCCGATGGCGAGGGTTGAGCAGACCGCGGAAATTGTCAGGGACACGGCGGCAGGCGGGTGAGAATGGTTAGACGACTGAAAATCGCCCAGATCATCACCCGTCTCGACCCGGGCGGCTCCGCTGAGGTGGTTATTGCGCTGTGCCAGCGGCTTGACCGGGAGAGGTTTGACGTAACCCTTATCACAGGCCCCGGCACCGATGCGGGTGAGGGTCCCCGTGAGCTCGCCGAACGGGCCGGCGTCACCGTAGCGGAATGTCCGAACCTGCGCAGAGAGGTAGCCCCGCTCGAAGACCTCCGGGCCTTGTTGGCCCTGGTGCGGTATCTGAGGCGGATTCAGCCCGACGTAGTGCACCCTCATACTTCGAAGGCCGGCGCGCTGGGGCGTATGGCTGCGGCCTGGGCTGGCGGGATGCCGGTGGTTCACTCGCCACACGGCCACCTGTTCTACGGCTACTATGGGGCGGTTGGCACCGGGCTGGTAGTGCTTGCCGAACGCATTCTTGCCCCCCTGGCGCGGCGCATCGCCGTGCTAACGGACATCTCGCGCACCGAGCACCTCAGCCGCGGCGTCGGGAGTTTTGAGCAATACGTCACGCTCTATCCCGGTATCGACCACAGGAGGTTCACTTACCACGAGGCCACGCGGGCTGCAATGCGGGCCGAGTTGGGCCTTGGCCCCGAGCAGTTCGTCATCGGCTGGGCGGGAAGGTTCACCAGGGTGAAAGGCCCGGACATTTTCATCGAGGCCTGCGGCCGCGTCGCGGGCCGACTGCCCGATGCGTTCTTCCTGCTGGCAGGCGACCGCGAGCTCCGCACGCAGACTGAGCAGCGGGCGAAGTCGCTCGGCATATTGGACCGTTGCAATTTTCTGGGTCAGCGCCACGATATTCCACGCATACTCAACGCCTGCGATGCGTTTGCGCTGCCGTCGCGTAATGAGGGCCTTGGGCTGGCGGCGGGCGAGGCGATGGCATGCGGCACGCCCGTGGTGGCGGCGGATGTGGGCGGCGTGCGAGAGGTGCTCCGGGGCGGGCACGCCGGAGTGGTGGTGCCGGCCCAGGACGTCCCGGCGCTGGCCGAGGCGCTGGCGGCGCTGGCGCTGGACGAGAGGAAGTGCAGCCGCCTGAGGCGGGCAGGGCTGAAGCGGGCGAGGGATTTCGACCTGGGCCGCATGACCGATGCGTTCTCCGGGCTCTACGAGGAGCTTGCACAGGAATGCTTTGCATAATCGCAGCCGTGGTGGTCGTTCTGGCCGGCGCGGCGGGAGCCTCCGGCGCGGAGTTGGTCCCGCTGCGGGTGGGGATGCACGTCGATACCAGCATCAGCCACAGCTGCCGCACGATAAAATTCGCCGGCATCCCGATAAAAACGATTGAAGGCGAGATGCCGCCGTGTGTGGAAGATACCGCCAGAATGGCACGAGAACAGGGACTCGACGTGTTGATTCTTGCTGACCGCGCACGAGCCGAGGTATCGTATGGGCTGACACGCTACAGCCGGCTGTTCAAACTGACCGTCTCCGAAGGCTCCATCGCCTCCTACGGCTCCGACAGATACCTCAAGCGCGCCCGCGAGGCCGCGGAGGTCGCCGGGATTACCATTATCCCCGGCGCTGAGTGCATCCCCTACTACCGCTGGAGGGGTAATCCGTTCAGCGGCCTCATGCTTTCCCATCTCTACGAGCACATGGTCCTGGCAGGGCTCGACACTGCGGAGGCGTTGGACGGCATCCCGCGCACGGCAGGCGGATATGGGTATCGGTTTTCGGGGAGCGTGCTGCTCAATCTGGTGCCCATCGTGCTGCTTGGGTTTGGGGTGCGTCTGTGGCGGCACAGGCCCAGGCGGAGAAGGCGGAAACTCACGAAACTCGCCGGTGGTTTGCTTGCGGCGCTGTCGGTGCTGGTGCTGGTTGACTGCGCTCCATTCCTGCCGCGGCGGATCTCGGCATACGACGAACCGACGATAGACCCGGCGGACGTTCTCGGCCGGTACGCCGAGAAATGCGGAGCACTGGCCTTCTGGGCACACCCGGCCGCAAACCCCGGCTCCCGGCCTCATCATCTCAAGCAGACCACAGGAATCGACGTGGAGGTAAAACCGTATCCGGAGGTGTTGTGCACGACGGCGCACTATACCGGCTTCGCCATGTTCAACGCCGGAATCCGGCCGGGAGAGCCGGGGCAGCAGTGGGACCGGGCGCTGCGGCAGTATTGCGCCGGCGAGAGGGCTCAGCCGGTGTGGGTGATTTCTGAGTGCGACTTCGATACCGGCCATGGTGTGGAGACACTGTCGGAGGCACAGACGGTCGTCTGGGCACGCGATGATTCCCCCGACGCCGTCCTCGACGCGTTACGTAACGGACGGTGCTACGCCACGATGACATATGCCTGCAAGCGGCTTCGGGTCGAAAACTGGCGGCTGACCGACGGCACCGCGACCGCCCGCAGCGGCGAAACGCTCACCACCTCGGCTCCCTCAGTCGGCCTTTACCTGCGCCTCTTCGCCACCGCGCCAAAAAAGGCCAGGCGGCGCATGGAGGTGAAAGCCGTGGTCAACGGCCTCGACACACACACCTTCCTGCCGCGACTGGTCTCAGAGGGCGCGGACGGCGGCGCGCTTGAAGCTGCCGGCGAGGTTGCAATCCCATCCACAAAAAAGAAGTCCTACGTGCGAGTCATTGTGTACAATGGGGGCGACCCGATACTGGCGCTGAACCCGATTTTTGTGCTGCGTAGGCCCAAAGGAGCGACCGGCCCGTGATCTGCGCCGTACACCAACCGCAGTACCTGCCCTGGCTTGGGTTTTTCAGCAAGCTCGATGCCGCCGACATATTCGTAATCTACGACGATATACCATACAAGCACGACGATTGGCAGAACCGCAGCCGGATCAAAACAGTCAATCCGAAGAAGCCGGTCCAGTGGCTGACCGTCCCCGTCCACCACACCCAAGGCGAACTCATTCGCGACATCCGCATCGACAATTCGAAACCCTGGCGGCGCAAGCACGCCAACTCTCTTGCCGCGAACTACGCCCGGGCGGCGTTCTACAAGGACTACGCCGATGACCTCTCGGCGATCTATGCCGGGGAATGGGACCGCCTCGCCCCACTCGACGTCGAGCTGATACAACTTCTCTGCCGGTGGCTCGGTATTGCAACCCCCATGGTGTTCTCTTCTCAACTCGGCTACGAGGGCCGCTCGACAGACGCACTTATCTCCATCTGCCGGAAAACCGGGGCAGACCTCTACCTTTCCGGCCCGGGTGGGCGCGCCTATCTGGAAACTGAGAAGTTCGGCAAGAAGACCGGGGTGGAGCTGCTGTTTCACGAATACGAACAGCCGGTGTATCCACAGCAGTTCGGCCAGTTCGCCGCCCGCATGTCGGTGGTGGACCTGTTGCTGAACTGCGGGCACGAAAGCCTCCACATCCTGCGCTCGGGCCGAACTATTACGCCTTTCGCGGCATCGGAAAAACCAGGGAGACAGTGATGAACATTCTCGCAATCGGCGCTCACCCGGACGACGTCGAATACGGCTGCGGCGGCAGCCTCCTGCGCTTCGCCCGCAAGGGATGCAACGTTTATCTGTTCGTGGCGACCGGCGGAGAAGGAGGCGGAACAGCAGAGGCGCGCCGCCGGGAACAGGAACAGTCGGCCAAACTACTCGGCGCCAAAAACATCTTCTGGGGCGGCTACCACGACACCCGCCTCCCTCTGGGAAAAGAACTCATCACAAGGATAGAGTCCGTGGTGAAGGACGTTCACCCCTCGCTGATTTTCGCACACGCCCCGCGGGATACCCACCAGGACCACCGAGTCCTGTCAGAGGCCACGCTCTCTGCAACCCGCTACACCAGGGACGTCCTGCTCTACGAAGTGCCCACCACCCAGGACTTTATGCCTACGTTCTTCGTGGACATTCGCGAGACCCTTGAAGATAAACTCGACCTCCTGCGGGCACATCAATCGCAAGTGGACAAGACGCACGTCGAGGACATCGACATCCTCACCATTGCCAGGTCGAGCGCGAACTTTCGGGGCATCCAGGGTAGGCTGAAGTACGCCGAGGGTTTCCTCCCCGTCCGGTTCGTGATCGAGCCATAGCCGATGGAAGATTCAATACCACACTCCAGGCCGACCTTGGGGCAGGCCGAAGCTGACGCTGCCGCCGGGGTCGTCGCTTCCGGCAATGTCGCAACCGGTGAAAAGACCGCGCAGTTCGAAAAAGCCCTGGCCCAGACCGTCGGCGCCGAAGGAGCAGTGGCCACATCCAGTGGAACGGCGGCTCTGTTCGCCGCGCTCAAAGCGCTCGGTGTCGGGAACGGCGACCAGGTCGTGGTGCCAAGCTTCGTTTGTACCGCCCTGCTTCACGCCGTCTGGGCAACCGGCGCGGAGCCGGTGGTCTGCGACATCGCGGACCATTTCAATCTGTCCCCCGTTGATGTTCGGGCGAAATTGACCGGCCGGACTGCGGCAATTATTTTGCCGCATATTTTCGGCACCCCCGCGCCGGTGGAGGAGTTCCTCCATATCGGGCCGCCAGTTATCGAGGACTGCGCCCAGGCTGTCGGAGCACAGGTCAATGGTGCAAAGTGCGGTTCGTTCGGCGCCGCCGCAATCTTCAGTTTCTACGCCACAAAGATGATGACCACCGGCGAGGGGGGGATGCTGACGTCGAGTTCACAGGGCCTCCTTGGCCGCGCCCGTGACCTGATTGAGTACGACAAAAAGTCCGATGCGGTGCGCCGGTTCAACCTCAAGTTCAACGACATAGCAGCGGCGGTGGGGCTGGTGCAGTTTTCGCGGCTGGACGAGTTTATTCAGGACCGGCGAAGGATTGCGGCAACCTACGACCGGGAACTATCGGGCCTCGACGGGATAGGACTGGCCGCACCGGCCGGCTCGGTTTATTATAGGTACGTAATCGAAGTGGCCGACGCGGCCGATCTGATCTTGGAACTCCGCCGGCGGGGCGTGATGGCCGCAAGGCCCGTCGATCCGCCGCTCCACCGGATCGTCGGGGCGGCGGCCTGCCCGAACACGGAACGAGCGTGGAAGCAGGCGGTCTCACTTCCGATCTATCCGATGCTGACGGAGGCGCAGACCCGTCGCGTCGCCTCCGCGGTCCGCCAGGTTGTGTATTGAAGGAGTCATCCGTGGCTCGCTCCGTCATTCCACCGCGTACCAGCGGCTGGTTTCTGCTCGCCACGATGGTCCTTATGGTCGGAGCATGCTTTTGCGGGACCTTTTGCTCCGTTCTGGGTACGGTTTTCGTCGGGTTCGCGCTGGCGGCATCGGCGGCGCTGCTGCTGACTCCAGTTGCGGCGCGGCTTTCGTATCGGCTGGGGATGCTGGATATTCCCGATGAGCGCAAGGGACACGACAGGCCCATGCCGCTTCTTGGCGGCCCAGCCGTTCTGACCGCGTTTGCGGTCGCTGCGGTGGTATGTATGGAGGTGTTGCCGGACGGGTATTTGTGGGCGGGATTCAAGCCACAGTTTGTGGCCACACTGGCTGCGGCCGCGTTCATCACCGCCTTGGGTGTTGCCGATGACAAGTGGGGGTTGAAGCCGGGCGTCCGCGTCATCGGGCAACTGGCCGCTGTTTGCCTGGTCGTGAGATATGGCGTGGTGATGACGTTCCTGCCGCCCACCGCCGCGGGCCTTACGGGGGAGGTCGTGCTGACCGCGCTTTGGATTGTAGGAATCACCAACGCGCTGAATTTCCTGGACGGGCTGGACGGCCTTGCGTCGGGGGTGGCGGCGGTCGCTGCGCTGTCGTTCGGGGCTATTGCGGCGATGACCGGCCAGACCGCCGTGGCCGTTCTGTCCTTCTGCCTGGCGGGCGCCGCGCTGGGGTTCTTCAAATACAACTTCAGGCCGGCCTCGATTTACCTCGGTGACTCCGGCGCCACCTTTCTCGGCTTCACTCTCGCCTGCATTGCAATCATCGGCGACTGGGGTGCGCCGGAGCGGGCGGAAGACCTGTTCGTTCCTATAATTGTGCTTGGCGTGCCGATATACGACATCATATATATTACGATATATCGCATCAGGGCGGGGCACGTGCGTACGTTGAACCAATGGGCCGCATACGTCGGCCGCGACCACCTCCACCACCGGCTCCAGAACCTCGGCATGCGGCCGCGCCACACCTGCCTGTTCATCTGCCTGGGGGGGGTGGTCCTCGGCCTCCTGGCGCTGATCCTGAAGACTAAGGGGGAGTTCAGCCGTTACGATAAGTTCCTTACCATAACGGTCGCCGTAATCATGTTTGCCGGAGCGACAATACTGATGGAACTCGGAAAGGCCCGGCAGAAGAGCAATCAGCGGCCGGACGGGCTCATCGGCCGTCGAGAAAAAGAATGAGCCCGTTGGCGATGGCGGACGCGAGGGCTTCTCGATACGCCGGTCGAAGCAACCTTCTCGATTCCTCCGGGTTCGACATAAACCCCAGTTCAACAAGGACCGCCGGGCAGACCGAACGCTTGAGAACCCGGTACGGCCCCAGCCGTGTCCCGCGGTCGGGCGAGTCCGTCGCCTTGCCCAGTTCCCCCCGGACCAGCGACGCCAGGCGCCTGCTGCGGGCCCTGCTCCCTGCAAGAATGGAGCGGATGATCTCCAGACGCCGCGCTCTTGACGCGCTGCGCCCTCCGTTGTGCTTGCTGAGGTTGATGTTATACTCGTCGCAGACCAGAAGCGCCCTCGATGCGTCCGAGTACTTGGTGTGGGCGACGAACACAGTATAGCCGCGGGCAGAGTGGTTCTCGGCGGCGTCAGCGTGTATCGACACAAATGCGTCGGCGCGGACACGGTTCCCGATAGCGGCCCGCTGGTTCAACTCGACGAAGTCATCTCGCGGGCGGGTCATCGTCACCCCGATTCCCCGGTGTTGCAGTTTGGCCGCGACCAATTGGGCCACAACCAGGTTCACCGTTTTCTCATATCCGCCGTTCGCCCCGATGGCGCCCGGGTCCCTGCCGCCGTGACCGGCGTCAAGCACGACGTGCCATCGTTCCCTCGGCTTCTTAGTGCGCACCTCAGGCGGCGCGGCGGCGCCGAACCGCTCTTCACACCGAGCCACAAACCCGGACGGAACACTGACCCGGCCATCTGTAATAACCACCCGGTGCCCGCGGAAACACACGTCGTCATCAACAACAATACCCCGCAGCCTCGGATTAAAAACAATTGTGCCCCGCTGGCCGGAGAGGACGAGGATGTCGGCGGCGAAGTCGCGCCAGGCCTTCAGCCCCAACTGCTTTGCCAGGCTGCTTATCTTCATCATGTGCAGCCGTGGCGGCGGAGGCTTGGGTGGCCTCGTCGTGCATCCTGTCAGGAAAAAACCGAGAAGGATGGAGAGAATAAAGAAAGGAGACCTTACGGCCACGTGGTATTGACGCAAGGAAACACCTCAAGACGGGCAAAAATAACAACGTATTATCGGCAGGATGCTGGTACGGTTCAAACACTATTTCGACTCAGGTTCTGGAAAAACTGCGAAACATGTGTAAAATATCGCTTTGGTTGTCGTATGAGTAACAGCCTGCGTCGGTCTTTCCAGAAAAATTGAGGAGTCAACGTAATGGCCGAAAATCAGAATACCCCATTGAACCAAATCAAACTCATCGCCGACCGCCTGAGGGAATATTCCATCCTGATGACAACGAAGGCGGGGTCCGGCCATCCGACCTCGTGCATGTCCGCGGCCGAAATCGCCGCGATGTTGTTCTTCAGGGTGATGCGATACGACCCGGCAAACCCGGCGGCGAAGAACAGCGACAAGTTTGTGCTGTCCAAAGGCCACGCGGCACCACTCCACTTCGCCGCGCTGGTGGAGGCCGGCACCCTCACGAAGGAAGAAGCGATGACCCTCCGGCAAATTGACAGCCGGATCGAGGGCCACCCCACACCACGGTATCCCTACGTTCAGGTCGCGACCGGGTCGCTCGGCCAGGGGCTCTCGGCCGGCGCCGGCATGGCTCTGGCGATGAAAAAGCGAAAGGCAGGCCGCCGGGTGTTCGTCCTGCTGGGCGACGGGGAGACGGCGGAGGGCGCGGTGTGGGAAGCTGCAGCGTTCGCCTCACATTATCAGCTGGGCAACCTCGTGGCCATCGTCGATGTGAACCGCCTCGGACAGAGCGAGCCCACCATGCTTGGACACGACCTCAAGACCTACGTCAAACGGTTCCGCGCCTTCGGCTGGAAAGCAATTCTGGCCGACGGTCACAACGTAGAGGAGCTCGACGCCGCTTTCGACAAGGCCTGCCGGCGCAGCCGGAAGCCTACCGCCATCATCGCAAAGACGTTCAAGGGACACGGGGTCTCGTTCCTGAACGATCTCGACGGCCACCACGGCAAGCCGCTGCCGGAGGACAAGGCGGGGCAGGCTATCGCCGAATTGAACGTCATCGATAAACAGCCGCCCAAGATCCAGACCTGGACCAACCCGCCGGTGAAGTTTAAGTTCACGGGGGTTGAGCCGCCGTCATACGAAAAGGGCGCGAAGCTCGCCACCCGCCAGGCATACGGCAATGTGCTGGTCAAACTGGGCGCCGCCTGCAAGGAAGTTGTCGCACTGGACGGCGACGTGAAGAACTCGACCTTTTCGCAGGACTTTGCCAAGGCATATCCGGATCGCTTCTTCGAGTGCTATATCGCCGAGCAGAACATGGTCGGCGTCGCCATGGGGCTGGCGGCCGAGGGCCTGCTGCCGTTCGTCTCGTCGTTCGGGGCGTTCCTGGAACGCGCCGCCGACCAGGTCCGGATGGCAGGCGTTACCCAGTGCAACATCAACCTCTGCGGTTCACACGCCGGTGTCTCCATCGGCGAGGTCGGCCCCTCACAAATGGCCCTCGAAGAGCTGGGCCTGATGCGGTCTGTTCCGGGCTCGGTTGTGGTATACCCCTCCGACGCGGTATCGGCGGAAAGACTGGTGGTCGCCGCGGCCGCGCAAGACGGATTTGCCTTCATCCGCACGGCGCGGCCGAAGGTGCCTGTGCTTTACGATAACCACGAGGAGTTCCCGCTCGGCGAACTCAAGGTCCTTCGCCAGTCGGAATCCGACGTCATCACCGTCGCAGGAGCCGGCGTCACCGTGCATGAGGCCCTGAAGGCGCACGACGACCTGAAAGCGGCCGGGCTCAACATCCGCGTGGTGGACCTGTATTCGGTAAAGCCCGTTCCAGCGCGGGCGCTGGCCGAGAACGCCTCCGCCCCCGGCGGCC
>JAUWIN010000089.1 GCA_030605345.1 Candidatus Brocadiia bacterium
GGAACCCGCCGCTGTCGGTGAGGATGGGGCGGTGCCAGCCCATGAATTTGTGCAGCCCGCCCAGTTTTGCGACCGTGTCTTCGCCCGGCCGCAGGCCCAGGTGATATGCGTTCGCCAGCAACATCTCCGTGCCGGTCTCGGCGACGAGCGCGGGTATGAGCGCTTTCACCGCTCCCTGTGTACCGACAGGCATGAAGGCCGGGGTCTTGACCTCACCGTGCGGCGTTCGGATGGTCCCCGCCCTGGCCCCGGTTCCGGCATCCTTGTGTTCCACCACAAATTCCATGAAAGGATAAACCACTCGATAGCGCTGCCCGAAGGACGGTAATGTCTGCCTGGCTAAGCCACAGGGACAAACAACAACACCTCAGTACATCCGTGCCACCTTCGCACCCGGGTAATACTGCTCCAATATCTGCTTATAGCTCTTGCCGGTGTCAGCCATTCCCTTGGCACCCCACTGACACAATCCGACGCCGTGCCCCCAGCCTCGGCCGTCGAACACGAAGTCGGCGCCGTCCACCTTCACCTTGAAGCGGGTACTATTGAGGCCCATACGCCGCCTGAAGGTCGTGCCAGCCATGACCAGTGGGGAGCCGGTGGAACGATGCAACGTGACCTGCCCCACCCTTCCATCCAGCCCGATACCTTCTAAGCTGAGGCCGTTCAGGTTCTTGACTCCTAATTTTCTGGCGGCATCGCGTCGTGGAATCCTCGCTGTCCATTTGTACCTCGGTGCGTCGGAGCAATAGCCGCACTGAACTCCGCGCAGCGGCGGGGCGGGATCGTCGAACACTTCCCGCGCGTCGGCGGTTGATCCACCGCAGCATGCGTGATAATACGCGGTAAGCACCCGCGCGCCATAGCGGAGGGCAAATCCGGCGGTGGACGCCACCGCCGCGTCAGTGCGAGCGGTTTCGTCGTCGAATCCGCCGTATTTCTGGTCCGCCACAGAGGTATAAACGTCAAAGGCGCGGCCGGAACTACGGTGTATCTTGGCCAAGGCGTAGCTGCGCGCAGCAATGGCTTGTGCCTCCAGCGCCGGCAACGGCCAGCGTGGAAACATCTCGCGCGCGACAACCCCGCGCAGGTAGCCGTCGATGTCGAGCACGTTGACGACGCGAACTTTACCGCGGTGCGAACTGATCCTGACCGAGCCGCGATACCGGCGGCCGTCGAGTGTAACCGGGACGCTGCGTCCGACAAACTCAACCGGGCGCGGGGTACGAATAACGTCACCTACAACCACATCCGCCTTGACGCATCGAACACGCTGGGTGCCCAGTTCCTCACCAGAGGCCAGCCTGCGCCGTTCGCCCGAGCCGTCAATCAACAGGATTTCGTACGGGCCGGCGACCGAAACGTCCACTGCATCCTTGCCGTCAAGCAGCAGAACACGTATCGAGGGTGCGCCGACCGATGCCGGCTCAAGTTCGACAGTGCGGGAGCACGAGCCGAACACGGCGACCACAACGGCAGCCGCCGCCACCTTCGACAGGATGGCGAAGAACTGACGGGCGCCCGGGTTACGGCGTAGGGCCTTAGGGGCTCTTCTCTGTCTTTGCGGTCTTGTGCGTCCCACGATAAATGTCCGTGTTGGTGTCCTTGTAGCGCTCATACTCGCTGAAGATACAGCCGCAATACTGTTGGCGATACAGGCCCATTTTCTTGGCGAGGGCCAGGCCGTCGGCAGCGCAGTAGCGCAGGTCTTTATATATGAACTCTACTCCGGCCTCGGCGGCTGCTTCTTCGCCCGCCTTCCTAATGGCGTTGTGGTCCTGGTATGTGCTGGAGACCATTGTTGTGGAGAAGGCTGCGGCGCCGGTTTCTGCTGCGTGATGCGCGGTTCTGCCGAGCCGGTCCTGATAGCATATCGGGCACCGTCCCTTCCCGTCGGGCGGGACGAGTTTGAGGAACCGATGAAGGCCATACTGCCGAACTGCCTCCACCTTGATGTTTTCACGCTCGGCGAGGACGTCGAGTGCTTTCAATCTCTTTCGAAACTCCAGCAGCGGGTGAATGTTGGGATTGTAGAAGAAGGGAAACACTTCGCCCAGTTCGGCGAATGTAGGAAGGGTCCCGACAAGACAAGGAGCGCAACACACGTGCAGCACAATCTTCATTTCGGCAATGCCACCTGCTTGTTGCCTGTGTGAACGCCGGGAGCGGAAATCCGAACGACAGATAGGCTCTGCAGCTATTCTTCCCCGGCCGGGGACTCAGCTTCACCTTGGAGGGAGAGGTTGAATGGGGCAAGTTTCTCCCTCAGTTCTTCGAGCGAGACCTGGCCGAAATTGCGCACGGCCAGCAGCTCTCGTCCCTCCTTGGAAATTAGCTCACCGATGGTCCTGACGTTCAGGGACTCGATGCACTGGCGGCTGCGGGCGGAAAGCTCCAGTTCCTCGATGTCGTGCGTGAGGATGTTTTTGCTGGCTTCTGCCTCCGCCTTACGGGTCGCCGCTTGGACCCTTCGCGTCACCTCATCCACGTCCTCCTCGTCGAACATCCCCAGCTTCAGGCCTTTGCTGCTCAGCACGTCCTGTATCTCGATCAGGGACGTCTCGCCAAAGTTCTTGTAGTCGAGGAGTTCCTGCCCTGTTTTCTGCACCAGGTCGCCCAGTGTCCGGATCTGCATCTTAGCCAGGCAGTTTCGGCTCCTGACTGAGAGTTCGAAGTCGGAAATAGGGATTTGAAGGATCTCGACCCGCCGCTGCACTTCCTTCTGGAGGTCGTCATCCACAATGGTGTCCAGCGAGGCCACCGCCTCCTTGCAATACAACCGTGCCCACTGATTGCCCGGCCTGACCCTCATAACCCTTTGAAAGCAGTCTGCGGCGCGCTGATACTGTCCCTTGTCCTCGTAAAGGATCCCGAGGTTCACAAGCGCACCGACGAAGCTGACGTCGTGCTTGACAATCTCTTCGTATAATTGCATGGCGCCAGTTTCGTCCCCGGCCAGGTTGGCGTTGTACGCCAGCCTGAACTTGGCCCTCTGAGCGCCGGGATCCAGTTCCAGTGCCTTCCTGTATGCTGCTTCTGCCGCGTCGTACTCGCCGGAGAGGTCATAGGCCAGTCCGTTGAGGTACTCGATGTCGGCGGCCAGTTCCTTGTGCTTGCGGAGTTTATCGAGGACCTCTGTGCCGCCTGCCATGTCGCCGGTCTTTATCTTCGCTTCTGCCACCAGCAACGCCGCCTGGTGGTCGGAGGGGTCCGATACGAGCACCCTTTCAGCGTAGGTGAGAGCACGCTCGTCATAACCCATCTCGAGACAGCACAGCGCTAGGAAGAAGTTGCTGTCGGCAGTGGCGGCGGCGGCGCTCAATGCTGACTCCGCATCAGGCGTCTTCCCCAGCACCCATAAGCCGATACCCCGCTTCAGACTGGCCTTGCTGCCGGTCATGGCTTTCGACATTTCCGAGGACTCATCCTCCAGTTGCCTGACGATGTCCTCCACCTGAGCCTTCAGGTCGTGGTCAGAGCACACCGTCTTCCGAAGTTCCACGTAAGCGGAGCGTCTTGTCTGGTCGGAAGTAAACATTGACGGCACGTCAATCACGTCTGCTGTCTCTTCAGACATAAACATGTCTCCAGCGTTCGGGAGTGACCGACACGAATACGGACTGCCAAGGACTAAATTGCGCACGCGGCTGCGAATTCTGAATTATATAAAATTCGCGCCGTAACGCAAGAGTTTTTGCACCGAAATCTGGGAACCGGAAGAAACATCGTGGACGCCGGATACGAGCTCCCCGGCGCTATCTTCCAGGCGGAGGACGGCGAAAGATCAGCAGGTCAACGGCACCGGGACTCAGGCTCAACGGCAGTAGTACTGTTCCCAATCGCTGCTGTCACAAAAATGGCCCACGTGCCCGTCGCCGCCGTCGGCGATGGACCGTGGTTCAAGCTGCTCCACGTGCCAGTCGGCAAACAGAGCATTCGCCTTGCCGTTGTGCCGGAAGTGAACACAGGGGTATCCGTCCATGGGCGCAGGGGCAGCGAGGTAGTAATTCTCCTCGACCGTCCCGGCGGGGGTGTAGTAGATGCTGGGGTTTCCGTTCGAGATTCGGGCCCCGTCCACCATCACGACCATTTTTGCGGGGCGGCGGATGTGCCCGTACATCACCCCAGGCCCCAGGCCCTTGCGATAGGTCACCGAATGTGGCCAGCCAAGCTCGAAACGCTGGTACCAGTTGTATGCATATCCCACGAGTTTGCCGTCGAACCTGGTCCGCTGCTCGAACCCGGGGCACTGCGCCACCGCCCGCGTCACCTTCAGGTAGGGATAAAGATACCCCTTTGTCCTGTCGAAAACTCTGCTTTTCGGGTCGCTGCGCTCCGACGTGGTGCGCTCGCCGAACCAGTAGCTCAGGGTGCTGTTCTGGATGGGCATGCAGTGGCCGTTGTGGTCGTTGATGTACATGCTCATGGCTATTCCAATCTGGTGCAGGTTCGACTGGCACAGCGTAGAGTTCGCAGCCTGCCTCGCCTTACCCGCCACCGGCACAAGCATCCCGGCAAGTATCGCAATGATGCCGATAGTAATGAGTAGTTCGATCAGCGTGAATCCGCCGGAAGGCGCTGTTCCCCTCCCGCGGGAGCGCCCGGCTGCTTGGCGTCGGACGCTCCCGCCATCGGGGTGGATATAGCGGAATGCTCGCTGTTCGGCTTGTCGAGCGCGAGACCGCACTGTGTTAGCACCTCCGCTAATTGTGGCACCCACATTCACGAAGCCGGCGATCATTGCCTTGTCACCGGGTGACCAATCTGCGTTATGCAACGCGCTTCCTTCTGGAAACCAGGAGCCCCGCCGCACCAAGGGCTAAGACCGGCAGCGTCATCGGCTCGGGGACCGGCCCGGCAACGGGGGCAACGCCCTCCAGACCTGCTTCCGAGTATCCGAAGTTGGCTTCTAATTCCTGGTAATCCTTCCAGTCCACGTCGCCGTCCTGGTCAAAGTTACCTTCGCACCAGTTTCTCCCGGTCCCGAAGCCCGCCTCTAGATTCTGGTAGTCTTTCCAGTCAACATCACCATCCAGATCGCAGTCGCCGGGGACCCACGGAGCCGATTCCTGGAACCAGATATTGTCGTATTCCAGCTTGCCAACGATGCTGGGTGCCATCCAGGCCCAGGCGTCCTGGTAGTTCATAACGGAGAGCGTATCCAGCGTGAACAGGCCGTCCGACCCGTCGTTCCATGTGTCAGGAAAGAGCACGTCAGGCAGGTTGGCCGGTTCGGCAAGCGGGATGCCGGAGGCCGAGTCCACAACGCTCGAACAGGCCGTCCTTGTGGCCGCATCGTATCTGACCACCACCTCCATCCAGGTGTTCAGCGGAAGGCCGTACTCCGGCGCGCCCCCGGTGTTGGGAAGAGGGTTTCCGAACACGGCGGCAAAACGCTCGTCCAGCGCCGATTGGGCCCCGTTTTGCGAACCAAACATGACCTGCTGGACGGTGGCCCAGCTGACGGGGTTGTTGTCCGGGAAGAAACTCCAGTCGATGCTATCAAAAGTATTCCCGCCGCTCGATAAGCTGCTTGTCCGGTCCATTCCCGTCTCGCCGTCGTTCAGTAGGCCAAAGTTCATCTGCATGAAGCCGCCGGACCACCAGAACGGGTTCTGCTCGTTATCCACGATGCGGAACTTGGCGCCGAACGAGAAGTTGGCATCCTGATTATAGGTCCTGTCCAGTGCAATGTGGAAGCGTGATCCGTCGGCCTCGTATGAGGAGGTGTCTGGAACAAGAACATCGTTAGGGTCGAGTCGGAGTCGCCAGTTAGTGCACAGGTTGTGCGTCAGCACTCCCGACGACTCGGTGTAGGTGAAGGGTTCGACCTCGGCGGCCGCGGTGTCGAGCGACTTATTCGACCCGACGACAAGCGCACGCGACTCGAAGGGGTCGGTCTCAAAGTCCTCGAAAACGTCTGCCCGCGCGGCAGACGCCAAAACCATTGTTACTAACGCTAAGATTGCGATAAGCAGATGTCGTTTGATATACATTTGATCGCTCCAAAATGCTTCCGCCGCGGCATAGCCCGTGCCGCAGCGTGCCCGCTCATATACCGCGGGCACCAAAAAAGCCGCTCTCGGACAGGCGAGACCGGCTCAGAAACATTCTGCTGCGATCCCGGCCAGTCCCTTTATCCCGAAGAGCCGTACCGGGCCGCGGGCAGGTCTTCTGACTGACGGCCATCAGGGCGGGCCTTCCCATCCGCCTCCACCTGATACCTCGGCGGACAGTGACCACACCTCAAAAAATGCCGTCGACAGCGACGGGTATCGTGCTTCTTCAGCTTCCCTTTTCACCCGCAGCCAACAACGCAAATCATCTAAGTTCACCCGACCTGCGATGAGCGTAAAAAGACGCCCAACGCTCCGCGGGGCATATCTGCACCTCCTTCATGTCCAAACACAAGTTACCAGTTCCCAGCCGGGCGAGCCGGCAACGAAGGGATACTATGCGGGTAAACCCAGAGTGTCAAGAAAAAAAGGAGAAAATTTGGAAGGATTGCGTAATTTCTGAAGCCGCCTCCGACAATTTGCTTGACCGCCGCAAGCTCGGCGCTATTATTATGTTCGTATACGAGCGCGACCAGATACGGAGTAGAAACGTGAAATCTGTGTGGGTGAATGCCGCCCCGTGGCAACGTGATATTGTGACGGTCGCCCTGGAGAGCGGAGCAGACGCCGTGGTAGTGCCGGAAGGGCACACCGAGCGGACCCACAAACTGGGCCGAATCAAAACTGTGGCGCCCGACGGCGACATCAAGCTGGGGAAGGACGCCGTGGTGGTCGAGGTGAGTAACAAGGCGGACGAACAGCGGGTGGCAAAAATGCCGCCGGAACAAATCGCGGTGCTGAGGATGCGCGACTGGAAGGTCATCCCTGTCGAAAACCTTGTGGCACAGCGCCAGAAACTGTTCGTCGAAGTCAAGAACGCCGAAGAAGCGAGGCTGATGAGCGAAATCCTGGAAAAAGGCGTGGACGGAGTCCTGCTCAAGAGCCAGGACATCGGGGAAATCAAACAAACCATCTCTGTAGTGAAGAGGATTTCGGACAAGCTTTCGCTGGTGCCGGCGAAGATCACACGCGTCGCCCTCCTTGGCATGGGCGACAGGGTGTGCATCGACTCGTGCACCGAGATGCGGCCGGGCGAAGGAATGCTCGTGGGCAACTCGAGCGATGCGTTCCTCCTGGTCCATTCCGAGACCATCCCCTCGCCATACGTCGCCACCCGGCCGTTCAGGGTCAACGCCGGAGCGCTGCACGCATACGTGCTGGTGCCGGGCGGGGCGACCAAATACCTCTCCGGCCTGCGCTCGGGCGACCCGGTGATGATTGTGAACGGCAAGGGCGACACCCAGCGGGCATACGTCGGCCGGTGCAAGGTGGAGCGGCGTCCGCTCCTCCTCATCTCTGCTGAGGCCGAATCCGAAGACCGCAAGCGCCCGGTCGAACTGGTGATGCAGAACGCCGAGACCGTCCGACTGACCAAGCCCGCCGGCACCGCACTCTCCGTAGCCGCAGCCAAGCAGGGCGACGAGGTCCTGGCATACCTGACCGAAGGCGGCAGGCATTTCGGAATGAAGGTTGAAGAAACCATCGCCGAGCGGTAGGCTCGAACGCGGCGCTATTACCTTTGAGGCGGAATCGCGATGAACGAACAGCAACACCACAATGATGAGCCGGCCGAGGGTGCTGCGGGCAAAGACGCAGAACGCAATCCGACAGATGGTGCTTCCGGCGACCGCCCCTCTCTTCACGAGCCCCACGAGCTGCCGCGGCAGTATGGAGCCGACCGCATGCTGCTGATGCCGCGCGACCCTAACTGGCTGTACGCTCTGTGGGAGGTCACCGAACAGCGGCGCCAATCGGCGCTGGGCGAACTGAACATTGAGGCCGAGGCCGCGAAGGCTCTGCTCCGTGTCCATGACGTCACCGACCTGGAGTTCGACCGGACTTCGGGCCAGCCGGACTTGGCGAAGTCGGAAGACTTTTTCACAATCGACGTCACCGGCATGGAGGACCACTGGCACATCAGGGTGGAGCGGCCGGGCCGGCTCTACTGTGTCGAGTACCTGCTGGTTGCCCCTGAGGGCCGCACCGTATCGCTGGTAAGGAGCAACCTGGCCGCCACGCCCGTTGACCGTGTTTCCGAAATCACCGACGAAACCTGGCTGAAGGGCCCTCCACGGGCTAAGCCGGTCGCCAGCACCACCGGCCCGGCGCAAACCAAGTGGCTCAAGGGCCAGGAGCACACACACGAAGGCCTCTCCAGTCCCGGCTCAGCCAAACAGTCCTCAGAATGACCCCAGCGCGGACCTTACTGTCGATTCCCCAGTCTGCTCCAGTCGGAACCACAAATGACCGGCCCAACACAGCGATCGCCCAGGCCTCCTAGAGGCTACCTGGCGCTCATCCTGCACGCCCACCTCCCGTTTGTGCGGCACCCGGAGCACGACACTTTTCTCGAAGAGAACTGGCTGTTCGAGGCCATTACGGAGACATACTTGCCGCTGCTCGACGTTTTCGAGCGGCTGACCCGTGACGGCGTGCGGTTCA
>JAUWIN010000128.1 GCA_030605345.1 Candidatus Brocadiia bacterium
AGACCTCCGCCGGTTTCAACTCAGACGGCCTCCTCATAAAGCACGACGAACGCTGGCGTAACCGTCGGTTCATGGAACTCGAGACCTCCCACGACTACCCCGAATTAGTAGAGGCCAAACGCCGTATGGAACTAGCCCAGGTCCGCAAGTCGTTCGAGGAATTCCTCGTCGTCCAGAAATTCGTCGCCCTCCGCTGCGGGGGGACCGCCCAGGGCTCCCTGATGACACGCGACGCACAGAAGCAGTTCATCAACTACCACGCTAGACAGGTCAAAGCACTCCTTACCCCAATACCCGTAGACCCCTTCCTCGGCCCCGAGCTTCCAGACAGGGGGCGGATACTCGCCTTTTACAACGCGCGGAAACAGCGCGCCGGCGGGCCGAACTCAAGGAGCTTCGGCTATGCCCAGCCTCCGAAAATCCAAATCGAATACGTCATGGCAAACCCCGAACTGTTCAAGGACAAGGTGGCAATAAGCGATAAGGCGGCGCGAGAGTACTACGACCGGCACAAGAACACCGAGTTCCTCGCCGATGACGGCGAGACCCCGAAGCCGTTCGCCGCAGTGCGGGCCTCAATACTCGAAGACCTCACCGAGAGCCGAGCCGCGTTGGCTGCGGACCGGGAGCTAAAACAGGTGAAGCAGAAGGCCCAGAGCGCCAAGGGGGCCTCCCTTGACCTGAGCCGAGCAGCAGAGGAGGCGGGCCTCCACTACGCCAAATCACCTTTCTTCGCGCAAGCTGAGACGGGGGCGGTCCTGCCCGAGCTCGCCGATTCCGACGAGTTCGAGCAATTAGCCTTTTCCGAGAACATGCGACCCTCCTCAATCCAGACCCGGCCCGGCCAGCGGATAGAGGTCCGGCCATTTAGCCCGCCGCTCCACAGCAATGGAAAACTTTTCGTCTTCAGGCTGCTGAGGTACAAAGGGCCGCAGACCCTCGAGTTTGCCCAGCTGAAGCCAGAGGAACAGGCCACGGTCGAGCGCGATTACGCTCACTACCTCGCCGTGCAGAAAGCGGTGGAGACTGCCCGGCGGATCAAGACCGGCGCGGCGCGCAAACTGCTCGAAACTATCGCCGCAGAGAACAATCTCACGGTTAACTCCGCCGTGGTGGGCCCCGCCGCAGACGAGGAAGTTGCCTCGACTATCCCCCCCGCTCTGGCAGATTACGTAAGGGAAGAACTGAGACCCGTCGCCGGCGAAATCGCACAGTTGGTCAAGGACGCCGACATCTACCACACAGCCGTCATCACCGAAATCGACAGCCGCACATACGACGAGCACATCGACTACATCAGCCTGACGCCTGAGCAGTTCACCGCAGAACTTCTTCCGCCACAGAGCAGGATCGACGCCCGCGCACGCCAACTGCGCGACACTGAGTTCGAGAAGAAAAACAAGGACGCCAATAAACGGACACAAGAGAAACCCGAACCCACCGACGAGCAAATCAAACAGGCCGAAACCGAGCTTATCGACGAGTGGAAAACGAAAGCCTTCAGCGCCCGCTACCTCGAATATCTGCACCGGCGCCTGCCGGATGCATTCCGCGAATGCGTGGAGGCCCACCCGCTCACATCCGTTCGCACTGAAAAACTCCGGCGGCGGACCACGCCCGGCTTCTTCCACATCGACGACGACTATCCGCACGCCGGAGACCGGGCTCTGATAAAAGCCGCATTCGAGCTCAAGCCGGGCAAGCTGAGCGGCCCCGTTACCGGCGACTCCGCTGCCGCCATCATGCTCCTACCAGAGGACGGCCGCACAACCCGAGAAGAAATCAAAATCGAGTTCGTCACCGTATACCCCGACGAATACGACCCGCTCAGCGTAACCGTGAGCGACGCCGACGCCGAGAACTACTATGAAGCCCATACCGAGGAGTTCCGGCGACCTGCGCGCGCCAGGGCCGAGTTTGTCTTCGCCTCCTTCGACGACATCGCCGACCAGATCGAAGCAAGCATCCCCGAAGAGGAAATCAAAACCTACTACGAACAGAACCGCAGCACCATATACAAGGAACGCGCTCTCGACGAACCGCTCAAGAACGTCCTCCGCGGCCTGCTGGCCGAGAAGCAAGCGAGAACCAAAGACACGGAGCAGGCCATCGCCGCCGCGCACAGCAAAGCGAAAGCCAGCCCACAGCCGCTCAGCCAGGTCCCCAAGCTGCTCGAACCTGGGGGAACCCTCGTCGCCGGAACCACCCGGATGCTCAGCCCGAACGACCAGCAAATCGACCGCATCGGGTACGCGCCCGGCCTAATCAACAACATCCTCGCATCAAAAAAAGGCGCCCTCAGCGAACCCGTCAAAACCCCCGACGGCTGGGTCATCTTCCGCGTGACGAACGAGAAGAAAAGTTACATCCCGCAACTCAAGGCTGCGCTGCCCGCAGTCCGCGCCAAAATCCGGCACCAACGCCTCATGCACAGGGCCGCGAAGGCCCTGACCAAGGTCCGGGCCTATCTGGCGGAGAACGCCGGCGCAACCATCGCACAGGCTCTGGACCGACCTGAACTGGCGGCGGGACTCCCGTTTAGGCCGGACGTGACCACGACCGGCTTCTTCGACCACGAACGCGCCCTGTCCCAGTTTGGCATGACCTCCGCCTTGCGCCAGGCAGCGTTTAGCACCGAGTCCCACAAGACCACCCGCGTCATCAGCACCGACGAAGTCGTTCAACTCGCCCGTGTGATCGACGCAAAAAAGAACGAACTGGTCAAGGTCCACTATGTGCTTGCCGAGGCCGACTCATTCGCCCCCACAATCACTGTCAGCGACAAGGATGCCCGTGCACACTACGCAGCCAACAAGGGCGCATACAAGCATCCCCCGCGATACGACTTGGAAGTCCTGCTCACCGACACCAGGGCACTGGAAGCGGAGAGCGAGCCGAGTGAGACAGACATACAACACGCCTACGAGCAACTGAAGCACCGGTTTCTGGACAAGGAAGCATCCAAAGCGGGGCCTGCGGTGCATAAGCCCTTGGACGAAGTCCGCAAAGAGGTGACCCATCGCCTGAAAATGCACCGGTTAAAACAAGTCGCGGAGGACCTGGCCAGGCAGGCGCTCAGCTCAATCAGCCTGGACAAGCCGCTCGCGGACATCGCCGCCAAAGCCAAGCCACTCCGCTACCTCCCATCGGTTGAATACCAGCCGGACACAGGCGACATTCCGCCACCGCTGCGGCACGTGCCTGGTCTGAAAGATTTCCTGCGCTCAGCCGAAGCAGGCGATACCAGCCCCCTGCTCCAGGCACCCGCAGGCCGGATTATTGTCCGGGTCAAGAAGATACACCCGGCGGGAGTGCCACCGTTCAGCAAGATAGAGCAGCAGGTCAAAAAAGACGTGGCTCTTCTCCGCGGCCTGGTGAAGGCGAGAGAGTTGATGGGGAAAGTGGCCGCAAAGATAACTCATCCCTCGCCGGATGCGATGAGCGAGGCCACCGCAGAATTCTCCCTGCGTACCACACGCACAACCCCTCTTTCGCCGCGAGAAACACGGTTCCTTTCCCAAGGTCAGGCAATGGCTCTCCCCCTGGTGCAGCGACTGTTCTTCCTCTCTCTCGGCGAAATCAGCGAACCTCCCATCGTCATCGGCGAGAAGGCCGACCACTGTTTCCTCGCAACCCTCATCGCGACCAGGCAGGTGCCACTCGCACCGGATGAACAGCTCGCAGAAGCCCTGGCACAGACGGCGCGTGCGGAGCGGGGCCGGCGCCGGCGCACGCGCATTCAGGAGCAGCTCCACGCAGTGGGGGGGGGCCGGGTGGGGG
>JAUWIN010000010.1 GCA_030605345.1 Candidatus Brocadiia bacterium
CGGCGGCCGCCTGCTGGTGGTCGAGGACCACTACCCCGCTGGCGGGATCGGCGAAGCCGCCGCGAGTGCGTTGGGGTCAGAAGACATCAGGGTCTATTCGCTCGCGGTGAATAAACTTCCGCGCTCGGGCAAGCGCGACGAATTGTTCGATTACTGCGGCATTGGCGCCGCCGCCATATGCGAAAAAGTAAACCACATAGTCTAAAACTCAACCCGGTGTTCTGAACCGGTAAGCTGACTTTGACATTTTCCGGTTGAATGGCGTAGAATCTTGGAAATGCTGGCGGAGAAGTTAAACGCGAAGCACGAATCACTGCGGCAGGCGCTGCGCCGCCTCGGTTCCGTCGCCGTCGCGTTCTCCGGCGGGGCCGACAGCACTTTCCTGCTCAAAACCGCGCACGACGTCCTCGGCGGCGGGGTATTGGCAGTTACCGCGGCCTCCCCTATCCACCCAGCCGAAGAACTGCGGCCCGCTCGCGCCTTCGCCGCCGACATCGGCGTGCCGCACGTGGTCATCGAGACGGACGAGCTCGAAGACGATGCTTTCAGGAACAATCGTCCAGACAGATGCTACCACTGCAAACGCGAGCTCCTTCGTAAAATCCTCGAGGCGGCCGAAGAGCACGGCGCCGGAAATGTCGCTGACGGCAGCAACGCGGACGACCTACACGACTTCCGTCCCGGCGCCAGGGCCGCGGAAGAGTTGGGCGTACTGACGCCGCTTCGCGATGCCGGGCTGGCGAAGCAGGACATCCGCACGCTGTCGCGCCGGGCTGGCCTTCGGACCTGGGACAAGCCGCAGGGCGCGTGTCTGGCGTCCCGGTTTCCCTACGGTACGGAGATTATGCCGGACAGGCTGGAGATGGTCGAGCGGGCGGAGGCGCTGCTGCACCAGCTTGGATTCCGCCACTGCCGGGTGCGGTGGCACGGTGAGACGGCCGGCGTGGTCGCTCGTATCGAGGTGCCGCAGCCGCGGGTGGAAGAACTGGCCTCGCCGGAAACGGCGAAAGTGCTGGTGGGTGACCTGAAGAAGTTGGGTTTCCGGTACGTGGCGCTGGACCTCGAAGGCTATCGAACGGGCAGTATGAACGAGGCCCTGGCGGTTGCGGGAGAAAGTAATGATCGTTGATAGGGTCAAGGCGGCGCTCGACCGCGATCCGGCGGCGCACGGGTTCTGGGGCGCCCTCGAAGTGGTGTTCACCTATGCCGGGTTCCACGCTCTGCTCCTGCACGACGTGGCCCATCTGCTGAACAAACTGCACCTGCCTCTGGTGCCCCGGCTGGTCTCGCAGGTCTCACGGTTCCTGACCGGCATAGAGATTCACCCCGGCGCGACAATCGGCAGGGACGTGTTCATCGACCACGGGATGGGCGTGGTGATTGGCGAGACCACCGAAGTGGGGGATGGGGCCACCATCTTCCAGGGGGTGACGCTCGGTGGGACGGGCAAAAAATCCGGCAAGCGGCACCCGACAATCGGCAAGAACGTCGTGATAGGGGTCGGCGCTTCCATCCTTGGCGATGTGAAGGTGGGCGATGGCAGTTACGTTGGCGCCGGAGCGGTGGTGCTGAAGGATGTGCCGCCCAATTCGACCGCCGTTGGCGTGCCCGCACGGACGGTCAGGATGGAGGGACGAAAGGTCATCGGCGCAACACTCGACCATACCAGCCTGCCTGACCCTGTGCTGGACCGCCTCCAGGCGCTCCAGGATGAACTTGAACGCACCGAGCGGATGATGGAGGTGGAGGCGTCCCTGCCGCACGCCTTGCTTGCGGTCTCGACGCTCGATCAAAAACAGGCGAGGGAGAAAATCGAGTCCATCCTCGATGCCCGGCATACCTCCTACTCCGCACGTGAGTCGGACGGGCAATTGCGATTGACATGCATGATATGCGAACGGGATTACGCGCGCCTGCTTGTCGAGATCGAGAAGTGCGATGACCTGGCCGTTGCGTCGGAGGGACGCGAGCCGAATCTGCGCGGGGAAGACGAACGCCCACCTCTACAGGAGGGCGAAGCCCGTCACGACGGACGAGTAATGAAGCTAGTCATCGTTCTTACTGAGGAACACGGGCAAATGCCCGGCGTCTGAGGTACTCGCCGACACCCGATATGATAACGCGAAACTGCAGGTCGTCCGGGCGCAAGTCCGGCAAGAATTGCACGTCGATAGGCGGTGGAGGACACCATGCCTTGAAAGCGTCCCCCAGCGCGGAACACACCCGCAGCGCTGACCAGTAGTTTGTGTACATCAGTCGGACAGTGAACACGACCCGCCCCGGGCGGCGAACGTCAGCCAGGAAACTTATCTGTTTGATGGTGGCCAGGTCTGCGAAACCGTCATCCGACCTGACCCATGGGGCCAGTTCCCGGGCCTCAATAAGTTCCCCTACCATATCCAGGAGGCAAGCCAGTTCGCCGCGGCGGTTGAGCAGGGCGCCTCTCATATCGACGTCTTCGGCCGCCTTCGGAATCACCGCGTTGATGAGGGCAGGTTCCGGGGATGATGCATTTGCGTAAATCGCCTTCAATTGGTCCAGGGCCAGCGAGAGCGACTCGGCCCGGCGTGAGAGGATGATGGTGTTGCCGACCATCGTCCAGCACGCTTGGGAGAATGCGTCAGGCGGCAACACCGCCTTCACGTCGCGCTTATCAAGATAAGGCGCAGGCGGACCTGCTTTGTTCTCCGGTACGAAAAAGGTCTCGTCGCTGTGGGTTCGCCGACCGTATTTCCGCGCTACGCCAGGCGCAAACAGCGAGAGGTGGCCTGCCAGGTTGCGCCCCAGCGCCGCCAGGCCCGAAACACTGCATGCTGCATAAGTATGGAACTCCGCCTTTTGCGGGTCGTATCGGACAATCAAGGCATACTCGGCCGGCAGCGGGCGCGTGATAAGGTCCGAAGCCCGGCTGAACCCCAACACAAAATAAGCCATCCTTTCCCAGGCCCCGGCCGACTTTTCCCTCGCCTTGTCATACGCCTCGGCCAGCTTGTTCGACAGGTCAAGGACACCCTTGTCGGCGGGCCGCCACTTTACCAGCATGGCGAAACAAGTGTCGGCTGTGACGAAGCGCAGACCCTCCACAGGAATACTGCGCCGCGACGCCAGTGAGTGGATATAAAGAAGGGACACCACCGAGGCGATGGCAACGAGCACGAGCAGCGCAGCGCCGCCGGCGAGAACGCTCTTGATAATCCGGCCTTTCAAATCAGTTTCCCTCCTGTGACTTACCGGAACGTCAGCCAAAATAGCACGCCCACTGCGGCAAACGAGACCAACGCAATCGCGAGCAGAACCACTCGCTCATGCCCGGCCGAGGGGTCGGAGCGGCCTGGCAGCCGTTCTCCGCGATTTTCCTTGCGCCGTGCCGTGCCTTCGGCACGTCCTCGCCGCACTGCACAAACCGAAGCAGAGACCAAACCCAGAGTGTACCACAGGAACGGCTGCATCGACGACCCGGCCAGGGTAGGCCACGCCATACCTTGTAATATTGCGGCGAGAACGCCAGCCGTCGCACCCACGGCAACCCCGAAGACCAGCGGTTCGCGCGTCCGCATCGCCCCGGCCCAGCCACATGCCAGGATGCCCAAAACAGCCACGACCGCAAGCGCTGTCCCTGGTATCCCGTAATTGATTGCATGAGCGTGGTGGAGCGTGTGCGGTGTTTTGCCCGTTTGGCCCAGGAAAGGAGAGGCCGTAATGATCTTGCCGCTGCGGTATAACGTCCTCGCCCTCGCCTTCTGATAGCTACGGGGGTCAAACGCCGAGACGGCCTCCCGCACGAAGTGGGATTTGAACGGACCCTGCTCTCCGCCCTTCGCCTCCGCCTGCCTTATGCTCCACGTAAGCATGGCAACTGCAAAAGCAATCCCCGCAACCGAAGCGACACACAAAACCCAGTCCCGCCGCAAGAGGAATATGACCAGGAGCAACGCCAGTGCACACGCAGAGGCCACCCAGCAAGCCCTGACACACACCAGCCCGATGGTTGCCAACCCGACGGCGGCGCACAGGCAGAACAGCAGCCGCGGTCGAGCCCCACCGGAAAGGCAAAGCGACAAAAGAAAAGGCCAGATGAGCGACAGGTACACACTGAACACCGGCGCGCTGCCGAAAACAGAGCCCGGCACTACCTCGGGCCTGAACGGCCTGACACCAAACTCGACCACGCCGGCTGAGGCGAGAAGAAGGAACACCACACCGAGCAGAACGAGTGCGCGCCTGATGAGGCGAAGGTCGCAAAGTAAATCCCTGGCCAGAAAATAAACCGCCAGACCTACCACCGGTGGCACCAGCCAGTAAGTCCGGCTGAGCGTCCAGCCGAGCCGAAAGCAGTTGAGCATGACGATGGCGCACGCGTATGCGGCGTAGATTACCACCAGCCAATCGGCGCGCTGGAAAAACAACCGGCGTCTTTTGCTCTTGAGGCGGCGGACCACATCACAGCAGGCCAGAGCAAGGATGAGCGTGTTGACCAGGCTCAGAGCGTCGTCAGCCGTGTGGACCTGAATCCACTTGGCGAAAGGCAACACGGGTATCAACACCAGGAGCGTGTGCGCCGTCCCGAAAAAGGCACAGCAGGCAACCACCGCGGCTGCGCCGATTACGTGCGGCAGAAGGGACAGATATCCCCGGCCCGAAACGAACCCGGCAAGTTCGAATCCGACAAAGACCGCTGCGGAAATGGCCAGGATGGCGCCGAACATAACTCCGCGAACAATCGGCGGCAACTCCGCGGGCCTCAGCTCCGGCAGTGGCGCGGCGCGGGTTTTCGGCGGCCGCGCCCGCCAGCGGCTGCCCAGCATCGCGGCGAGAAGAACGGCCGCACCAAGCCCGAGCGCTCCCGCCGCCACGTCCCACACGGTATCAATAGTTATGACCATCGGCTCGGCTGGCCGAAGCAGCCCGAGTTTGAGCGGAACATCAACGATCTCTTTCAGCAGTATGGCCGCCAGCGTGACCAGCGCCGCCTTCCACCTGGCCATCAGCCGGACCGCGATGAGAAAGAGCGCGGCAGCGAGGGCGAAGTGAATCAAACGGTCGGCGGGCAGGCCTGCGATACGATAATCTTTCAGCGAGTTGAAAAGATTAAGGATGGGACGGAGCACGACCTTGGTGTCGTGCCACACGCAGTCGATCTCGCTGTGGAAGGACAGGGCCAACGTGCCGCCCCTCGCCATGAAAATTGCGGGTCAGCGCAGTTTGTTCTCCCCACTGGGGGAGACAAAGGGCGGCTCGCCGTGGATGCAGTTCGCCAGTTCGGCCACTTGTTCGATCTGTTCCCTCGATCCTCGCATGACCAGCCTGACTGCGCCCTCGGCGCCGGCCAGCCCGCCCGCCGCCGAGTGCATCGCGTCCACACCGGTAAGGATTTTCAGAGCCTCGATCTCCGTGATTATCTCACCGTCGAGCGGCCAGACCGAAGGCACGGAGTTTCCGCCCTCAGAATCCGCTCTGATGAAGGCGGAAACGTCTTCGATCGGTTCGGCGACGCACTTCTCGAGGCCCACCGGTATGACCAGCCTGATCCGCCGGGCAATTATGGTGCCGATGACTGCGCCGACTGTGCCGCCGGTTGGATGGCCTGTCAGCACACCGGCCCGGCTGGTCTCATAGTGGAGCGCGTTGGCGCCCTTGATGAACACGTCCCCGGCGCCCATGTGCTTGACGGCCTCAGCTGCGGAGGCGTTCTCGGCGGGCTGGCCGTGCTTGAGTACCACGTCGGGCAGCTGGCGCGAGAGCAGTCCCTCGCGGCTGACGCCCGAAGGCAGCGTCGCCCCGGTCATATACTTGGTCTTCTCGATGTGGGAACCGGTGATTTCTTCAACTACGTATGCGTTCGTGCTCCCCGTCGCTATGGCAACTGTGCCCCCTGCCAGCGCTTTCTTCACCGCTGGCATCGAGGCTACGCCCTTTGCGATCAAACGCTTGGATTCTGATACGGTCAATACAATCTCGGACAGCATAAGCCGCCCCTTTTTCTGTCGGTTTTGGTGTTGCGGGTTATTCCTTCGGCTGTTCCTCAGGGAGCAGCGGGCGTCTGAAGACGGAGCATTCCTTCTGGTACGGGGCGCAGGGGCGCCGCCCGGACCTCGAACTGAGTGTCTTCTATGAGGGTGGTCTCGAGGGTGTGGTTTCGGAGCCCCATGTTTTCGTTGCGGTGGCGGAGTTCGGAGCCGCGCTTGCTGAGCACGTTGGCGTCGCCGTGCTCGTCGAGGATCAGGTAGGCGCCGCGGCTGCCGCCGCCCAGTTCGATGCACCGCTTTATCGTCTCGAAGAAGGCGATCTGCGCCAGGCACAACAGTTCGTTGTTCACTGCGGCCACAAACTGGTTCGCCCTGGACAACTGTTGTCCGTCGGTCTTAAGTGAATCGTAGAGGTTTCGCGCCTGTTGCGTCGCCTCGGTCAGCGCTTTTACGCTCCGTATCATCGCGCCGCACGAGCTGGTACGGTTCTGGATTTCGTTCCGCACTGCTTTGACCGAAGGTGCCTCTATGGGGCCGTAAACGTATCGTTGCATGTTGGCAATTTCGGCCTCGAGCTCCGGTTGTGCGGCCACCATAAACGAGTCCACCGGTCTTGGCGCCTGGTCGTAGTTATTGGCAATGTATTCCGCTGCTCGGAGGCCGCCGACCTGGCCGGCGTTGAGTTCGGCTCCCTCGGGCGGGTTGCCGTGGGTGCAGGCCAAGTCTCCGACGGCGAACAGGTGCGGCACAGTGGTCTCCCACCAGATGTTGACGCTGAGCCCGCCGAACGTATCTTCGGCGCAAATGGTGATTTCCTGTGGCTCCCGCAGGTCGGTCCCGTGGTCGATCAGGGTGTCGATTTTCTCCGGGTCGAGTCGGTGGAGCCGGTCGAACGGGGTGAACTCCTGTGCGGTGTTCTTTTCGAGGAACTCACGGGCCTCGGGCTCCAGTTGCGAGATGTTAAACTGGCCAATTTTTTCGCCCTTGACGTTCTGTGAGAAGTCAACAAACACCCGCCGCCCGGCGGCCGTCTCGTTATATACAGCGATGTCGATGAGCGATGGGCCCATGTTCTGGAGCTGCGGCGCGGAGAACGCCCAATGTTTTCCCTTCAAGAAGATGGCCGACGCGATTTGCTTGGTAGCGTGGAAGTAGTCGGCCAAAAAAGCCTTCCGGTCCCGGCCACCCTGGCTGCCGCTGTAATAGCAGGGGATGACGAACTGGTAATTTCCCCGGAGCGGTTTCCGGGTCTTGGTCAGTGCAAGCCCAAAACGCGTCTCGGTGAGGTTCGATGCCGCGGCGCCCGCCTTGAGCGCGATAGCATGGCTGCACGGGCAATTGGTCGGATACAGGCTGTGCTTGAACAATGCCTGCGGCCCGCCGGTCGCCATGATGATGTTGCGGCAGTTAAACACCACCAGTGCTTCGGCAGGGTTTGACGTTTTCAGGAGGTCAACTGCCAGCGCCCCGACCACGGTTCGGTTTTCGTCCTCACTGTCCACCAGCAGCGCTACGACTTGGTGTCGATTGAATATCTTCGCCTTGTTTTGTTTCACCCGCCGCAGCGATGTTTCCGCCATCAGGGCGGAGGTCTGCGGGCCAGCTGAGGCCAGACGGTTCTTCTCGCCGTTGGCTACGTAACGGCCGTATTTGTCGCGGGGAAACGGGACACCGTTGCGAACCAGGTGGAGGAATTCGGGAATGGAGTTGACCGCTTCCACGTAGGCCAGGTCGCCGTGTGTCATTCCGCCTTCGGCGAGGGTGTCGGCGAAGGCTGTGGGTGAGTCCGGCCGGTCCCACCACATGCCCATGCGGTAGTAAGCTGATTTAGCCGATGCAGGGTCGGCGGACGCTCCCCCGGTCGAATCCGTGACGATGGCGAAATCCTCGTGCCCCAACTCGTGAAGGTGTTCGGCTGCGTTCAACCCGGCGGCGCCGGCGCCGATGATGATGGTTTTCACAGAGTGGACAGTCAGTTCCACGCCGCCAACGGTTCGTTTGGATGTCTCCATGCAAACTCCTCAGCTCAGCGCAAAGTACCCGGCAGGAGGCAGGCCAGCGCCAGCACAGTATGCACCAGCCCGGCGGCGCCGTCAAGGAGCCTGCGTGGTCGCGTTGGGAAGTATCTTCTTACTTGCCGAACAGGCCGTCGGGAACCGTTGCGTCCCATCCGCGGGGAGCCGGCAGGCCCAGTGCCCGGGCGACAACGGCGGCGGTGTCGGTAATCTCGATGGCGTTATTCAGTTCAGCTCCTCGGGCGATTCCCGGCCCACGGCAGCCCCAGAATGTGGTGATGCAGTCCGGGTGGTCGCTACCGTGCGACGTGCCCTCGCCGCCGTGGTCGGAGAGCAGAACTATCAAGCTTTCATCGAACACGCCGGCGGCCCGGATTGCATCCAATACAACGCCCACGTGGCGGTCGGTCTCTGCAATCTGGTCAAGATATTCCTGCGACCTGTATCCGTGCGTATGCCCCGCTCCATCAATGAAGTCCAGCTGCATGAAGTAGAGATCCGGCGGGTCGGTGCGGATGTAATCGGACGCTGCCGCCACCAGCTCCGGGTCGGGCATTGAGGCGAGGTAGCATCCGCACGACGGCTCGATGACGTGGGTGTTTATCGGCTCCCAACAGCTGAACGACGCACATTTGATGTCGGGGCGCTGCTCGCGGGCAAGTTTCATAAACGATGGCCAGGGAGCGTCCTCTTCTGCGGGGTGGTCGCCGCCGATCCGGTGTTTCTCGGGGCCGACGCCGTGGAACATCGAGCCCCATGCCGGGAAACTACTGGTAGGCATCACTGTCTTTGCGCCATACGACACCGCGCCATCTGATAGCGCGGAGTCGATGTTTGGCGTTGACGCCTGATGCACGGCACCTCCTCTGGCGCCGTCCAGCCCTATGATAAAGGCCCGTTTACATTGTTCTGACATCTTCTACTCCAGTTGTCGTGGCAGACTGCTCAGTCAAACCATTCGTCGTTTGGGTCGAAGGCAGGAATCGGGACAACGATAATCCTGCACCCGCCAAGCGCGCGGTGGCGGCAACCCGGCTTAATCAGGACGGCGGTCATCGGCTTGACAGGAATGAGGTCACCGTCAAGCTCGATGTGACTCTCGCCCTGGATGACGAGGTAAATCTCCGTTAGTTTTTTGTGATAATGGGTGCGCCCAGGCTCTTTCACATCCAGCAGGTGCATCGAGGCGACCCGGCCCTCGTCGTTGACAAAGGCCCGCCGCGAAAAGCCGCAGGGGCACTTCACCGGCTCTATGTCGTCCAACTGAGCAATTGTGTAGTTGTTCATTGCAAGATTCTTGCCATTTCCACGGCGTACCGCCTGCCCAGCTCCCGCTGGGCTTCGGAGGTAAAGTGCACCTCATCCTGGTTTTTCAACCCCTTTGAGTAGGCACAGCCGGTGAACGGGACCAGTTCCGGGATGTGCTCAATCTCTTGGTTTACTCTTTCGGCGAAGGAGCAGTTCTGAGCTGACTGAACAAAGTCGCCGAGTGTCCCGACAACCACCGGGAGGTCAGGAACGGTAAGTTCCTCGCGTAAATCCGCTATCATCTGTTTGAACCGTGAGCCGTAGGTCGCTGCGGCTTCCTCACTGCCGGAGTCGGACTCGCCTTGGTGCCACAGGACACCTTTCATTGTACCCGACTTCATCGCTTCCCTGGCGCGGGCGACCGCATTGTTGTAGAGCTCCTGCCCCTTTTTCCACTGTTCCAGCGCCGTTCCCCCGACTGCACAGGGAATGAGCCCGATAGTTACCGCCTCGTTCTCCTTCACCATCGTTTTGGCGAAACTGAGGCCGGGACCGACTCCGCGACCTTCCACCTCGAAGTGCAATGGCTCGACGGCCGGAACCCACCGGCCGTCGTGGTCTAACCGAAGTATCCGCGGGGGCGACACTTTGTCTTCACCTTCTACTGTGCCGCAGCCGGACATGTTGGACTGGCCCATTAGAAGGTAAAGGTGGAAACGCTCTTTTGGCGGCAATTTCGCCTCCCTTCGTTGACCTGCTTGTGTCATTTTACCCCGAAGGGGCTATTGCAGAAGCGCCTGGTCCAGGTCGGAGATAATGTCCTCGACGTTCTCCAGTCCAATCGAGAGCCGGATGTATCCCGGCGGTATATCGCGCTCAGGACCAGAGTAATCTTTGACGTACCACGCGGCGATGGTGCCCGCATCACCCAGGCTTCCTGCGTACCTGCACATTTGTAGCGCCCTGCCGAAACGTTCGGCGGAATCGGCGTCGGCGACCTCCATGCCGACCATGCCGCCGAAGTTAGCCCACTGCTTCGACGCCGTCGTGTGGCCCGGGTCGGAAGGCTGGCCCGGGTAACGAACTGACCTGACCTTGGGATGTGTCTGGAGAAACTCTGCGACCCGGCGCGCATTCTCGCAATGCCGGTCCATTCGGACGTGCAGGGTCTTCAAGCCGCGCAAAATAAGAAAGGTATTTAGAGGGCTGATGATCCCGCCGTGCTGACACCTCTGTGAGGTGATCCGGCGCAGCAGGTCATCGTCCCTGACGGTCACAATCCCGGCGAGCGTGTCGCCGTGCCCGCAGAGATACTTCGTTGCGCTGTGCAGCACAACGTCGGCGCCCAGTTCCAGCGGCCGAAGCAGGTATGGCGTTAGGAAGGTATTGTCAACCACCACGGTCGCCCCGACATCGTGGGCAATTTCCACCACAGCTTGAACGTCAATCACCTCCAACGAAGGGTTCGCCAGAGGCTCGAAATAGACCAGACGCGTTTCCTTTTTCACCGCGGACCGTACTGCGTCGAGGTCACAGAAGTTAATAAGTTCCGCCTGGACGTTCAGACGCGGCATTGTTTTTGTCAGCAGGTCGGCGGTCGCGGGATAGACTGTGTGGTGTGAGACTACTCGGTCGCCGGCGCTGAGGAGGGCGAAAAGCGTCTGGCTGACCGACGCCATGCCGCAGGCGGTCGCAATTGCGTCGCCCCCGCCTTCCAAGCTTGCCATTCGTTGTTCCAGCGCCCGGGTGGTCGGCGTCTGAGTGCGGGCGTATCCGTCCTGCGACCAGGCGACTTGATATATCGGCATGGACGAGCACTCCCGCGGTTCGCCGAGGTGAATCGCCCGGCTGCCGAAACCCGACTCCTTCGTCGGCTTATCACTCACAATGTGCCCTTTCCAACTAAAATCCGTCACCTAAGTCTGACTGCTGGCCCTGCGGTCATGATGCCGGAGTGTATCTTCTGTTGACCTGTTGTCAACAGCGAAAACCAGCAGGATAGTATGTTGATTTCGAGCGGGGTGCTCTTGCGCCGCTGGCGCAAATTAGGTCAGGGGTAAGCGAGGTCACGTTGTGTAGTGCTTCACAGTGCTGGTGGGGGTTTCAGGATTTTTCTTTTTCGTCTTCGTCGAGTTTGTATGCTGGAACTTCCTGCCCTTCCTCTTGCGTATCGGCCGTCCCCAGCGAGCTCCCCCTCGATCTGGCGTAGGAATAAGCGGTGTTGCGCTCGGTGCAGGCGGCGCAGATGCGGTTCCACGGCCCCTCAGACAGAAAAGATGCCCCGCAGGACAGGCAGTTCCGGGGGGAATATTTCACCAGCCGCTCCCGCCGATACGTCTGTGCCCTGAGCCGCGACTGTTCCGTAGCGCTGCGCCGGTTAACAATCTTGCTGCATTCGACAGAGCAGTACTTTCTCCGACCGGGTGGTACCGGCCTGCTGCAACCTTCCCGTTGGCATATCATTGTTCTCTCTCCCGAAATGATGCGACAGGCCCGCTCCAGTCGGGCCAGCCGTGCCAAGGAGCGAAATTACGTCGTCCAGCCGCTCAAATGCCCCCTTACTTATTATGTATCGACTTTTTTGTCGAAAAACTTAAACCCTAATTCTGGTGTGGTTGCACGTCAAAGGGTTGCCCCGATGAGGCACCGGAAGGAAGGGCGGCCTAAGCGCGGTCGCCAATGTTAAGGAGATCAGCATAAAAGTCGACGCGAAACGTCTTTGATTTTGCCAGGCCTCTGCGATAGGATTGCCAGCTATCGAGATGTCATAGTTGTCCAATCTTTGAGTATCACAAAAGGAGTTTTACGTTGAGAGCCGCCGCGGAACAGCAATTCAGACTCCATCGCCTTCACCGTCTCGCAAATGAGGTCCGGTGGATCAAGCGCGACCTGGCCCAGCGCTTGAAAGAGACCAGGCGGCTGTTCGGGCGCCATGTCCACCCCGTTGATATCCATACACACTCAATTCACAGCGATGGATTAGGGGCGGTTGCAGACAACTGCGAGTTCGCAATGAAGGCACGGCTCGATTTCCTTTTCGTAACCGACCATTACAGCACTGGCCAGAAGCGCGCCCTGCGCAGGTGGGCAAACGCATCGTGGGGCCAGGAACCGCCCGCTTCCCATCATCATCTTGGCCTGCTGTGCAACAGCCGGCTGTTCAAGCCTAAGTGTGACAGCATCGCGGCGGATTTTGGAAGGGCGAAGAAAATCGCTCCCTTCGTCTGGATCCCGCATCCCACCGGATGGTACCCGGACACGTGGTACACCCAGGACCAGATTAATTCGCTCTGGACCCTCGGCGAGTCGTTCGCCATGGAGGTCATCAACGGCGCCAACAAGGCGCTCCGCGCCTACGACAAGCTCGACGAGCGAACCATCTTGGTCTGGGATCGTTTGCTGTGCGACGGCCGGAAGGTCGCGGCGATAGGCGGCAGCGACGCGCACAGCCCCGAGGACATCGGCTGCACCTGGACCGGTGTCTTCTCGCCAAGCCCTACGCCGGGCGCTATCATCAAGGCGCTCAATCAGAACCGTTGCTTCGCCAGCGAGGCCACTTTGATGGATTTTTCTTGTGACGGACAGCCAATGGGTTCGACCACTACGAAGGCCAAAAACGCAAGCGTAGCTCTGAACTTCCGGGTAGCCGACGCCGCCGGGCTGCAATCCGTCCGAATCATCTCGCAGGGCAAAGTCACCAAAGAGATTTGGGCAAGGGGTGAGAAGCTGGTACAAGGCACGCTCGAACGTAAATGCAAGCCGAAGCCGACGTACTATAGACTGGAGAGCACAGCAGTTGATGGCCGCCGAGCCTTCTCGACGCCCATTTACAGTGTCGCTCGATGATTAGGGAAAATCGGAGGTGTTGAGCTCGCCGAGGACGGGCGGTATTCGCTCTGCCGGTGCCGCCGCCCCGGGGTTGTGAAGTTGTGACAACTTTCTAACAGGGCCTTTGAGACAGCGAATTATGGAAGACCGTTGCGGCATTACATCCGGCGGAATCTGGGTTGTTGACCGCGTGAAAACGGTGGACCGGCTGCCGAGCCGGGGAATGCTGGCTAACATTCGGTCTGAACAGGCATCGACCGGCGGGGGGCCAGCAAACGTGTTGTTCGACTTGGCACGCATGGGCGCCGCCTTGCCACTTGCGGGCGTGGGCGGCGTCGGCGCCGACGAGGGCGGTCGCCTCGTGCTCGAGAAGGCCCGCGAGCACAATGTCGATGCCTCTTACATCGCACAAACATCGGACGCGCTCACATCATATACCGACGTGATGACTGAGGAGGGCACCGGCGAGCGGGCATTCTTTCATCACCGCGGGGCCAACGTGCTGTTCGGGCCGGAGCACTTGCCGGTCAATAAACTCTCCTGCCGAATTTTTCACCTCGGCTACCTCCTGATCCTCGACCGGTTGGACGAAGCCGACGCGGACTATGGCACGGTAGCCGCTCGCCTGCTGCACGAGTTGCGCCGGCGCGGAATCAAGACCAGCGTCGATGTGGTGAGCGAGGAGAGCGACCGATACAGGACGATAGTGCCGCCGTCGCTTCGGCACACGGACTACCTTATCCTCAACGAGTTTGAAGCCTGCAAAATCGTCGGGCGGGCGGCGAGAAAAAAAGATGGCGCGCTGGACGCAAGAGAGGTCTCCAAAGCCGCGGATGAACTGCTCGAACTCGGTGGGATGGAACTGGTCGCGGTGCACATGCCGGAAGGATTTTACGTGCTGGAGCGCACAGGTAAACGGTGCTCCCGCGGGTCACTGGTGCTGCCGGACGGCTTCATCCGTGGCTCGGTCGGCGCGGGCGACGCGTTCTGCGCAGGGATGTTGTATGGCCTTCACGAAGGGTGGGCGCCCGCCGACGCCGGCTGGCTGGGCACGTGCTGTGCCGCGGCTTGCCTGTCCTGCGCCACCGCCACTGACGGCGTGGGGCCACTGGACGGCCTGCTGGAACTTGGCAGGACTTTTCCCGAAAGGCCGCCGCCATTAGGATAGATGTAACCGTTCACCGGAATCTGTCGCGAGGCCCAGCATGAGCGTGGCTCCTGATCCGCTCAAGGTTATGCACGTCATCACGCGGTTCATCCGCGGCGGAGCTCAGGAAAATACGCTGCTGACCGTCGCCGGTCTCGCCAAAATGCCCGGCTACGAAACCGCGCTGGTCACCGGGCCGGGCTTGGGGCCGGAAGGCGATCTGGTGCAAGAGGCAAGGAAGGCGGGCGTCCGCGTCATCTTGATTGATTACCTCCGCCGGCCTATCAACCCCTGGCGCGACTGGATGAGCTATGTGGCGCTGCGCCGCTGGATGCGGAAACTGCGGCCGGACGTAGTCCATACCCACAGTTCAAAAGCCGGCATCATCGGACGAAAAGCGGCAAAGGCCGAAAAGGTACCCAAGATCGTCCACACCATCCACGGCCTGCCGTTCCACCATTACGAGAACCCGCTGCTGAACAAGCTGTACATCGGGCTGGAGCGCAACGCTGCGAGATACACTGATCTTATCATCAGCGTGGCTGACGCGATGACGGAGAAAGCGGTCGCCGCTGGCGTCGCCCGGCGGCAGAAGTTCGTCACAATATACAGCGGGATGGATGTCGAGCCGTTTGTCAGTGGGGGGCACGACCGGGCGGCGGTTCGGCGCGCGCTCGGCATCGGGGAGAACTCGCCGGTGGTCGGTGTGATCGCGCGGATTAGCCCGCTGAAGGGGCACCAGTTCATTATTCGCGCCGCCCCCCAGATCGCTGCCCGGAACCCTGACGTAAAGTTCCTGTTTGTCGGCGACGGGCATATCCGCCGGCAGATGGGAAAACTCGCTCATAAACAAGGGGTGCGCGACCGCGTCGTATTCGCCGGGTTGCGGGATTACGGAGAAATCCCCGCGTTGATTGCGGCGATGGACCTCGTCGTTCACACCTCGCTGAGGGAAGGGCTCGCAAGGGTCCTGCCGCAGGCGTTCCTGTCCGGCGTGCCGGTGGTCTCGTATGACGTGGATGGCGCCCGCGAGGTGGTCATCAACGGCAAGACCGGCTGGCTGGTGGAGCCGGAGTCGATAGACGGGCTGGCGGCGGCAGTGTGCGAGGCGCTCGGCGACCTCGATGCTGCCCGGGCAATGGCGCTGGCCGGCCGTGAAATCTGCGAGCGGTGGTTTTCGGCCGATGTCATGGTGCGGGCCATCGCGAATCAGTATCAGAACCTGTTTGAACCCTGAGCAGCGGCGCTGCCGGATATGACGATGAAGATTGCCGTCCCCAGTTTGTCGCCGGGTAGTCAGGTTTTGACCTCCGTTTCGCCACCGGCGGAGTATGGCAGGCCTGCTGCGATGTCCGGCCTGGATTTCTGCGGAACCATTGATGTAAGAGCGGCGGTGAACAAGATGGGTGAGGAGCTCTTCGTGAGCGCCACGGTGAACGCCACGGTGAGGATGGAGTGCGCCCGGTGCCTGGAGCAGTTCGAAATGCCGCTCACGGCGAGTTTCGAGGCCCTGTATGCCCCTGATTCCGGGCAGGGTGCGGCCGCTCAGCTGTCGCGCCGCACCGGCCGCGAGGACGAGAAGGTCATCTACTACCAAAGCGGCATAGTGGACCTTGCGGAGCAGGTTATCGAGGCGGCCTTGCTGGCCGCGCCGATGAAGCCGCTCTGCCGGCCGGACTGCAGGGGCATCTGCCCAACCTGCGGCAAGAACCTCAACCGGGGTTCCTGTGACTGCGAAAGCGGCCGAGATTTCAACAGGCCGTTCAAGGGGCTGTTCGGGTAATTCGGGGGACGCATGCGTATTTATTGTTTGACAGTGCCGTCTGTGTTTGACGGGGTTGTTTGTGGAGGTATAATTTCGTCATGCTAATGACTTGTTCGCGCCGTCATGACTGATGCCACACTTCCTGTGTTACAGTTCTGAGCTCAGCCGAACGGAAAACTGCATAATAGACACATCTTGAGAAGGAGATTTGCAGGAATTGCTCGATGAAAAATAAACCCGATCTTTCTAAAGTCGCTGCCCTTATTCCCAAGGCAATCAACCTACAAGAGATTGCTTTTGGCGGATTCAAGGTGGTCTATAGAGCGCAGATTGATGAGACGACCGAGGCCATCAAACTGGTTCGCCTCCCGAACGACACGGAAGAAATCAGGGATGAAAGCCTGCGGCGCATTCAGCGGGAAATCAACATCTTGCGAGAGTGCGATACGCCTTGTCTTGTGAAACTCGGAAGCATTGCTCCGGGATCTCACGTTATCGGTGATGATACCTACGTCCTGTATTCTGAAGAGTACCTTCCGGGAGTATCACTGCGTGAGAGAGTCATTGAGGGCTGTCGGCCCTCTGCCGCGGAACTTGCCGAAGTCGGTCTTTGCATTCTGAGCGCAATCACGGAGTTGACCCGAAAGGGCGTGATTCATCGCGACATTAAACCTGACAATGTTATGCAAACCGGGCTGCGGGACCGGCCATACGTGCTATTGGATTTGGGCATTGCTTTTCAGGTCGGTGGAACACCGCTCACGCGCGATTCCGCGCATATACCCGGCACACTTTACTATATTGCCCCAGAGATGCTCGATACTGGTTTTCGCCATAATCTTGACAGTCGGGCTGATCTTTACACTTTGGGGCTTACGCTTTATGAGTATGCCTCAGGCAAGAACCCGTTCAAGGATCGGTCTGATCCGCAGTTCACAACGCTTTATCGTATCAAAACCATAACGCCAGAGTCGCTGCGCAAACTCCGGTCAGACCTGCCAAAGGAATTCTGCGATCTTGTCGATCAACTGATGAAAAAACTGCCTGCCCTACGACCATCGAACATGGCGGTGTTAGCCAAGCGCTTGGAGAGATTGAAATGAGACTTTACGCTCAAGTTGGTTTCGGCTTGGGAGACAAGCTCAACAAGGGATTCAAGGAAAACCTCATCGACGGCGCAATCTTTAGCCCAAAGGATCTCAAACGAGATACGATGAAAGATAAGATTGCCGAGATACGCAAAGGCTTCCCCAAAGCTGATATTCTGATAGACCCGCAGTTCTATGTTAGCCTGTTTTCCGGGTCTCCCAGTGTTAGCCTGGGACGACTCACGGAATGGAATTATTTTCGCAAGTATCGAAAGGGAGATTTAGAGCAGGCGAAGAATGTCCGCGAAGTTCTAAGGAGGTGCCTCCAAGGTATGGCGGAACTGGATGTCACCGGTCTTATCTCTCCGAACATTTACATCTCTCAATCCTTTGATTCGCGTGAGGCCGTAATTGCCAAGACCTTCCTGCGTGAGGCGGCTGATGTTTACGCTGGTCTTGGCGAGGAAAGGCCTCTGTACGCCAGCTTGGTAATTTGTCGTGAGGCATTACAGGATCGTCGGGAGTTTGAGGAATTCATCAACGACATTACTATGCTGGATTCTCCGCCGGACGGTATCTACCTCGTTATTGCAGGTCGCGCGTCTGAGGCCAGGTCCGATTTTTTCCACACCGATGTTTTGGCAAACTGGATGCTCCTCAACCTGTCTCTTTCAATCAATGGGCTAAAGGTAATCAACGGTTATTCGGATATCGTGACACCGCTTCTTGGCGTGGCGGGAGGCGCGGCTGGGGCCACGGGCTGGTGGTCGAATCTGCGCATGTTTTCGATGGACAGGTTTTTCCCGGGAGAAGGGGGAAGGCAGCCGATAACACGCTACCTCAGCAATCTTCTTTTGAACCGAATTGCCTGTTCCGAGAAGGACGCTAGCCCTCCATTTGTGCCCGGAATCATCAATAAGTTGTCTCATGATACCGACTACGATCCGGAGCCGGAGCGGGCAATCGAAGTCTTGCAGTCATGGCAAGCACTTCGAGCTCTGAACGCGCAAATCGTCACAGAGGACATGGCCGAGGGAATGGGCAGATTCCGGCAGGCGATCGAACAAGCCAGGCAAGCCTATGCGTCCATTGCTGCCGAAGGCCTGCAATTGGACCCAAAATCCAGGGACGACCACCTCGCGCCTTTGGCGGAAGCGCTACGTCAATTCGAAGAACGGGCGGAACTATCGTGAGGCAGCATGGGCAACAGTTGCAAGTGCGCGCTCACTGTATTTGGCGATCATCTGACGGCGCGGACGGGGAGTGTAGATACTCTTGACAGTTCCGGTAGTGAAATCAAATCCCCAAAGTCCGACGCGAAGTGTCTGAAAGAGATCGAGGTGCTCTCTAATGACTTTTAACTTGGCTTGGGGCACGACTAAGACAGCGACATGAGAGAAATATTTGTATCGATGGGCTTGCATCAGGCCTCCGCGCCAATTGGAGAGCTTGACCTCAAAAGCACGGATAATGGGCTTCGCCTGCGTGAGATCAAAATTGGCCTTGTTCCGAGGGGCTTTGCCACGGGCCCAGTTCAAGACGACCAGGTCGGCAATACCGTTGCCATGGACACGTACTTCACGAACGAATAGTGTCTGTTCCCGGGTCGTTCCTGAATGGATTTGGCAAAAACGTTGCTGATAGGATCGGGAAAATTTGTCGGTAAATTCAGCTTCTGGTGCAGAAATATGGCTGCCAGAGGTCTGGAGGTTTTGCTGAGGATGGTGCAAGTCGCAGGTGTGAATCGACGCCGTATCCAACATTTGGTTTATTCTCCTTCTGGTTTTCTCAATATAAACATCATAAGGATCCGCGTTGGGTATTGCAACAATGATGGCTCTTCGTAATCGTTCCAAAGATTGTGTGATATTTTTTCAAGCACAAGCGGTTTGGCAACTTCAAAGCGTTCGCCGAAACTCAGACGGCTGCCATCAAGCCGATAACCCTGATCTTCCTGTTCGGGGAGACGCAATACGTATTTGGTTTTTGACAGGGCTGTACGTGGGGGTATAGTATCGTCATGCCGAGCTTTGCTCGAGTCGTGAGGCCGGATGTTCCTCACCCCCTTACCCAGCGGGCCTCGGCCATGAGCTCGCAGCCGAATGGCTCAGCCGAACGGGAAACCGCCGATCTGAGTTAAGTATTGCCTCCTCGGATAAACGAGAGGCAACGATTTCAACAGGCCGTTCAAGGGGCTGTTCGGAGGCGGCGGCTGACGAAACATCCCCACGCCAGTATCCAGGCGCGCAGCAGCGAGAGGCTGGTGGTCAGCTGGCGTTCTGTCATAATGGCGCCGGTTTGGTCGGCTTTGACTGTCAAAGTGACATAAGTTTTCGCCCGGGAACGCAACACGGCAAGAAAAGAGCCTTCATAACCTCTGGGCTGACAAGGGCTTACAAATTCTTCTAAAAAGTCGTCGGATTATTCACCCGACGGGCACGGTATTTGTATAATGGGCTCAGTAAGAGTATAATCCTGACCCCGCGCAAAACGCGGGCCCGCGTCTTCGTAGCGTGACAGGGCGAAGTTAGTCCATTGGGAATGTTTCTCTGAGGAGGATATCGTTCAAATGGCGAAGCAAATGGCGTTCGAGATGGAGGCCCGACAGGCGCTGCGGGACGGCGTCACCAAGTTGGCCCGAGCCGTCAAGACCACCCTGGGGCCGCGCGGCCGCAACGCAATTCTCCAGAAAAGCTGGGGCAGCCCCACAGTCACCAAAGACGGCGTTACTGTGGCTGAAGAGATTGAACTCCAGGACAAGTATCAGAACCTGGCCGTCCAGATGGTCAAGGAGGCGGCATCGAAGACCAGTGACGTCGCAGGGGACGGCACCACCACCGCGACGGTCCTGGCGGAAGCTATGTTCCTCGAGGGACTGAAAAACACCATCGCGGGGGCTAACGCGCTTGAACTCTCGCGCGGCATGCAGCAAGCCGTTGAGGCAGTGGTTGACGAGCTAAAGAAGCTCGCCAAACCCCTGAAGGGCAAGCCCGACGTGGCAAAGGTCGCCACCATCGCCGCGAACAACGACGCCGAAGTCGGCAAGATGATTTCCTCCGCCTTCGACAAGGTCGGCAAGGACGGCGTCATAACCGTGGAGGAAGGGAAGTCCTCTGAAACCGACGTAGAGGTCGTGGAGGGGATGCAGTGCGACCGCGGCTATCTCTCGCCTCGTTTCGTTACCAACCAGGAATCGATGGAGGTTGACCTCCGCGAGCCGTTCGTCCTGATCTACGAGGACAAGATTGCGGCGGCGCGGGACCTTGTGCCAGTGATGGAGAAGATAAGCCAGGCGGGCAAGCCGCTGGTCATCATCGCCGAGACCGTGGAGGGCGACGCACTCGCCACACTGGTGGTCAACAAACTGCGCGGCGTTCTCCAGTGCGCCGCCGTCAAGGCGCCCGGCTACGGTGACCGACGCAAGGCCATGCTGGGCGACAGCGCCGCGCGCACCGGCGGCAGGGCGATCTACAAGGACCTCGGCATCAAGCTCGAGAGCATCTCACTCGATGACTTCGGCCGGGCGAAACGCGTGCTCATCGACAAGGACAACACCACCATCGTCGAAGGAGCCGGTGACTCCGCCGAGATAAGCGGCCGGGCCAAGCAAATCCGCTCTGAAATGGAAACCACCACCAGCGACTACGACAAGGAGAAACTCCAAGAGCGCCTGGCCAAAATCGCGGGCGGCGTGGCGCAGGTCAATGTCGGCGCCGCCACCGAAAGTGAAATGAAGGAGAAAAAGGCACGGGTCGAGGACGCTATCCACGCTACCCGAGCCGCTGTGGAGGAAGGGATTGTACCGGGCGGCGGCGTCGCACTTATCCGCGCCGCATCGGCGCTGGATTCGCTGAAACTTACCGGCGATGCAGCCACAGGAGCAGAAATCGTCAGGAAAGCCCTCTCCCGCCCGCTGTATTACATTGCCGAAAACGCCGGCAAAGCCGGCAGCATCGTCGTTGATAAGGTGACGAAGGCCAAGGGCGCAAACGGCTACGATGCAACCGCCGGAAAATACTGCGACCTGGTCGAAGAGGGAATAGTGGACCCAGCCAAGGTCGTCCGATCGGCACTGCAGAACGCCGTCAGCGTGGCGACCGTCCTCGTCCTCAGCGACTGCCTGATTACCGAGAAACCCAAGGAGGAAGAGGAAGAACCCGCTCCCGGCGCCGGCGGCATGGGCGGCATGGGTGGCGGCATGCCCGGCGGTGGCATGGGTGGCATGGGCGGCATGGGCGGCATGGGTGGCATGATGTAAGCGCTGAATAACTTTCGGTGTTCGAAATATCTGGGAAACAGGAGGATAGCGAAACATGACAGTAAAACCGCTCGATGACAGGGTGTTGATCGAGGTGTTGGAGGCGGAGTCGAAGACCGCAGGCGGAATCGTCCTGCCGGACACCGCCAAGGAGAAGCCCCAGAAGGGCAAGGTAATCGCTGTCGGGCCGGGCCGGCCGCTCGAATCAGGTAAGCGCGCCAAACCCGAGATGAAGAAGGGCGACATTGTGTTGTTTTCCAAATACGGCGGCGACGAGGTCGAGGTGGGCGAAAAGGACTGTCGAATTATCAAAGAAAACGACATACTCGCAATCCTGGAATAAGAAGGAGGCACCTCTAAATGGCCAACGCGAAACAATTGATGTATGACGACGAGGCCCGCCGCCAGATCCTGACCGGTGTGGAGAAGCTCGCCAGAGCAGTCAAGGTCACGCTGGGTCCTACCGGCGGCAACGTCATTTTGGACAAGAGTTGGGGCTCCCCCAAGGTCACGAAGGACGGCGTCACCGTGGCCAAAGACATCGAACTCGAAGGCCCTTTCGAGAGCATGGGCGCCAAGCTCCTGCAGGAGGCGGCGAACAAGACCAGCGACGATGCCGGCGACGGCACCACCACGGCAACCGTCCTCGCCGAGGCCATTTTCAAGGAAGGCTTGAAGATGGTTACCGCTGGCGCTGACCCCATGGCCCTGAAGCGCGGCATTGACAAGGCCGTCGAGGCCGCCCAAACGGCCGTCACCGACGCCGCAACCCCGGTCAAGGACAGGGAGCGCACCGTACAGGTGGGCGCCGTCTCCGCCAACAACGACCCATTCATCGGCGGCCTCATCGCCGACGCCATGGAGAAGGTGGGCAAGGACGGCGTGGTCACGGTCGAGGAAGGCAAGACCATGGAAACCACGCTGGATGTGGTGGAAGGAATGCGCTTCGACAAGGGCTACGTATCGCCCTACTTCATCACCAACGTCGAGACACTCGAAGCCGTCCTCGAAGAACCCCTCATCCTGCTGCACGAGAAGAAGATCAGCAACCTCCGCGAGTTCGTCCCGCTGCTGGAAAAGGTGGTGAACGCGGGCAAGTCGCTGCTCATAATTGCGGAAGACCTCGAGGGCGAAGCGCTTGCAGGACTCGTGGTTAACAAACTCCGCGGCGTCTGCAAATCCTGCGCCGTCAAGGCCCCCGGCTTCGGCGACCGGAGGAAGGCCATGCTCGAGGACCTCGCCATCGTGACCAACGGCTCCGTCATCTCTGAGGACCTGGGCATCAAGCTCGACTCCGTGACGCTCGACCAGTTGGGAACCGCCGAGAAAGTCACCGTCACCAAGGACCACACCACGGTGGTGAAGGGCGCCGGGAAGAAGTCCGCCATCCGGGCTCGCTGTGACCTGATCCGCCAGCACATTGAAACCACCACCTCGGACTACGACCGTGAGAAGCTCGAGGAGCGGCTCGCCAAGTTGACTGGTGGCGTGGCAGTGATCAACGTCGGCGCCGCCACAGAAACCGAGATGAAAGAGCAGAAAGCGCTGGTCGATGACGCGATGCACGCCACAAAGGCCGCGGTGGAGGAAGGCGTCGTCCCGGGTGGAGGCCTGGGGTGTCTCCGCTCCGTTCGCGCCGTCGAAGCGGCCAGGGACAATCTCCGCGGCGAGGAGAAGCTCGGTGCGGACATCGTCGCCCGCGCCCTCACGGCGCCCCTGCGACAAATTGCCGCTAACTCCGGGCTCGACGGCGATGTGGTCGTCGCTGAGGTCGAGGAAAAAGGCAAAAATGTCGGGCTCAACGCCCTCACCGGCGAGTATGTTGACCTGGTCAAGGCAGGCGTCATCGACCCGGCGAAGGTGGTCAAGACGGCCCTGGCCAACGCAGCCAGCGTTGCCGGACTGCTCCTGACAACCAACACTATGGTCGCCGAGATCAAAGGGAAAGAAGAACCAGTAGCAGAAAGCGTCTCCTGACCAGCGGAAGGGATGGACAAGGCAAGGGCGCCGAACGCCGACCGAAAGGGAGCGGGCATGACGCCAAAGATCAGTTTAGCATTGCTTACGGTGCTTCTCGTCGTGGGATTTGCGCCTTGCGGCCAGAGCGCCGACGTTGATGAGCTCATCTGGGCCATTGAAACGCCGAAACCACCTGCCGAACGGCCGACAGGGCCGCTTGGCGGCATCGGCGTGCGAGACTGGGAGAAAAAGAGGCACGAAGCCTGGTCCCGCTTGCGAGTGAAGGCCCGCGAAGAATTGACCAACGCCGGGGGAAAGGCTGTTCAGCCCCTGCTCGAACTGATCAACCGCACCCAGGACGACTCGGTCAAGATCGTTGCTCTCACCGCTCTCAGCCTGATGGGACCCGGCAACTTGCCTCCGGCGCGGGCCGTCATGGTTACCCTCTTGAGTGATGATAACCCCGCAGTCCGGTACCTGGCGGCAAAGACCCTCGGCGTGATGAAATCCCGCCAGGCACTTTCCGAACTCTACAAACTGGCCAAGGATGATGAGGAGACGGTCCGCCTGATTACGGCGGACGCGCTGGGGCAGATCGGTGATTCCAAGAGCGCCAACGTCCTGGTGGCCCTCTTGGCCGACGATAAAAAGGCGGTCAGGCTGCACGCCATCGGTGCCCTCGGCAAGCTGGGTTTTTCGCCCGGTGTTGTGCGGGAACTCATCAACAAACTTCGCAGCGAAGACATCAACGAATGCCATGCCTCGGCCGAAGCCATCAAGGGCCTAGTGTATTACGACCTGGCTGCCGACCCCCAGTGGCATATTGCCCGCACCGCCGAGAAGCGCAAGCCCATAATAAACAAACTCGAGAGTTGGTGGGACAAGACGCTCGGGCGTCGAACGTTTCACATTCCGGACAGCCCGGAGCTCACGCTCCGCGTCAATATGATGCTCCAGAAGTGGCAGACGAAAGCCGTCAGGCTCAGAGCGGTTGAGAGGATTCGAGAAGTTAGCGGCACTAAGGCGGTGGACTACCTCATTCTCGCTTTCCCCGAAAAGGACAAAGACATTCGCAAGGCCGTGGCGGCGGCGGCGACGGAACTTTCCGGCATCAGCATCAAGTACCGGCCCACTGACACTGAGGCCGAGTGGATCGACAAAATCCAGGATTTTACTCGCCGCTGGAAATATCGCAAATGACGACCAAGAGTGTGCCCGCTGTTCGGCGCACATGGCCAGGGCGAGTTTGTGATTTATGGCCAAACGCGATTATTACGATGTCCTTGGCATACCGAAGACCGCTTCGGACGGTGAGATAAAGCAGGCGTTCCGCAAACTCGCCGCCAAATACCACCCGGACAAGAACCCCGACAATAAACAGCAAGCCGAGAAGAAGTTCAAGCAGGTCGCCGAAGCATACGAAGTCCTCTCCGACCCCGAAAAGCGCCAGCGCTACGACCGGTTCGGCGACGAAGGTCTCCGCGGCACCACCATGCACTCTTATCAGGGGGCAAGTTTCGACGATATACTCCGGGAATTCGGCTTCGGCGGAGGGGGCTTCGGCGGCGACCTGTTCGAGGGCTTGTTTGGCCGGGCCACACGCGAAAGACGCGGGCCGCGGCGCGGCGTCTCGCTCGAACGCGGCCTTACCCTCGAGTTTGAAGAAGCTGCTTTTGGATGCAAAAAGTCCGTTGAAATCTCGCGACACGAGACCTGCCCAGCCTGCCACGGCAGCGGCGCCGAGCCAGGATCGGCGCCAGTCCAGTGCCCCATGTGCCGTGGCCGGGGCGAAGTTCAGCAGGCAAGGGGCTTCTTTACCATGCGCACCACCTGTCCACGCTGCCGGGGCAAGGGCACGACTATCGAGAACGCCTGCACCAAGTGCAACGGGACCGGGCGAAAGACCTGGAGCGGCACGGTTGACGTGACCATCCCCGCAGGCGTCGAAGACGGCCAGTCTCTCAGGCTGGAAGGAGAAGGCGAACCGGGTGACCCCGGCGCACCACGCGGCGACCTGTACCTCCACATCCGGGTCAAACCACACCCCATCTTCGAGCGTCACGGGGCCGATCTGGTGATGCAGCGCGCCATCTCGTTCAGCCAGGCGGCTCTCGGCGCCAGAATCCAGATCCCGCTCCTCAACAGAAAGACCGCAGCGCTCAAAATCGAGCCGGGCACCCAGTCAGGACAGGTATATGACCTGCGCGGCCAAGGCATCAAAAGGCTCCGCGGCGCCGGGAAGGGCGACGTCCTGGTCAAAATTATCGTTCGCACCCCTAAAAAACTCTCCTCGGACCAGGAAGGACTGTTCCGCAAACTGACACAACTCGAGAGCACAGACGTGAACCCCCATAAAAAAGGATTCTTCGACCGGCTTAAGGGCAAGTTTGTAGAATAACTGGGGTCAGAGTGAAAATGGATGATGACAATACCAACCAGCAGCCGGAAACTAATGGCGCCGAAAAACACCAGGACGAAGTGAACGAAGCACAGCAAAAACAGGAAGCGAAACAGCCACAACACGCCCAAGATAACGAGCAAGCACTGGAGGCCGAAAAAACCGAGCAGGAACAGAAACTTGCGGAACTCGAAGACAAGTATCGCCGCGCCGTCGCGGACCTGGCCAACGCGCACAAGCGGTTCCAGAAAGAGCGCCACGGCACGAGCAAGCTGGTCATTGCCGCGTTTGTAAAAAAACTCCTGCCATTGGTCGACAACATGTCCCACTCCCTCAAGTCTGCTGAGAACTCGCACGACGCCACCGCGCTGATTGAAGGGTTCGACCTCATCGAATCGCAGATGCTCCAGATATTCTCCGACAGCGGGGTCGAGCCCATTAAGTCTGTCGGCGAGCGTTTCGATCCCGAAGTCCACCACGCGGTCGCAACCGAAATTACGGACGAGGTCGCACCAGGGACGGTCACCGAAGAGCTCGGTCGCGGGTTCGTTATAGGGGACTTCGTAATCCGTCCCGCCCAGGTCAAGGTGGCCGCGGCGCCGCCCGCTGAAAACGAGGAGAAACAGCCGGAAAAGGAAACTGAGGAATAAGGAGCTACGATGCCAACCTACGAATATGAATGCACCGCCTGCTCGCACGCGTTCGAAAAGTTCCAGCACATCACCGCGAAACCCTTGCGCAAGTGCCCGGTTTGCGGCGGAAGACTCCGCAGGCTGATTGGCGCAGGCGCCGGAGTAATCTTCAGGGGCAGTGGATTCTACGAAACCGACTACAAGCGGAAAAGGTCAGAGAACACCAAAAGCGCCGAAGAATCCGCCGGCGCAAATACGGACAAAACGGGAAAGAAACCGCCCAAACAAAATGAAGAATAAAACGCGCATTTACCGCACCGCCTGCCCCGTCTGTAAGGCAAAGGTCGAAACTTGCGACATCGCCGCCGACAAAAACTTCCCCTTTTGCAGCAGGCGATGCAAATTCGTCGACCTGGGCAGGTGGTTTAAAGGCGAGCACCGTATTATGGAGTCCCTAGAGAAAGGGGAGCAAGAATGAACCGCCCGTGTATTGCGATCACCATGGGAGACCCTGCCGGGGTAGGCCCCGAAGTCTGCCTGAGGGCCTTGAACGACCCCAACGTCCTCCGTGTGTGTACGCCGGTTGTGGTAGGAAACTCCGACGTACTCGGCACGATCGCCCGCCGCATCGGTGTCCCATTTGCGGCGGACAAGGCCCACCCTGATGACGTGGGCGAAGGGTTCAACCCCGCCGGCCCGACCGTCGTTGACATGCACGTCACCGCGCTAGACCACATTACCCCCGGCCGGGTGAGTCCCACCTGCGGCCACGCAGCATACGGCTACATTACCTTCGTCGTCGACTGCATGATGGCCGGTTACTTCGACGCAATGACGACCGCGCCGATATGCAAGGAGGCCCTGCACCAGGCGGGTATTGACTTCCCGGGCCACACCGAAATCCTCGAACGCCTCACGCGACCGTCCATCGACAGAACCCGATCACACCCGGCGGTGATGATGCTCTACAGCCCGTGGGTGGCTGTGTCGCTGGTCACAACGCACACCGCACTGAAGAACGTCCCAGGGGCGCTCAGCCGGGAACGCATCGTGCACGTAATCAAACTCACCTACCAGGCCATGAAGCGGCTCCGGGGTCGGGCGCCTCGTGTTGCCGTCCTAGGGCTCAACTGCCACGCGGGCGAGGGGGGCGCGTTCGGCGATGAAGAGCAGAGAATCATCGCACCCGCCATCGCCGAAGCGCGCTCCGAGGGATTTCAGGTTGATGGCCCGCTCCCGCCTGATACCGCATTCACCAAGCGCACACTCGAAACCTTCGACGCGCATGTCTGCATGTATCACGACCAAGGGCTCATCCCGTTCAAGACCCTCAGTTTCAGGGAAGGTGTGAACATCACCCTCGGCATCCCCATTGTGCGGACCAGCGTGGACCACGGCACCGCGTTCGACATCGCCTGGCAGGGCAAGGCGGACCACACCAGCTTGGTTTCTGCCGTTGTCCTCGCTTCCAAATTGGCAACGAAGAAATAGAAAACAAGGGCGGGGAAACGGCCTTTCCCCTCAAACGCTCCGTTAGTTCTTGCTTTCGTCAATGACCGCCTGAGCGGCGGCGAGGCGCGCAATCGGCACGCGATAGGGCGAGCAACTGACGTAATTCATCCCGGCACGATGGCAGAACTTGACGCTGCTGGGCTCGCCGCCGTGCTCTCCGCAAATCCCTACCTTCAGGTCCGGCCGCGTCGTGCGGCCCTTGCTGATGCCCATTTCGACCAGTTGGCCGATGCCCTCCTGGTCGAGTGTCTCGAACGGGTCGCCCGGCAGGATTTTCTTGTCGATGTAATCGGGGAGGAACACCCCGGCGTCGTCGCGGCTGTAGCCGTAGCCCATCTGGGTGAGGTCGTTGGTACCGAAGCTGAAGAATTCCGCCTTCTCGGCGATCTTATCGGCTACTGTGCAGGCGCGCGGGATCTCAATCATCGTGCCGACGGTGTATTTGACCTTGACCTTTTTCTTTCTGGCCCGGCTGTTCTTCTGCTTGATGGTGTTGTCGGCTGTCTGGCGGATAATCTGCTCCAGGTAGTCGAACTCTGCCTTGGTCCCGGCGAGCGGTACCATAATCTCCGGCAGCACCCTGATGCCTTTCTTTGCCACGTTACACGCTGCTTCGATGATGGCCCGAGTCTGCATTACGCAAAGTTCTGGATACGTAATCGACAGCCGACAACCTCTGTGCCCGCGCATCGGGTTGAACTCGTGCAGCGCTTTCACCCGGTCCGCCACCTTCTTCTGCGAGACGCCCAGTACCCTTGCCATCTCTTTCTGGCCGGCGGCGTCGTGTGGCACGAACTCGTGAAGCGGCGGGTCAAGCAGCCGAATGGTGACCGGCAGGCCGTCCATCGCCTTGAAGATGCCCTCGAAGTCCTTCCGTTGATAAGGCAGGAGTTTATTGATGGCCTTCCGGCGCTCATCAGTGTTTTCCGCGAGGATGAATTGACGGACGGCCAGGATGCGGTCGCCCTCGAAGAACATGTGCTCGGTGCGTGTCAGGCCGATGCCCTCTGCGCCGAAGGCGCGTGCGGCGGCGGCATCCTTGGGTGTGTCGGCGTTAGTCCGCACGCCGATTTTTCTGAACTGATCCGCCCAGTCGCTGATGCGATGATAGATTTTGAAGATCGCATGCTTCTTTGCCCACGCGGCGCCGTGCACCACCGCGGCGACCACCGGTGAGGCCGTGGTGGGGATGTCCACGCCTTTCTTGTCTTCGCAGTAAACAGCGCCGGTCGCGCCGTTGAGCGAAATATACTGACCTTCCTTGATGACTATCGAGCCGATGGCGATTTGCTTTCTTTTGTAGTCGATGTTCAGGTCGCCAGCTCCGGCAACACAGCACTTGCCCCAGCCGCGCGCCACTACCGCCGCGTGGCTGGTCATACCGCCGGTGCTGGTCAGGATGCCCTGTGCGGCCCACATCCCGCCGACGTCCTCCGGGCTGGTGTCGCGCCGAACCAGGATGACGCGAGCGCCTTCGTCTCGGTTGGCTGCGGCCTCGGCGTCGTCCGCGCTGAAGACCACCTTGCCTGCGGCGGCGCCCGGCCCGGCAGGGAGACCATAGGCCTTGTCGAGCCCTTTCTTCTTGGCGGCGCTTTCCTCCTTCGGGTCGAAGATGGGAAACAGCAACTGGTTCAGGTGGTCGCCTTCGATGCGCGATATCGCCTCCGCGGGCCTGATGAGGCCTTCGTCCACCATGTCGCACGCCACGGTGGTGGCCGCAAGCCCTGTCCGCTTGCCCGTCCGCGTTTGCAGCATGAACAACTCACCCTCTTGGATCGTGAACTCGACGTCCTGCATGTCCTTGTAGTGTTTCTCCAGTTTTTTCATGATGCCAAGCAGCTGCTTGTGGACATTTCTCCAGACGGGGTTTCGTTCCTTCGGCATATCCTCGATGTGCGACGGGGTGCGGATGCCGGCGACCACGTCCTCGCCCTGGGCGTTGACCAGGTATTCGCCCATCGGCTCCCTCGCGCCTGTGGCAGGATTACGGGTGAAGCCGACGCCTGTCCCCGAGATCTCGCCCATGTTGCCGAAGACCATCACCTGGACATTGACCGCCGTGCCCAGCAGGCCCGTGATCTTGTTGAGTTGGCGATATTTGACTGCGCGGGGGGTGTCCCACGAGCCGAAGACGGCGTCGATTGAGTGCCTCAATTGTTCCATCGGGTCTTCTGGGAACTTCTTCCCGACGTGTTCCTTGTAAACTTTCTTGTATATCACGCACAGTTCCTTGAGCTGCTCGGCGCTGAGGTCGGTGTCTACCTTGGCCTTGTATTTCTTCTTCATTTCGCCGAGTTCTTCCTCGAAGTGCTCGTGCTTCAGGCCGGTGCCGGGGCCCATCACCACATCGCCGAACATGTTGATGAAGCGGCGGTAGCTATCCCATCCGGTGCGTTCGTTGCCGGTTTTGTGGATGAAGCCGAGGACGGATTCATCGTTCAGTCCCAGGTTGAGGACAGTGTCCATCATGCCCGGCATCGAGACTGCGGCGCCCGAACGGACAGAGACCAACAGCGGGTCGTTGCTGTCGCCGAGTTTTTTGCCCATTAGTCTTTCGAGTTTAGCGAGGGCCTTTTTGACCTGGTCCATTGCGCCGGGCGGGTAGTTTTTATCGTGCTTCGAGTAATAGTCGCACGCCTCCGTGGTGATGGTGAAGCCCGGCGGGACAGGTACGCCGATGTTACCCATTTCGGCCAGGTTCGCCCCCTTGCCGCCGAGGAGGGGTTTCATATCCGCCCTGCCCTCGGTCATCCCTCCGCCGAAAAAATACACGTGTTTGCTGCGTTTCTTCGCCACTGTGAACCTCCTGGTTAGGTTTTCATGCCACAAGCAAAACAGAAGTCTATCAGTGCTGTCTAAGGCTGTCAATTGCGGGCGCCGCTTCCGTCCACCAGTGGACCTGAGCCGGGGTGTTTTGCGATTGAATAACACGGGGACTTTGCTAAAATTTGCCATCTGTCTTTGTGCGAGTGCGAAGATGCTGGCAGTGGTTCAGGATGCAGCTCAGTATGGCCCACAGGCGGGGATGTGGGCATTGGTGAAGGTTGCGTCGGTCTTCGCCGTGATGGTGTTGTTGATGCGGCGGGGCGTGGCGATCGGGTATGTGCTTTTGATGGCGGGAGTGATGCTGGGGTTTGCGCTGGGTGTCGGGTTTTCGGAGGCAACTGGGTCCGGGCTGGAATGGGCCCTGAGCGGAACGTGGAATCTTCTGGTCGAGATGGTCCGCGCGGCGACCCTGCCGGAATCCTTGCGTCTGCTGTGCCTTGTTCTCACCATCACTGTATTTGGTGCTGCAATGAAGCACGTGGAGAAGCTGCGTGCCCTGGCGGATTCGCTTCTTGCGCTGCTTCGTGACCGCCGGTGGGCGATGGGGTCGCTTGCGTCATTGATCGGCCTGCTCCCGATGCCGGGGGGAGCGATGGTCTCGGCGCCGATGGTGGGCGAGGTCGCCCGAGACCTCGACCTGACGCGCGAGGACAAGACCGCAATCAACCACTGGATGCGGCACGTGTGGGAATACGTGGACCCGCTGTATCCGGGCCTGCTGGCGGCTTCTGCGATATTTGCCGTGCCGGTGACCGGGTTGATGCTGGTGCAGTCTCCGCTGTGTATCGCCGCTATCGTGGGTGGAGTGGTGTTTCTGCTGCGGCGCGTGCCACGCCACCAGCGGAGGGTAGGCGAGGACGCGGGGGCGCGATCGGTGATGCCTGTGGTAAAGGCGATTGCGCCGGTGCTGGCTGTAATACTGGCAGCTGCCATCCCCCAGATGCTGGCTATGGTCGCCAAAAACTTTCCGCAGGCCGCCCACATTTTGCCGTTTGGTTCGTGGTGGGGTGACAAGGATTTTATTCGCTTGGCCACGGAAACGTCCATGCTCGCCGCGTTGTTCTGTGTTATCTACGTGTTGTTCAAGGCCAACCACATCAGGCGGCGCGAGGGTTGGCAGATTCTCCGGCAGGGTGTTACCCTACAAATGACCGCGCTGGTAGTGAGTGTCTGTGTGCTGAAAGGCGTGATAGAGTCCTCGGGGATGATTGAGCCGATTGCCATCTTTCTGCGGTTAACGGGCCTCCCAGAATACGTGGTCATCGGCAGCGTGGTGTTTGTTGTTGGAGTCCTCCTCGGTTATACCTTCGGTTTTGTCGCCAGCTGTTACCCCATACTTGAGGGGATGCTAAGGCTGCCGGGCGGGGAGCTCAACTATCCGCTGGCGGCGTTCGCATTTGCGATGGGGTTCCTCGGCGTGCTTATATCGCCCGTCCACCTGTGCCTGGTGCTGGCGCGTGAACACTTTGATGCTGAGTGGCGAGGCATCTACAAGGCCCTGCTCCCGCCCTGCGCGCTGGTCTTCCTGACCGCCGTGCTGATGCTGCTTTGGGCATAGTAAACGTTGACGGCAAAAGGCCGGTTTGCTAAACTTTTGCATTGCGCTGAACGTGGCCAACGTGTTGCGGAAACTGATGCGAGGCTGTCGTGCCCTACAACATTTTCGTCTGCGCCAAGCAGGTTCCAGACACAGCTGACATCACCGGCGAGGCGATGAAGGCGGACGGGACAATCAACCGTGCCGCTCTGCCCGCCATTTTTAACCCCGACGACCACAACGCGCTGGAGCTCGGGCTGTCGCTGCGTGACAGGTACGGCGGCGAAGTAACCGTTATCACCATGGGCCCGCCACGCGCCGCCGACATCCTCCGCGATTCGCTGCAGCGCGGGGCCGACGGCGTCGTCCTCCTCACCGACCGGGGCTTTGCCGTCGCAGATACCTTGGCGACGTCGTACACCCTCGCCAAGGCCATCGAGCGTGCTGGCGGGGCCGACGTCGTTCTCTGCGGCAGGCAGGCGATTGACGGCGATACCGCACAGATCGGCCCCCAACTCGCCGGCCGGCTGGGCATCGGACAAATTACTTATGTCACGGAAGTGCTCAGCTTGGGCAATGGCAGGGTCCAAGCCAGGCGACTCATCCAGGGCGGAGTCGAGACGGTGGAAGCGTGCCTGCCCGTCCTGATGACCGTGACCTCCGAGGCCAACGAGCCGCGTCCGCCCCGGGCTAAACTGCTGATGAAGTACAAAAAGGCGAAGGCCCCGTCCGAACTGGCTCGCGAACTCGCCACCCGCAAGGACCTTCCCGCGGAAGATGCCGAACGCAAACTGAACGACATGCAGCGCCAACTGGCCCAGGCCGGGCTGCTGATTGCAGAATGGGACGGCGCCTCCATCGGAGCGGACATGGAGCGATGCGGATACGTCGGCTCCCCAACCCGGGTGATGAAGGTGGAAAGCGCCCTGCTCAAGCAGGCGAACCAGAAGAGCGTCGCACCCTCCGATGAAGGCCTCCAGCAACTGGTTCACGAACTGACCAAAGACCACATCCTTGGCTAGCGACTTCGCCTGGATGACGAGCGACCAATGAGGAATGAATGGCGGCCGAATTTGTTTTACGTACTTCAACAGACGGAGACAGGATGCAGAGCAACGAACAGCACTTAGTCTGGGTGGTTGCGGAACAGGACTCCGGAGAACTGGCCGACGTGGGCCTCGAGCTCCTGAACCACGCCCAAACCTTGGCAAAGGATGTCGGCGGAGAACCGTGCGCGGTGGTGGCCGGACACCACACCGCCGGCCTGGAGAAGGTGCTCATTGCTCACGGCGCAAAAAAGGTATATTTGATCCAGGATGAGCGGCTCGCTGACTATACTACCCTCCCGTACGCAAAGTGCATCGCCGACCTGGCGAGGGAGCAGAAGCCCGAGATCGTGCTGTTCGGTGCGACGATGCTCGGCCGCGACCTGGCACCGCGGGTGGCCTCGATATTGCGCTGCGGCCTTACCGCCGATTGCACCGACCTCAGGATCGGCGACTATACCGACCCGAAAACCAGCGAAAAATACAGAAACATCCTCTATCAAATCAGGCCGGCGTTCGGCGGCAACATCATCGCCACCATCGTCTCGCCCGAACATCGCCCGCAAATGGCGACCGTCCGCGAGGGTGTCTTCCCCGTGGGCGAGCCGGACGACTCGCGGACCGGCGAGGTCGTCGAAGTCGAACCAGCCCTCACACAGGACGAAATGATTGTGACGGTGGTTGACCGTGTCAAGGCGGCGAAAAAGGTCAACCTGAAAGGGGCGCAAATTGTCGTTTCCGGCGGGGCTGGCGTGGGCAGCGCCGAAAACTTCAAGTTGATTCGCCAGTTGGCCGACGCAATCGGCGGCGTGGTCGGCGCCTCGCGCGCCGCAGTGGACGCCGGCTTCATCGAACACGACCACCAAGTCGGCCAAACGGGCACCACCGTCCGGCCCAAGCTCTACGTCGCTTGTGGCATATCCGGGCAGGTCCAGCACCGCGCCGGCATGCAGGGCTCCGGCACCATCGTGGCAATCAACAACGACCCCGATGCCCCCGTTTTCAGTATCGCACACTACGGAATCGTAGGCGACCTCAACCAGGTCGTCCCAAAGTTGATCAAGGCGTATAAGTCGAAAGAATGAGGAACTGAATGCCCAATTTTTTTGACCAGAACGAAGACTTGAAGTTCAGCTTGAGGTGGCTCGACCTCGCAGATGTCGTCGCACTTCGCGAAGACGGCTTCGCCGAATCTGGCGAATACGATTACGCCCCCGTGGACCTCGAGGACGCGCTCGACAGTTATCGCCGCGTGCTCAGGCTCGTGGGCGACATCTCGGCCAATTTCATTGAGCCGCGCGCCGAGGACGTCGATATCGAAGAAGCCCAGTTCAAGGACGGCGAGGTCAAATATCCGAAAGGTACCGCCGAGGCAATCGAACGACTGGCAGCGGCCGACCTGATGGGCTTCACCCTTCCCAGGAAATACGGCGGGTTGAACATGCCCACCGTTACCTACGGCATGGCCATCGAAATGGTCAGCCGCGCCGACGCCGGCCTGATGACCATATTCGGCCTCCAGAACATTGCCGAGACCATCAACGACTTCGCCGACGAAGAAAGCAAGATGGAGTACCTCCCGAAATTCGCCGCTGGCGAGGTTACCGGCGCGATGGTCCTGACTGAGCCCGACGCCGGCAGCGACTTACAGGCCGTGGCGACCAGCGCCACCCCGCCCGCCGAGGGCGACGACGCAGGCGTCTGGCGAATCAATGGCGTCAAGCGGTTCATCACCAACGGCTGCGGAGACGTATTGCTCGTCTTGGCGCGCTCGGAGCACGGCACCACAGACGGCCGCGGCCTCTCGCTCTTCCTTGTGGAGAAAGGCGAAGGCGTCCGCGTCCGCCGCATCGAAGAGAAGCTTGGCATCCACGGCGCGCCCACCTGCGAGATACAATTCACCAACGCACCAGCCCGCCTCATCGGCAAGCGGAGGCGCGGCCTGACGACTTATGTGATGTCGCTGATGAACGGAGCGCGGGTCGCCATCGCGGCCCAGGCGCTCGGCATTGCCGAGGCCGCTTATCGCGCCGCGCTCGAATTCGCCAGGGAGCGCGAACAGTTCGGCAGCGCCATCATCGAGTTCCCGGCAGTCTATGAGATGCTGACTGGCATGCAGACAAACATCGAAGCGGCGAGGGCGCTCGTGTGCCACGCGAGCGTAATCACAGACCTCGAGCATCTGCTCGGCAGGAAGGTGGAAACTCTCGACCGCAGTGCCCCGGAATACAGTGGGCTCCGCGCCGAGCACCGAGACCGGGCCAAACTCGCGGGCGTTCTCACCCCGATGTCAAAACTCTTCGCCTGCGAAATGGCCAACCAAGTCACGTCCGACGCCATTCAGGTACACGGCGGCTCCGGATATATGCGCGACTATCCCGTGGAGCGACATTTCCGCGACGCCCGGATTACCTCCATTTACGAAGGCACCACACAGCTCCAAGTCGTCGGCGCGGTCGGGGCTGTGCTCGCTGGCGACCTCGACGGGCAGTTCGCCCAGTTCAAGGGACGTGACTACGAAAAGCCCCTGGGCACGCTCGCAGGAAAACTGGAACGGATGCTTGACCGGCTGCACAAGTGCACCGCGTACGTGAAGAAGAAAAACGAGCGAGAATACACCAATCTGCACGCACGGCGGATTGTGGAGCTGGCGGCCGACGCCTACATTGGCTACCTCCTGCTCGATCAGGCGAAGGTGAAGAAGGAAAAGCAGTACACCGCCAGGAACTTTATCCTTCGGGCCGCGGCGCGCGCCGAGGGCAACACAAAGCTCGTCACCTCCGGCGACCAGACACTGCCACGCAGGCACAAGGTGATGCTGGGGATTTAGGCACGGCCCTCCACGCACGCGAAAAACTTTGACTGCCCGGCGCGCCCTGCTAAAATGTTTTCGGTTATTGCTTCCTTCAACGACGTGTGGAGGGATGTTGCTTGCGGGTCGTCGGCATCGATCCCGGCCTCAAAACAACCGGCTACGGCGTTGTGGCTGTCGGCGGCGGTGCCTTGTCGCTGGGCGAGATGGGCATTGTTTCAACCAGACAGCGCGACCCGCTGCCAGACCGTATCCAAAAGATATATAAGGACATTCTGGCGTTGCTTGAGGAAACCGGGCCTGAGGTCGCAGCCGTTGAGAAGTTGTATTCACACTACGCGCACCCACGGACTGCGATACTGATGGCGCACGCGAGAGGGGCTGTTATGCTGGCCGCCGCGAACTACGGCATCCCGGTTGCAAGTTATTCGGCCACCATGGTCAAACGGTCGCTCACGGGTAACGGACACGCCTCGAAGGGCCAGGTCCAACGGATGGTCGAGGCGGTGCTTGGTTTGAAGAACCCGCCTGAGCCTGACGATGTGGCGGATGCGTTGGCTGTGGCGCTTTGCCACTTGAATGCGGCCGAGAGGCCCGCCGTCGCGGGCAGGAGAGGCAAGTGATATCGAAGGTAACGGGCATCGTTTCTGAGATCCGGGAAGGCGCGGTTACACTGGATGTGGGCGGACTGGGCTACGAGGTGCTCGTCCCCAGCGGCCTGGCGCAGAAGCTCCGACGGCGCGGAGCAACCGGGACCGAGATGACGTTTCACACGCTGGAATACATAGAAGGCAGTTCCGCCGGTGCGTCGATGATACCGAGGCTTCTCGGCTTTGTGGACGGGATGGACCGCGAGTTCTTCCGCCTCCTCATCAGTGTCAAGGGCTTCGGGCCAAGAAAAGCGCTGAAGTCGCTTACTATCCCTACCAGGCGGTTCGCCATGGCAATCGAGGAGGGCGACCGCGCGGCGCTGTCCGAACTCCCGGAAATCGGGCGTCGCAGCGCCGAAAAGATGGTGGCGGAGCTGCGCGGCAAATGTCAAAAGTTCGCCCTGATGCGCGAGGGCGAACCGCTCGAAGCGGGACCATCCGAGGAAGTTGAACCGGACGTCCGGTCTGAGACCATGCAGGTTCTGGTCGGTCAGCTCCAGTACTCGCCCGTGGAGGCTGAACGGATGATCAGCAAAGCCATGGCCTCCGGCACGAAATTCGAATCGTCACAGGAATTGATAAGCCAGATTTTTAAGCTGCTGTCAGGGAACTAAAAACCGAGTTTCTGGCTCCAGAACCGTTGGAGTTTTACCAGGAATCTCGAAACGGGAGATACAAATGCGACAGCGAATTGTTGACCCAAGGCCGTTGTCCGACGAGGACGAGCGGTTCAACCTGACGCGGCGCCCGCGCACACTTGACGAAATGATTGGGCTGTCGCACCAACTCGAGCCGCTTCGTATCGCGCTCACGGCGGCGATGGAACGGGATGAGCCACTCGAACACGCCCTCCTCGACGGCCCCCCTGGCCTTGGCAAGACCACCATAGCGCACGCTATAGCAAATGAGATGGGCGCCAAACTGGTGCAGTCTTCAGGGCCGGCGCTGACCAAGACGGGCGACCTGATGGGGATATTGACGAGCCTTGGAAACAGGGACGTGCTGCTCATCGACGAGATACACCGGATGCCCGTGGCGGTCGAGGAGTTCATCTATCCCGCAATGGAAGAGCGCAAGGTACAGTTCGTGGTGGACCGCGGCGCCTTCGCAAAAACCATTGAGGTGCCGCTGAAGGGATTTACCCTCATCGGCGCAACAACAAAGGCAGGGTTGCTATCCAAACCGCTGCGCGAGCGGTTCTCCATCTTCCACCACGTCGAGTTTTACAAGCCTGAACACCTCAACGCCATTGTATTACGTTCGGCCAAACTGCTCGAGGTGCCCATCGACGACGCAGCGGCAGCAGAGATCGCCCGGCGCTCGCGCGGGACGCCGCGCATCACCAACAACTACCTCAAGCGCGTTCGCGATTTCGCACAGGTCAAGGGCGACGGGCGGGTCACGCTGGACGTCGCCACCAAAGCTCTCGACATGCTGGGCGTTGACAAAGCCGGGCTGGACGAGCTCGACCGACGGTTCCTGCGCGCCATCGCCGATTTCTATGACGGCGGACCGGTCGGCATCGAGACGCTGGCTGCAACGCTGAATGAAGACCGCGGCACACTGGAGGACGTGGTGGAACCGTACCTGCTGCGCATCGGGCTGCTCAACCGCACCAGTAAAGGCCGCTGTGCTACCAGGCGGTCGTACGAGCACCTCGGCCTCGAAATCCCCCAATCCGCGCAGAGAGGACTTTTTGTATAGGCTTTCGGGGGAAGAACGCTCGAAGGCTCCGCCCGTCAGATTTTGACCAGATTCCTGTACAGCGCGGGGAGGGTCTGCTTGAAGTTGCCACAGACGTGGTAGCCTTTTCCGCCGAAGGCCGCGGGGATTCTGGTAGCCACGTTTTTGTTGGCGCGGAAGTAATAGGTCGGTTTGTCTTCGTCGTCCTCGTCATCGGGCACGACGGGCCGCAGGTCGAAGTTTGCGGTAACGACCCCACGCGGGGGCTTGCCGACGTTGGCGGCCATGGAGACGGCTTTCAGCAGCACCTCCGGCCCGGTGACGGCCGAGCCGACGTTGAGCACCACCCCACCGTCGCTCAGTTTCGCAACGCTGGCCACGTACACCGCGAAATCAAAGCCACTGGTGCCCCCCTTCGCGGCGCCGTCAAAGCCGGCATGCTGGGCAGTGCTGTCGGTGCCGATGCCGGCGTGAATGGTGACGGGAACGCCGAGCCGGACGCTTGCGGCCAGGATGCTCACCTCGGGATGCTTGAACCGAACTTCTTGGGGCATCGGCTCGCCAAGGATGAGCCGGCCGAGCGACTCGCCGAAACCCAGCCCGCGGCGAAATCCCTCAGCCAGTGCGGCGTTGATGTATTCTCCGGTCTCACGGGCCATGCCGAACTTGCCCTGCGGCAGCGCCCCGGGCACGTCCTCGCTGGTCTCGCCTATCAGCGCCAGTTCGAAATCGTGTATGGCCGTGGCACAGGTTCCGGCAACGTGGGTCAGGAGGCCGCGCCGCATCAGGGCAATGACGATGGGCGAGAGGCCGAGCTTGACCGGATGGGCGCCGACGAACCAGATGACCGGGTAGCGATTGGCCCGCGCCCACTCGATTGCCTCCGCAACTGCGACCACCGCCTCGTTGCGCAGCCACGTTTCTTCCACCGGTAAGTTGGCGAGGTCGGGCAGGACGTTCAGGGTGACTTTGTTCCGGCGCTCGGCGATGGGATAGGTGCTGATGGCGGAAAAGTCAAACAACTCGTATGAACCCTTGTACTTGGTCACAGACTCCTCCGGATTCTATTCTACGGCGTCCAGAATCGCCTCCGCAAGTTTTTCGTGCGTGCTTGGGTTCGGATAGAGGTAATAGACTTCGTCGTTCGCCCCTTGTTTGTACAGGTTTTTCCAGTTGTCCTGCGAGGTGATAAGCGAGTGCAAGCCCACGAAGCGGACGTGATGCTGCCGGGCGACGGTCTCGACGGCCGTGGCGAGTGCCGCAGACCTCCGGGGGTTGCTGACGAGCGGCGGGGGTGAAACCAGCACCACTTCGGCGGGGTGTTCCTGCGAGCGGGCAAGATCGATGAAAACGTCGAGCGCCCGCGCCAATTGCCGCCGCGCCACGCCCTTGAGGGCGTCGCGGCTGCCGGGCGAGACGACCACGAGGTCTGGCGAATGTTCTGCCAGGGCCGAGGCGAATGTGGGAATGTCGGCGATACAGGGAATTACCGCGTCCTGGTTGCTCTGCACGAAGGTGACGGTGACGCCGGCCGCGCCGAGTTGTGTTTTGAGCCTCTTGACGTATCCCCCAGAGCCGTCCCGACCGCTTATGTTGACCATCGGGTCGCCGAAGATGAGGATCTTTTTCGGGCTTTTGGCGAAGAGCCGCGCCAGCCATTTCAGCACCGCCCAGCGTCTGTACTCGTTTTCGTCCTCCAGTCTGGTGGCGATTATCACCCGGCGGCCCTTGTGGTCGACGAGGTGTCCGAGCTTCGGTTTCAGGCGGGCGAGATGGGGGCCGGGCCGGACCAGATGCACGGTCTCCTCTTCCAGCAGTGAGCCGGCGAGCCATAATCGGTACCTGACCAGGCCGGAGGAATCTTCTGGCGGCGGGGACACCAAGTCGATGTCGAGAGACCGCTCGCCGCCGGGCGGGACCTCGATGTCTTTAGAGGCGGCTTTATCTTTCGGGGCGGCCCGCTCGAAGCGGACGGGAACAGCGCATTCCGACGAGTTGGATATCTTGAACGTGAGTCTTGCTTCCTCGGTGTCGTACACCACGTTAGGACAGCGGACAAGTTCGAGCGCGGCTTCGACTCCCACGTGTGGGAGCACGGCGAGGTTCACCGTGCGCTCGTAGGTGCCAAACGACTCCCCGTCCTTTGAAACTTCGAGGAGCACCTTGTACTTCTTGTCCGCCTCGAGGAAGCACATCGGCGAGCACCCGGTGAAGGATTGGTTGCCGACGTTCCACTTGCATCTCCACCGGTCGCCAGGGGTAAGGTTCTGGAGCTTGAGGGCCGCCATGGCCTTGCCGCCGCCGACCTTGAAGGCGGCGTCGGAGCGTTCGAAGGTGAAAAATGGGTTGACCGCCTTGCTCAGCTTTCCGAAGCCAATTACTTCCGCCGGGGCGTAGCTGCCCCGCGCGAACGCATCTCCTGTGACCAGCGAAAATTGCCGGTCGCCCGGCTGGCGCCAGGCGACGCGTATGCCTTGCGTGGTGGTCGTCTCGCCGTGTAGTATCGTGCAGGTGTGTAGGCCGCGGTCGAGTGCTGCCGACACCTTTTTCCCCCACGCCCCCGCGGGCCGTGGTCCGCCGCGGACGGTCAGCAGCAGCGAACCGTCGATCAGGAGGTGTGCGGTGCCGCCAACGTCCAGTGCGAACTGGTATGTGCCAGCTTCCGGGGCATAGAGCAGGCCGGAGTAGAGTGTGATGTAATGTGCCCCGGCTTTCAGCCTGAAGGGGTTTCCGGAAAATTGCACGGTGTGAGTTTTGGTCTTGCCGACTTGCTGTTCGGCCTGAAGCACCGCTCTGGCGGCCCGGGCCGGGGTTTCGATGTCTTCCGGGCTGGCGACTGCGACCGTCACCATCATGAGCGGAAAGGCGTCCCTGCGCCAGTTGTGCCCTGCTGGTTTGGCCTTCGGATTGGCGTAGTAGATGTAGTAATCTGCCGTCTTCGGTTCGGCTCTGAACATCACCGTGGCGCGGTGCCTCAACGCTCCGGCGTAGGCGCGACAGGGGAGAACTTTTCCTTCCGAGTCGGTGACCACAATGCCTTCGGTGGACGGAGAGTTTTTGCTTTCGAGCGTGATTACCGCTTTGCCCGTCAGGAATCTCCTGCCCAGGAGCGTCGAGGGCTTGAAAAAGTCAATTGAGAGATCATTGCCCCGACGGGGGAAGTTTACGCGGACGATTTTGCGATACTTCCACGCCTTGTTCCACCATGCCGCTGCGTGGGGCTGCCCGGCGCGAACTGCCGCAGGCGCGGTGATGGCGAATGTCAGCGCCGCGGTTGCCACAACTGCCGAGAACGGTCGTCGAATGGTCATATCTGGTGCGCCGTTTCCACGTCAAGCCCGTGGCGTGTTTTTTCCCAGTAGAACGGTCTGCGGAACAACTGGAGGAATCCTTTCCACGCCCCCAGGCTGATGAGGACCCAGTATAAGGGAATTATGAGGGCGTATGGGATCATGCGCGGGATGCCGGCCCGCAGGCACGCGACCACGTGGATGAATACGAACAGAAAGTTGCCAACCGCCAGCGTCACAGTGAAGGCGAAAAAGATGACGGAGACTCTGTTCCAGAAGTGAAAGCCGGAATGCCCGTTCCAAGCTTCCGACCAGGTGCAGCGCCAGTCCTCCTTGATTGTTATCCAGAGTTTTTGCGTCCACCGGGCATCCCGGTCTATGGTGTCGGGCATGGAGCCGCAAATCATGGGCCACGCCCAGCGGTCAGGGTGAGGGATGCGCACGGTTCGGTCGAGCCGGACGCGGTCGGTGGCGTCGCTGATTGCCTGGTTAACGCCGAGGGCCTTCTCGAGCGAGTATTCGTGCTGATGCAGGTCGGCGGCGAAAAGGCCGACGTAGAGAAGCGAACTCGCCCAGAAGATAGGGTTTAGCAGGAGCATTATGGACAGCCCGCCAACGGCGTTGAGGAAGTTAAACATGCCCCATGGCCGCAGCCCCAGGAGTGTGCGGAACGGATGGCGCATGTGGGTGAGGTGGGTCTGAGTGTATCCTTTGACCCATCGGGACCGCTGGCGCAGCCAGTTGCCCAGATTCGAGTTGGCCTCTTCCCAGGTGGTTGTATCGAGCACTTCCGTCCGGTAGCCGAGTTTGTGGATACGTATGCCCAGGTCGCAGTCTTCGGCGACGTTGAACGGGTCCCACCCGCCGATTTCACGCAGCACGTTGGTGCGGAAGTGGTTGGAGGTCCCTCCCAGCGGTATGGGCGCCCGCAGCGCGTGCAGCCCGGGAAGATAAAGGTGGAACCAGGTGGAGTATTCTACCATGAACCATCTTGTGAGCAGATTTTGCCGAGGGTTGTAGTAGTTGAGTTTTGCCTGGAGGCAGACCGTGCGTGCGCTGTCGGTCCGCTGGAATGGGTTGATTCGCCTCAGCCAGCGACGCTTTTCCCAGCGAGCGTCGGTTACGGCTTGAGCGATTCTGCCATCGA
>JAUWIN010000015.1 GCA_030605345.1 Candidatus Brocadiia bacterium
AGGGGGCGCAGCAGAAGGCCGCGGCGGCGGACGTGCCCAAGCGCCCGCCACAGTTCTGGCCCGGATGCGGCCTCCGCGGCATCTTCTACCTGCGGCGCAAGCACAAGCTCATCGTCAACGGCGACATCGGCTGTTACGGCCTCGCCGCCCTCCCCCCTTACGATGCGATGGACACCCTCATCTGCATGGGCGCCTCCATCGGGATGAACCACGGAATGGACAAGGTCCGGAACGATGCAAAGCACTCGGTGGCGGTGATCGGCGACTCCACCTTCTTCCACTCCGGGATGGCGAGCCTCGCCAACCTGGTCCACAACGGCGGCCACAGCGTCACAATCATCCTGGATAACCGCATCACCGCGATGACGGGGCACCAGCCGAACCCGACGACGGGCCGCTCGGCCACGCGGGATGAGGCGCCAATCCTCCGCATAGCGGAGGTCTGCCACGCGCTCGGCGTCCAGCATGTCTACGAGGTGGACGCTAACGACCTGAAAGGGATGGAGGAGCAGCTGCTCGCCGAGCTCGAGCGGCCGGAGCCCTCCGTCATTATCGTCAATCAAAAGTGCGTGATTGTTGAGCGGAAGAAAACAGGCCAGCCCTACATGGTGAATGAGCAATGCCGGGCCTGTGGAAAATGCTTCACGCTGGGCTGCCCGGCGATTACAGTCGAGGACGGGAAGGCCGTGATTATGGAGGATTTCTGCGACGGATGCGGCGTCTGCGCGCAGGTCTGCCCGACGGGGGCGATTGTGCAGAAGGAGAAAGCCACGTGAGCGATAACACGGTCACCAACGTGCTCGCCGTGGGCGTCGGCGGGCAGGGCATTATCCGGCTCTCGAACATTCTCGCCCAAGTGGCGTTCGAGGCGGGGCACGACGTGAAGAAATCCGAAATCCACGGCCTGTCACAGCGCGGCGGCAGCGTCACCAGCCACGTCCGCTGGGGCGAAAAGGTGCATTCTCCCGTCATCATGGACGGGGAGGCCGACTTCATTATCGCCCTGGAAGAGCTGGAAGCACTGCGCTACGCGCACATCCTGCACCCGGACGGTATGCTGGTCGTGAACGAGTTTCGCATGCTGCCGACGACCGTGGTCACTGGGAAATCTGAATATCCGAAGGACATCGACGCCCGACTGCGGGAATACGGCCGGGTCCACCGCGTGAACGGCACGGGCATCGCGAAAGAACTCGGGAACACCCGCGCCTGCAACGTGGTATTGCTCGGCTTCCTCTCGAAACACCTCGACCTGGCCTACGACGGGTGGCTGTCGGTCATTCAGCAGAGCTTCCCCGACAACTTCGTCGAGCTGAACCTGAAGGCGTGCGAGGCCGGGCGCGGTCTGGCTGGCTGACGCTTCCCTTCCCGCCAGAGGCGGGCCTTTGGCGGGTTCAGGATGAACTCCCTGCCAACATCTTCAGCAAATCCCGCCACATACCTATAGCGACTCAACCCGCAACGCCCCGATGCCTGAGCACCATAAGACTTGGCTCTCCCGTGTCTTATGAACGTGTGTGAATGTAACTTTTCCTGAAGCGCACAAAGCGCTACAACGTTTGTAGCATATACGCCCCTCCGCTGCTATTTTCAGAAAAAACCAAAAAGTTTTGAGCGGCGCGTGGCGCTGCCCTGCCGGCTGTGCAACAACGTAAGCACCGGGTTTATCAGTGGTTATCACCCAGGGCAAAAAGGAGGCCGGCGCTCGAAAAGCGTATTATTTTGAAACATTAGCAAAATGCTACAGCGCTTGTAGCAATGCTACAGCATTTGTAGCACGTATAAGGGTAGAGGGGCGGTTGTGCATTGCCCCATTTTCGCATCGGGATGGTGTACTCAGCCACGGTTCGGAGGGTATTGTAGGAAAGGTTTTCACAGAGGGCGGATCGTACGGAATATGAAAAAAGGGAGCGTTGTGACACTCGCACCACAGGGAGTTCGCGCATTTATTCTCGCTATTCTCACATACACCCATTTTTATACGAGGAGGTGGTGCAAATGGAGCAAATCTGACGCAGCGGCGTCGGACCTTCCGGCGCCGGCCAGGAAGCTAGAGTTCTTCGTGTTAGTGACGCACAGTTCTGTAAGAAGGAGATATCCGATGAAGTATTATGCACGTAAATATCTGCTTGTTCTGATGACCGCGGCAATTGGGCTCGGGCTTGGTAGCCAGGTGACCGCGGAGGTGATGCTGGCTGAGGATTTCGAGGCTTACGACCTCGGAACTTGGCCTTCAAGTTGGGTTCCCGACGCCAACGCTAATGATTCCGGTAACAATTACGTGGCTCAGGATCCGTTGGATTCAGGAAACAAGACGTTGCGGCTCTTTGGGTCGATGGGGGGCTGCTGGGCGGCACTAGCCTACCACCCTATAAGTTTCACGGCCGAGTTCACTGTTGAGACCCGCATATACAACGGCTCCGAGACACTGACAGGGTGTCACCCTGATAGGGGAGGGATAGTCATGAGACATGGGACCTACTGGTACGGGCGTACGAATCCATCGCGTCGTCTGATCCAGTTCAGGGGGGATGGTGCAGTAAGAGCAACTGGCGCAACTATCCTTGGGACCTATGAGACTGACAGATGGTATGACGTAAAAGTTCACTATTACCGGGAAGGCACCGATCTGTCGCTACGTTACTGGGTAGATGGAGACGACTTCGGGGAGGTCCACGTAACGATCGAGGATCTCGAAAAAGAACTATCTTTTGATCACTTTGAGTTATCGGTACAAGAGGGTTCCGCGTATTTCGACGACTTGGAAGTCACTGAGGGTTCAGCCCCCATCCCCGAACCAGCGACGCTGGGGCTGATTGGCCTTGGTCTTATTCCACTCATCCGCAGACGGAGGAGGTAACGAATAGTCACGCGCTCCCGGTGAAACGTCGTGGAGAACTACGAACGAAAGGAGGTGATGCCGGCGAGAAACAATCAATGTTGTGGCGCCGGATGGTCCGGCGCCAACAAGGGACGAAAGACGCCGTGTGGTGGATTGCCGTGCGAGCACGGCACAAAGCGCGTCCCTCGCAGGACGAGGCCGGTTTTTCTGGTCTTATCACTTTTCATGCCGAGGAGACGAGGAGCATGAAAAATGGGACCAGATCTCTGGCAGGCAAAGTGGCCGCCTACTCGCTGGACGGTCGTTACCAACTTAGTTTCGAGGTCGAAAAACAAATCAGAAGGGAGATGGACATGAGCAGCAAATTGAAAAGTGTGGTTACATCGGTCCTGTTTCTTTTCCTGGCATCGGCAATTTCTAACGCTGAGGGCATCGTGCACACGACCGCTGACCTATCCGAGGCCCGGTACAACTTGGCATCTGTGGCAGTCGGGGACAAGGTGCTTTTTGCGGGCGGTTTCGTCGCAGACGGTCAGGGCAGCGCGACCGTGGACATCTACGATATTCACACAGGCCTGTGGAGCACCGCCTCCCTGTCGCAGGCAAGAGGACACCTTGCCGCAGCGGCTGTAGGGACCAAAGCTTTCTTCGCTGGCGGGGCTGAGATAATCGACGGTCCAGTATATAGCAGCAGGGTGGATATTTACGACGCCGCCACCGGCGAATGGACGACGGAGGAACTGTCCCAGGCTCGATGGGAGTTCACAGGCACAACCGTTGGCAATAAGGTGCTTTTCGCCGGCGGCGATATTGCGGGGACTAAGTCCGCTGTTGTTGACATTTTCGATTCGGCGACCGGTCAGTGGTCCGTTGAATCCCTGTCAACGGCCAGGTCCACGCCAGGCGCTACATCCGTTGGGGACGAGGCGTTCTTCGCCGGTGGATTCCCGATAAGAAAGACGGTCGATGTATATGACAATGCAGGCGGTACGTGGACTACAGCTGGCCTCTCAGAGGCTCGGGACTGGGTTGCGGCAACGTCCGCCGGAGGGAAGGCGTTGTTCGGTGGAGGCTTCGTGGGTAATTACTACGGTCAGACGCGTTCTGACGTAGTAGACATCTATGATCCTACCAATGGCGACTGGTCAGTCAGCCATCTTTCACTTGGTCGCGAAGCCTTGGCGGCGGCGGCTTGGGGCGATTTAGCATTCTTCGGCGGCGGGTCGCCCAACAAGTACGACGATCCGACCGATATTGTAGATGTCTACGATGTATGTGCTGAGCAATGGTCCACTCTAGCCCTTTCGGTGGGCAGGTATTGTCTGTCTGCGGCGTCGAACGGCGGCATGGTCTTCTTTGCTGGGGGTGTTGGCGATGCTGAATGGGAGCCAACCCCTCCAACACCCAGCAGTGTTGTCGACATCTACACGATTCGCGAGCCGGTCCCCGAACCGGCGACGCTGGCGCTGCTTGGCTTTGGTCTCATCCCGCTCATTCGCAGACGGAGGAGGTAGGACCACGGATGGACACAGATAAACACAGATGGGAGAACGCCTGCGGGGGCAGCGGCGGATCCTCTGGGGCGCTGCTTGGCCTCGGTCTCATCCCACTCATCTGCAGACGGAGGAGGTAAGACCACGGCCTCGCCCTGCTAACGCTCAGGAGGAAACGGAGCTAACTACAGCAGAACCGAGCAACGTTCGGTCAGGTGAATTAGAGCACCTACTTACAGCTACACTGAAACGCCGCCACTCCACCCCACCACACGACAGGCAAAGGCCAGCCCAACTCCCGGTAAATGTCTTCACACACGGCGGCGTTCTCTTCGGTCTGCTCCGGCAGGAAACCGAGTTTCAGATACGTTTTGATGGCCGCCAGACGGCGGTTGTCTGCGGTCACATCTAAAGTAAGGAGGGAGACGGCCTTGTAGCCACGTGACCTGAAATAGCGGAGGACAGATACGCACACTCCGAAGCCCAAGTCTTTGCCACGGTGACCAGGCCTGACACAGACATAATCCAGCACTCCCCATGCTGGGCAGAACTCCGCCCGCTGCGTAGCAAAGCACGAGGCGACCAATTCGCCGCCATGTTCAACCACGTATGAACCGTGTCGCCTTTCAGGGCAGTCGAGATACTCCTGCATGTGTGGCAGGTCAAAAGGATTTTGAGCCCATTCTGCGGTCGCACCTGCCAATAATTCTGCCAGACGTTCTTCGTCGTTCTGTTGGATTTTTCGAAGAGCATACCCTTCGGGCGGCTGCCAGGACGGAATAGCGTCTATCGCGTCCGGCGAGATATTCATCCGAATCTGCAAGGTCCCGTCCTCCGCTTAGTCTTTCACCTATCTGGGCCTGATGGCGAGAGAATATGCTGCGCACATCTCCACCGCGTGTGGCGGCCGACCCGCCGCCGGGTATCATCCGGTGGCGACGTGTATGATAGCACAGGGCCGCCTTTGCTCACAGAAGTATTCCTATACACGGAGGAGTCCCCCAAAAAATTACCGCCCTGGTGTTACGTGCCACGCACATTCCAAGAAGGGATAATGGTGTATTGACTGCGTTCGAGGCCCATGGAAGGCAAGGGAAAAGTCAGGAAGCTGAACTTGACCTCGACTTCCAAAGGCGCTATACAGGGCACGAGTTTGGATGGTATGTGGTGTCATTGATGCCGTACAAATGGAGGGTTGGAACATGCGGAATCTGCTGGGTTGTCTGCTGGTCTGTCTCGTGTCCGTCGGCTGCGCATCTACATCTGTTGACAGGCTTCAGCCTGCCATTGGCTGTTTGGAGCCGGAAGGCGCAGGAGATTACCGATTTGTAGTGATGGGCGACAACCGGCCCTGGGGGCAGAGTGAGGACCCTGTGCCCCAGAACGAGTACTTTTCGGACAACATCGCCCGCGCGAATCAGAGCGGCGCAGACTTCGCAATTGTCGTGGGCGACCTGATCCTCGGCTATGTGAATGACGTTGTGCTCATCAACAAGGAGTGGGATGCTTACGACAAAGCCTGCGAGAAGTTCAAGATACCGTTCATCTCGGTCGTTGGGAATCATGATGTCTGGAACAAGCAGAGCCAGGACATATTCAGGAAACGCTTCGGCCGGCTATACTTCTCCTGGGAGCACAAGGGATGTCACTTCATCGCGCTCGACACAGAAATCGTGGGTGAAATGAACAAAATTACCGGCAAGCAGCTTGCATGGCTGAAGAACGACCTCAAACATGCAGCTGGCACCAGGCGCATTTTCGTGTTCATGCACAAGCCGCTCTGGAAAGCTAATTGGGGGAAAGGACCATCCGAAAATCAGTGGAATCGCGACGTACATCCTCTGCTTGCGAAGCACGGGGTCGATACGGTCTTTGCCGGGCACGAACACGTCTACTGCCTGCACCCAACAAGGGACGATGTCCGATACGTTGTCACGGGCGGTGCTGGGGCGGAACTGGAGAGCCCGAACAGATTAGGAGGCGGGTTCTTCCATTTCCTGACCGTGGACGTGGCCGGAGCGGACACGCCGATAAGGGTTATCACACCCAAAGGTGAGGTCCCTGTGGATTACGTGACGCCGGAGAAAATCGCTGCACTAAACAACGGCTTGGAGATTCAGCCGCTTGAGTATGTTCCGGAAGGCGGGAGCTTTTCGTTGAAAATGCGCGTTCTCAATCCCACGGATAGCCCGGCCAAGGCCGAGCTACACTGGCACACTGACGGTAGCTCGTGGTCCGTTGCCGACTTAACAAAGACGATTCCTGCCCGAGGGCACGAGTGGTTCGAGGTCCCCGTTCAGTTGGCCGGTCGGATGTTTCCCCTGCCGCACGCCGACATCGAGCTCGTTCGGGATGACTGCAGGCTCTACGGCTGGGGTGCCGTCGTTCCGCCGATAAATCCAGGGATCGCCCGGCCAATACCGGAATGGAATGTCGCAGGCCCCTTTGCTACGGCGTTCTCAAGTTTTGAGGAACTTGAGGACGTGGAGACTGTGCAGGACTATCTGGATGCAACCGCAGAATATAAGGTGCCGGTAGCTGCCGCAGGCGAAATTGACCTGACAGCCACCTATAACGGAAAAGGCGGCAAGAAAGTCGCGTGGCAAACCGTGCGCTCGGAGGGGCAATATGGGCAAATCGATTTGGATAAACTCTACCACGACGACCTCGCGCTTGCCTGCGCCGTAAGCTACATATACGCGCCAGAAGCCGGCACCTATGACTTCCTTGCCGGAAGTGACGACGGTGTGGTCGTGACCATTAATGGTGCGGAGGTCTGGCGCAAACACGTCCTACGCTCACTGAAGCCGGATGAGGATATGTTCTCATCCAAACTCAAAAAGGGCTGGAATGTGGTGGTGCTGAAGGTCATGGAGCTCAGGGGGGGCTGGGGGTTCGCGTTCCGCGTGGTGGACCCGGGACACACGCTCCGATTCTCGCTGCGGCAAGGCGAATAAGAAGAGGTCCTCGAGAGTATCGCTGGTTGAGCATACCGTGGAGGCGACAGAATCAACGCTTACACATCGCCGGCAATTAGCAGGGACGTGCTCGAGGAACTGCACGCCACGTACAACCGCAGGGAGATGGTGCACCCCGACCCGCTCGAGTTCCTCTACGGTTATGAAGACGTCCGTGACCGGGAGATAGTGGCGCTGATGGCGTCGTTCCTTGCCTATGGGCGCGTCGCACAGATATTGAAAAGTGTCGGGCGCGTTCTGGAGCAGATGCCGGCCCCGGCGATATTCCTTGAACGGTCCTCGCCAGACACAATCAGAAGCGCATTCGCCGAGTTCAGGCACCGGTTCACGAGCGGGGAAGCACTTGCGAGCCTGCTGATTGGCGCCAAGCGTGTCATCCACCACTATGGCTCGCTGAGTGCATCCTTCAAAGCCGGGCTGAGTGACACGCACGATACGGTGCTCCCGGCACTGGCGGTTTTCGTGCGAGAGCTAGCCAAAGGAACTGGGCCCAGCAAGATCTTTCCCCTGCCTTCTCCGGCGGACGGGAGCGCGTGCAAAAGGCCCAACTTGTTCCTCCGCTGGATGGTGAGGCGCGATGCGGTCGATCCGGGAGGATGGGATCACGTGCCGGCCTCAAAGCTCATCGTCCCGCTCGATACACACATGCTGAGGATGAGTCGTGCGCTCAGGCTCACCCGGCGCAAACAAGCAGACATTCGGACGGCCGAGGAAGTGACGGTTGCCTTCAGGCAATTCGCCCCCGAAGACCCTGTGCGCTATGACTTCGCCTTGACCCGGCTCGGCATCAGACATGACACCGACCTGGGCGCTTTTCTGGGGCGCTGCCTGGCATCGGAGGGAACATAAATGCCCGGCTTGCTTCTCAGCTTCGTCGAAGAGTTCTGGAACGTCATGGGCGAAATGGCTCCGTCCGCGCTTTTGAGGACCGCGGATCCTGGAGTCGCGGATGAATCAGGATAATTGCTATGCCAGCGAGAAACTGGCAGAAGGGACAAGGTCAGACAGGAGGCATTGCGGTCATCAGCCGCCGCGATAAAGAAAGTGCAGCAGCAGGTTGGTCTCTTATAGAAAGGAGTAAGAAGATGGAATTGAAGGGCTCACAGACTGAGCGTAATCTTCTGACCGCGTTCGCCGGGGAGTCGCAGGCCAGGAACCGCTACACCTACTTCGCCAGCCAGGCAAGAAAGGACGGTTACATCCAGATCGCCGACATCTTCACAGAGACTGCCGACCAGGAAAAAGAACATGCCAAGCGCGAGTTCAAACTTCTGGAAGGCGGCGAGGTGCAGATCCAAGCCGCTTTCCCGGCCGGTGTGATAGCAACAACGCCTGAGAACCTGAGGGCGGCCGCGGCCGGCGAGAACCACGAATGGTCGGAGATGTATCCGGGTTTTGCCAGGGTGGCGCGTGAGGAAGGCTTTGAGCAAATCGCAGATATGTTCGAACACATCGCGGTGGCAGAAAAACAACACGAGAAACGCTACCTCGGTCTGCTGGCCAACATCAAGGCGGGAACGGTGTTCAAGAAGGGCGAACGAGTCGTATGGCGGTGCCGCAATTGCGGGTATCTGCACGAAGGCACCGAAGCGCTTAAGAGCTGCCCCGCCTGCCAACATCCGCAGGCATATTTCGAGCTGCTGGGCGAGAATTGGTAGCCGTGCCCTTAATGGCGGCGGCGCTGAAGCTGCTGTCCGAGTGGTGATGGACTGCGTTTCGGTAGTGATGCGAACTCATTACCCGAGAGAGGAGCATGTAAGATGACGGAAACTCTTCAGATTTACAAGTGTGAGGTGTGTGGCAACATCGTGGAGATGCAGCACAGTGGGGCCGGAGAGCTCGTCTGCTGTGGCCAGCCGATGAAACTCTATGAGGAGAACACCGTTGGTGCCGCGGCCGAGAAACATGTCCCGGTAATTGAGAAGACTGACGCCGGCGTCAAGGTAAAGGTCGGCAGTGTTCCCCACCCGATGACGGAAGAACACTACATCGAGTGGGTGCAAGTGATAAAGGGCGACAAGGTGTGCCGCAAATACCTCAAGCCCGGCGATGCTCCCGAAGCCGAATTCTGCGGCCAAACCGAGGCCGTTGTCGCGCGGGAATACTGCAGCCTGCACGGGCTGTGGAGGGCCTGAGGCAACGGACATGGGCCTGCCGCAGGCAGATAAGGTCCTGCGATAAGAAGCGAAAAGGAGGTAAACAATGGGTTTGAACTTCAGTGCAGGCGAGATCTTTGAGATAGCGTCCCAGATCGAGCGTAACGGAGCCAAGTTCTACCGCAAGGCGGCGGATGCAGCCGGCGACAGCGACAACAAACGAAAGCTGCTCGACCTCGCTGCAATGGAGGACGATCACCTGGCCACTTTCACCGCCATGATGGAGGAGCTTTCAGACCAGGAGCGAACCGAGCCGGTTTACGATCCGGACAACCAGGCTGTGCTATATCTGCGGGCCCTCGCGGACGCACGTGTCTTCCGCGCAAAGGCGGACCCCTGTGAAAAACTTACCGGCAAGGAAAGCCTCGAGGAGATTTTGCGGATAGCGATCGAGCTCGAAGAAGACTCTATCACGTTCTACGTCGGCATGCGAGAGGTGGTTCCTGAGCGGCTTGGCAAGGACAAGATCGACCACATCATCAAAGAGGAAATGAACCACGTTGTGACGTTGAGTAAAGAGCTGGTAACCTGATAATTCGCAGCGACATGGCCGCAGTCAGCAACATGAAAAGAGCCGAATTGCGAATTGAAAGAAACAAGGAGACAGAATGTACCCACGAATGAAACATTTGATCGTTGCCTCTGCGCTCGCGCTCTCCGTCCTCACTGGTCACGCTATAGCCGCCAGCCCGCGCCGCTGTGCACCGGTCCGCAAGCCCCCCCCAAGACAATCTCCAATGCCCGGGGCCCGGCTCGAGAGGTTCTGTGCGCCACTCGCCGTTGACCTGCTTGTTTATAAAGGTGGCCAGTCCCAGGGATTTCACGTTGAACGTGGTGCCGGCACCCTCATCCATGAGAACGGCTATATCCTGGCGGCATATCACGCTACGTCCGGCGGTCATATGCACATCATGTTCATGCACGACGGCAAGAAACTCGACAAAACAAAACGGGGGTTCCGCATCGTGGCCACCGCATCTGACTACGACACCGCACTGCTCAAGATGGAGGTCGGCCCTCACGGCGTCCGCGCCGCACGTCTCGGCCGGGACACTGACACGGGTGTCGGCCAGAAGGTGCTGTTGATAGGCAATCCGGGCGGGAAATCCCACACGATTCATCACGGAGTCGTCACATACATGCATGAGGAAGGCGGCAGGCTGCTGTTCGACAAAACTGACGTCAACCCCGGTGACTCCGGCGGTTCCACGTTCAATACTCGTGGCGAGCTGATTGGCATGGTTCAACTGAAGCTTTTTGGGGGCCAGAACTATACAGGTGCGTCGGTCCACATAGACCGCCTGCGCATGGGCTTTGCCAAGGTGCTTGCGGACGAGACCAATCACGACTACAAACTCGGCCTGACCGTGGACATGTACGGGCCGGCAAAGGTCACGCGCGTCACAGCTGACTCACCCGCCGCAGAGGCAGGCATCAAAGTCGGCGACGTCATACGCCAGCTAGGTGACATGGTGATAGACGACGGCATGCATTACGTCTGTGCTCTGTACGATATCGACTGCGCTCGCCCCAGAAGCGTCAAGTTCGAGCGAAACGGAGAAACTTATAAGACTTTCGTGACACCGCAAACAACAAGCGACCTCAGGGAACCCGAAGGCGTGGAAGGCGAACTAAAGCCCGGATTGAACTGTGCCGTTTACAAGGGCAGATGGGGCAAGTTGCCTGATTTCGCATCGCTGGAGCCGGAGGGCAGAATGGTCGTGCGCAAGGTGGGACTTCGGGCCGCTCCGTCAAAGGATAAGTTCGGCCTGACATTCAAGGGCTACATCAGGATTCCGCGGGATGGAAGGTGGACCTTTTACACGCGATCGGACGACGGCAGCAAACTTTGGATTGGGAATCAGCTCGTGGTTGACAACAATTACATGCACTCTGCCACTATCGAGCAGAGCGGAATCATCCTGTTGAAGAAGGGCTGGCACCCATTAAAGATACACTACTTCGAGCTGGTCGGCAAAGAGAGCCTGTCGATGCTAATTGCAGGACCACAAACCCAAAAGCAGGAAGTGCCGGGCACCGCCCTGGGCCACAGGCCGTCCGCCCAGTGACGTCGGCCACAGCGCTCTACAATGATCGGAAACCAATCACCGATAAAGGATAAACCGGTGTCGGATGTCGCGGTGGAGCAGCGTGAGGGACCTCGACGACCTCCGACACAGCTTCGCGAGCATCTGGGCCGAACGTGCTCCCTCCAGCGTCCGGAACACATGGATGGGGCACAGCTCCATCTTTCGGGGGATTTCAAGCAAAAAAGGCCGCGACCATAAATGGCTACCGCCCTTTCACTTGCTGGTAGCGGGGGCAGGATTGGAACCTGCGACCTCCGAGTTATGAGTGTGTTTTGCCCGGTTTTCGCAAGTTCTTCGCCATCACCCGCTTACACGTATCCGCTTCAAGCGTACAGAGTCCCATCGCATAGCACGCACGGCACACACAGCATGCAGTGCAAACTCTAGTAGCATTTTAGTAGCAAATTTCTGGGCGTCAAGTGCGAGGATTTGACCGGTTTGCGAAGTAGCTCAAAGTGCCCTTGATCAAACTCGACAAGGGGAGCATCAGCGACGAGACGATCCGGGCGCGTGTAGCAGCGACGCAGAGCTGCAAAATGCTGCCGACGCGGTGCGGAGGAGTCCCCGAAGCGATTTCAGCGAAAACAATCTCTTCCGCGCCGCGGAAGACTTCCATGGCAGATATTCCGCCGCTTCCGCCGGCAGACAAAAGGGAGAAAAGGGTGGATGGTACAATTCATCTGACAACGAAAGAGAGGAGGTTCTTGAAAGACGTTTTGCAGCACGAGATGTCATCGCAGAACTGAAAAAGTGCGAAAGTCCACGTATAGTAGTGGCTCCCCACATCGAGTTTCAAGGAATGTTGCTTCCCAACCGCTCGGCTAAGCGCCGTGCCAAGCGCGCTGCAATCTCCCTGGTTAGTTTCTCCCCTTTGTGCTGGTCGAGCACTTCTGCGAACACCTCGTCAACGGCTTTGTCACGAGCCAGTTCAAAAAACTTTGCTGCTATCCGGCGCAATCTAGCCTCGAACGCCTTCCATCCCTCAGGAGTGCTCTTCCTGGATTGATCATCGAAGAGAGGAACTGCGTCCGCCGCGAATTCTGGGTGTCGGTCTTCTGCTGGATTAGCCTCACGATGTGGATCAACGAGATACCCGACATGCAGCGCCTTTCCGGAATATAAGTTTGACAGGCGGAAAGAGTGCACAATGTCGCCGAAGAACTGGACCACGCCTTCCACCGATTGGCCACGTGTGATGATGCCGATAAACTGGTCAGTCGGGCCAAGCCGCGGGATCTGGAGGGGCTCGGGATCTAGGATCCACCTGACGAATCCCTCCATGTCCCCCTGTCCGTTCAGGATGAAATCCCGAACGGGGTCAAAACAGGAGTCGAGCGCGAGGGCCGGATGACTCACGCCGAGGAGGTTGAAGCAAGACTTCAGCATCCCTCGGAAGTACTCACTTCCACCGACAGATACCACGAGCTCGACAGGTCCTCCTACGGGGCTGTTGACACTTCGCGCCAAGTGGCGGATGGAATCTGCCTCTATGGTGACGTGAGGCAGCTTCTTACGCAGCAAGGCCAGAGCCCACTTAAGTTGGTCGGCCGTGCCAAGCTCAATCCGGATCTCCGATTCCCCTTTCGGCAGGTGCCTGACACTGACCCGCGGCTCCCGAAGACGGGGTCTGGCGCCCGGTTCAAGATCGATAGCTCCCCCGGTCGCCAAGGAAACTTTCTTCAGTGTGGGCCCGGAATTGCCGCGGCCCCCGCGCGTCCCAAACAGGTTGCGTACGGGCTGTAGTCCCCGTTCAAGCGCAACATCAATCGTCTTCCCAAACTGATCTTGTACCTTGTCGGAGACAATCCTGCCCGACGTCCATCGAGCGCCCAGGAAGTTCTGCATGATGTGCTCACCTCGGGCCTCGGTAAAATTGCTCCTCGAATAGATGCAAGTGTGGACAGTAGCTGCTGTGCTCATACTCCGCAGAGTACCTCTACAGTCCCAGAGACAAGATCTCCAATAACATCCCTTTCATTTTAGCGCACCGCGCTCCGCGCGGCTACTGACTAGGCCGTTGGCCGCCTCTGATGCCTCACACGGGTTTGTTCTAGTCTCTCGCGGGCCGCCGGGTCCCGGACGTATCTTCTCCCCCGGAGCGGCGCACGCTAGGCTGTCGCCTTCCGTCCCTATTCGCGACGCGGCACACACATCGAACCCCCACCACACGCGCTACGGCCGACGGCTTCTCGCCCCGGGCCAGAACTTTGGCGGCACGCAACCGGCGTGCCTCCAGCTGTGACGGGCTTTCTTTCGATCTAATATAATATACATCGACAAAACATCATATTTTCTTTAATTATATGTAGGTGAATAAAATGGTTGCGAAGGTAGGTGACATATGTGAAAATATCAAGATGGGGAAAGATGCCGACTTCTTCAACGTGACATATACCGGCGACCCGCCGACCGAGGTAGCCGCCATCAGGCCGATCGCCACTGTGCCGCTGTCTCGCAAGGAAGACGGGGAATGGTTCGTCACCGGCGACATCGACGGTGACGGCGCCGTCGAAATAGTCACCGCTCGCAATTTCTGCGACGACGACACGCCGCCCTTTGTCACGTCCGTCACCGCACACAAGCTGGACGGCAGCGTCCTGTGGCGCTGGGGCGACCCGGCCGCCGGAGGCTGGCCACTGGGCTACGACGTGGCCTGCCAAATTCACGACTGGGACGGCGACGGCCGTCCGGAGGTCATCCTCGCCACACGCGGCCAGCTGGTCGAACTCGACGGCGCCACCGGCGCCGAACGCCGCCGCCTGAGCATCCCCGACACAGCGACCGACTGCCTGACATTTGCCGACCTCGATGGCTCCGGCCAGAAGCGGCAACTGCTGCTCAAGGACCGGTATTTCCAGATTTGGGCGATCGACTACGATGGCAACGAGCTGTGGACGATTCGCATGCCAGGCGGCTATCGCACCGCCCATCAGCCCTACCCGCTGGACATCGACGGCGACGGTCGGGAGGAAATCATGGTCGGCTACGCCCTCGCCGACCCCGACGGCAAAATCCGTTGGACGTTCGAGCCGCCGCCCTACGATGAGCCGCTGGGCCATTTGGACTGCTGTCGCGTTGTTCGCCGCGGCACCACGCCGGCTGAATGGCGGCTGGCCTGCACGGCCTGCGGGCATCGCGGCCTCGTCATGCTCGATGGCGATGGCCAGAAGTTGTGGATGCTCACCGGCCGTCACTACGAATCTATCGACGTCGGCCGACTCGACCCACAAGACCCCGCCCCGCGGCTGGTAGTCGATCTGGCGCAGGAGCCGACCGAATTACTGCCGTTGATGGTAATCGACGAAGCTGGCCGGCAGCTCGGCCAGATTATGCTCGAAGAGCCACGGTTCCACGCACTAATAGACGTGCTGGGAAGAGGACACGACCAGATAGTCCTACCCCACGTCCGCGGCATCTTCGACCAGCGCGGCCGGTGGCTGGCGCGGTTCGACCTGCCTCACTCCGGCAACATCATCCAACGCGGCGACATGACCGGCACCGGCACCGCCGGCATTGCCATCAGCACCCCCGGCCACGGCAAGCCAGAAGCTCCAGCCATTCACATGTTCGAGCTCACCCACGCCCACGCACGCAAGACCGACACCCTCGGCTGCGGACCGAACTTCACGTTGTATTGACGGCTCGGCGATCTCCCTTTTACTTTCTTCTTTCAGACGACGAAGCTGTACGGATACGCAACGTCGATGTACTCAATCGCCGTGTCCGGGAACACTTTCTTCAGATACGTAGCCATCGCCTGCATTCCCGGCTTCTCGGCTGTTGCGTGATTCACAATAAGCAGCGGGATGTCGAGGTCGGTTGCCCACAGGCCGTCGGACCAGAAATTCATGCCGTCATCTGTGGCCAGGATAACGTCCGGCTTCAACTTGTACATGGTCGGAAGATGCGTGATGGCCCCGGTGCCAACCGCCATTCTCGTCACCTGCCTGGTCTTGTCCCCGAAGATGAGCACGGTCTCCTGTCCAAGAGCGCGGACTTTTTCGAGTACCAGCCGTGCGGCTTCGGCAACACTGACCGGGTCGAGAAGGCATATCTTGTAATAGGACTCAACAGGTCTCTCTTCGCTGCCGAATCCCAGAAACGAAGCCCATGCGTCCGGGATGCCAAACTCCGGCATTCTGTCCCACGTATCGTGGCAGCGAACGAGCGTCATGCCGCATTCATCGAGCAGGCGCTTTTTGTCCGCGACGAGGTGTCGGCCGGTCTCGGTGTCTTCATAGCCTGGATAGAATGCCGGTTCATGGGTGACGAAGAAGTTGAGCCCTCTCTTTGCGGCTTGTCGTATGGCGGCATTTGTTGGAATCCAGGCGGTCGCAATGCCAGTTACATCCGATTCTGGATCGCCGTGCAGAAACTGGTCGCACGTCGCGTCCCAGTCCACCCATTTTCCAACTTCTCGAAAATGGTTCATGACCTCTTTTGCTTTCACGACTCGCCTCCTCGCTCAACGTGCCGAAGAACTCAGGGCCAGCTGCGCCATCCACAGGATTAGCGCACTTCCGAAGTGACGTCGTTGATCTTAGCTGCTGGACTCAGATTGTCAATGTTGGCGGCGCTCGTATTGTCCTGTTCTCTTGCAAACCACACCGCCATTGCTCAGAATGGACGCCATGACGGGAAACGAGTGGAACAACAGGGGGCGAAGATGAAAACCGCAGGCTTGCACGCAGTAGCCGGGTTGTTCCTTTGCGTGCTGTGCTGTGACGCGGGAAACGCCGCGGAAGGCCCAATCGTGATTACGGACTTCGAGCATTCGTCGGATAAACGCCTTGTGGACACGCAGCACGGGGCAATGATATCGGACGACATCTCCTCCCATGGGCGCTGTTCGCTGAAAATACAGGCCGCAGAATATGTCAACATCCGGACGCAGCGGCTTGGCCTGAGCCGCCCGCACGACCTGCTCAAAATCGACCTGTTCAATGCGTGCGGTACGGTGCAGCAGGTCCGGGCGGAGATTTTTGACGAAACATCTTTAAGGGGCTACTGGTACCGGCACGTGCGCCGGTACGCCCTCCGGCCGGGCTGGAACACGCTCAGCATCACCGTCGCCAGACTTTACCGCGGCGAAAAGAACGCCAGAAGGATCAACGACGCATACCTCGACCCGGCGAAAATCAACCGGATAGACCTGGCGTTCCAGTCCGGTCCGGGGCGCGGGTTCATTTACATCGACAACATCCGTTTCGAGCCGGACGCGCCGATGCCGCCGGTTGAGGGACTTCTACCCTTCGATTTCGGCCCTGAAAACCAAGCTGCGCGCCACGGCTTCATTACTTCATCGCGCGAGGAATATGAACCAAAACGCGGTTACGGCTGGTCGAGCGACGGCTGGCCCGGAGCGGTCCGTGACTACATTCACCCTAACTCCCTGCTTGGGGATTTTCGCGAAGCCAGAGGGGAGACCTTCTCGCTACGGGTGCCCGACGGCAAGTATCACGTGCGCGTTTACTACGAGGATCATGGATGGTGGTCGGACCAGTTCGCGCGGTTCTCGTGGCGGACGATAAACATGGAGGGGAAGCAAGTATACGAAGAACGCCTCACGCAGGAAGCGGCCGCGGCGCGGTTTTATCGGTTCGCCGACGTCGAGCCGCGGCCAACCACCGACCTGTACGAAACGTACATCAAAAATGGCCGCTACAAGCCCAAAGAGTTTGACATCACGGTCAGCGACGGAAAGCTTGACGTTCGATTCGATGCGGACAGAGCGTGGGCCTGCCGCGTCTCGGCGCTGGTAGTGTGGCCCGCTGACCAGGCGGAAGCAGCCGCCGAATGGTGTGCTGAACTCGACCGCCGGATGCACGCGCAGTTCGACGCCGGAAACGTTTACATCTGCTCCGCCCCGCGCGGACGACACATCACCGACATCCCCGAAAGCGCCCGCAAAGAGGGGTTCCTCGTGTTCTCCGCAGGAGGGACAACACCGACGGGCCCGAATTATGTCCCCAGCAAAACCGAGCTGCTCTCGGCCCTGGAACTCTTCTGTGTCCCTGGCCAAGACACCGGCGCCGCGTTCAGTTTCAGGGCGGAGCACGGCGGGTCTCTAAAGCTCAGCACCAGTGTGCCAGGGCTTGGGGCTGAACTAAACCTCGTGCAAAACCGCATCAAGCGGAAGGGCGACGGCGCCTACACGATTGTGCCCGATACACTCCAACCCACCACTGAAGTGGCCGTCCGGGCAACGGGAACCCGCCAGTTCTGGATTGAAATCACTGCGCCTCCCGACACGGAACCAGGCAGATACAAGGGCGAGGTAAGCCTCAAGTTTCGCGAGAAAAACAAGATAATCCCTGTCTCGGTCGATGTGCTGCCAATTGAGTTGTCCGAGCCGAGTTTCACATTCGGGATGTTCGGCTTGATGCCCGACAACTACGCAGCGCCGGGGGCTCTGGAAAAGGTCATCGAACTGCTCAAGCGCCACGGCATGTCATCGGTCGCGGACGCCCCACTGGGCCGTGTGAGCGTGGAAGACGGCCGCGTGAAGGTCGATTTTACCCGAGCCGACGAGGTAATGAAATTTCTGAAAAAGACGGGCTTTACCCTCCCGGTCGATACCTACGGCGGAGGGTTGAGGGGTCTCAGCGGTGCGGCGAAGAAACTCGGAGTCCCGGCCGAAGAAGCGTTCCGGCTGGCTGCAGCACGCCTTCGCGGCCACGCAAAAATCATGGGATGGCTCCCGGTGAGTTATTCGATGGTGGACGAGCCGCAGTGGTCGGACGAAGCACTGGAGCGTGCCACGCAGCGCGTCAGGCAGGTCAACGCCGCCGCGCCCTGGCTCCTGACCAATGGATACTGGAGCCCCAGCGCCGGCAACAGGTCCCACAGAAAACTGATGGACACACTCGACAGGACGACCCTCGGCAGGGTGACACCGGAGGCGGTGCGGTACCTCAAATCGAAAGGCAAGAGCATTGGGTTTTACAGCGGCTGCTCGCGTCACGAGTTCGGCCTGAAACAATGGGCCGCTGCCTCCGAAGGCCTCGATGCGCACTACGCCTGGCACTTCTACATCCGGTACGGCGACCCATACTACGACCTCGACGCCCGTGAGCCGGACGTCTGTATGGTCTATTACACCCCGACGGAGGTCCGACCGTCGCTCCGGCTCAAGGACGTGCGCGCCGGAGCCTATGACTTCCTGTACCTGCAAACCCTTTCAGATGCGCTGCGTAGTGCCCGGGACGACACCGCGGCGGAGGAAGCAAGGCAACTCCTCGACAAGGCGGCAAAGGCGGGAAATATATATCTCGACAGGTCGGCGCCCAGGATTGCCGACCGCGACGCTTTCCGCCGCAAAGTGGCCGAGGCGATACTTGAACTGACGAAGGGCAAGAAAAAAACCGGGGAACTCGGACTCCGAAAGTAGCCCGCGCTCGTAGAGCATGTCGTAGCCGTAGGCGGCCCGGCAAAGAGCGCGGGGCGGTTGAGCATATAGCGCAACATATTCCATATGCCCTGCGCGGGGCTCACGATGTTCGTTCCGCTCTCCCAAAATCGCTCCGGTTTTACTTGACTCGCGCCCTGAGCACGGCTATAATCCCCCGACGTAGCTATGCTGATGTGTGTGTGAATGTTCAGGTAGGATGCCCATGACGCAAAGTTTCATGGCCAAGTCAGCTGATGTCGAGCGCAAGTGGTGTCTGGTCGATGCCGAAGGCCAGATCCTCGGCCGGCTTGCTGCCAAGGTGGCAACTGTTCTCCAGGGCAAACATAAGCCGACCTACACGCCGCACGTGGACACGGGCGACTTCGTGGTGGTGGTCAACGCAGAAAAAATTGCGGTCACCGGCCACAAGTTGCGTGACAAAAAATACTACCGCGCCTCGGGCTACCCTGGGGGGCTGAAGGAAATCTCACTGGACAAGCTGCTCAAGAAGAAGCCGGCGGAAGCGGTGAGGCTGGCGGTCAAGCGGATGCTGCCGAAAACCAAACTCGGTCGTAAGATGTTCACGAAATTTAAGGTCTATGCCGGGCCCGACCATCCCCACGCCGCCCAGAAGCCCGAACCGTTGAAACTACAATTTGCGGAGTGACACCGTGGCGCAAGGCCCTGTTTACCTTGGCACCGGGCGAAGGAAATCTTCGGTCGCGCGCGTCCGGCTGATGCGCGGCACCGGCACGGTCACGGTCAACGGCGCCGACGCGGCTAAGTACTTCCCTCACGAACGAGCGCTGCAGTTCGCCGTGCGGTCGCTCGATGCTACTGAAGTAAGGAGTAAATACGACGTGGCGGCGCGGTGTAGCGGCGGTGGGTTCACCGGTCAGGCGGGCGCACTCCGGCTGGGGATCGCACGGGCGTTGCTCAAGGCGGACAAGTCCCTCGAATCAAGGCTCAGGGACGGCGGCCTGCTGACCCGCGACCCGCGTGAGAAGGAACGCAAGAAATACGGCCGACGCGGCGCCAGGGCCGGGTTCCAGTTCTCCAAACGCTGAATTCCACGATGTTCAGTGTGTTCGCCACTGCGTGCGCCGCAGTGGCGCCTCGGTCACAAGTACCTTCATCCCGCTAATATCAACTGGGTTTCAACCTCCCGAAAAGATACAATAAAATGTTTCGTTACTGGAAACTTGAAATAAGGGATTGGGAGATTTAGTGCAATTTACAGTCGTTGAGCTGGATAAACACCATCCAAGTAAAGGGTGATAAAATGTCACAGTTTCCGCTTCAGAACCCGTCGCCAGATTTTCAGAGCCTGGAACAAGTTTTGAAGGGTGAAAAAGAGCCGGACAAAGTTTACTTTGCAGACTGGGCCCTTGATGGGGAAATGGTCAGATACATTATAGAAAACCTTTTCGGAGAGAAGGCGGTCCCCATAACAGACGGGACACTCGAAGCGCGTCGACGACAGGACATCAATTTCTACTACAGAATGGGCTATGATTATGTTCAGTCAGGACCTTCTTTCCAAAATATGCCTCAATTCAAATCGAGAAAAACAGCAAATACAGCTGCGCTTGCTGAGAGCGACAGAACCTGGGTAGAAGAAGGCGGCGGCATAATCAAGAACTGGGAAGATTTCGAAAAAGTAGGATGGGATAACATAAAACACAACTTACAAGGATTAGAACAGGCTGAAAAATATCTTCCAGAAGGAATGAAAATAACTGTCGGCACTACTGCGTTCGAAATGATTTTAGAAAACTTCTTAGGATACGAGGATTTGTTTATTCTCTCTCATGACAATCCCCAACTTGTAGAAGCAGTTTTCCAGCAGTGGGGACAAAAAATATACAATGCCTACGAAGAAGCGGTTCAACACCCCAAAGTAGGAGCAATCTTTCATGCTGATGATTTGGGTTTCAAAACTGCTACCATAATGAGTCCTGAGTTTTTGAGGAAAAATGTATTCCCATGGTTTAAGAAATACGCCTCCCTTGCCCATGAGCAAGGGAAAACGTATTGGTACCACTGTTGCGGTAATGTTTTAGATGTAATGGATGACTTGATTGAAGATGTAAAGATTGACGCCTTCCATTCCTTTCAGGATGTAATCATTCCTATCGATGAGTTTATGACCAGATATCCGCAAGTTGCCGCACTTGGGGGAATAGATGTAGATAACCTGGGAAGGATGAGCGAGCAGGAATTAAGAAAATGTGTACGAGATACCTTGGCCAAATGCATGCCCGGAAAGTACGCCTTGGGTTCAGGGAGTTCAGTAACAAATTATACCCCTCCTCAAAACTACCTGGCCATGATGGAAGAAGGGGTTAATTGGCGGGGTTAACAATCAATAGACTTGGTGCGTTGGTCTGACGCGGCAGCCGGAACATATCCAAGGCAGTCGAATTCTTCTCGCACGTTTCCACTTGTTTATGAGTTGTCACTGCCGGCACCGGCTGGCTGTTTCTCTTTGGCCGCGGGGCGGGCGGCGGCGCGCAGGTCAACGATGGTGTTCCTGGGACAGACTTCGGCGCACTTCCCGCAGAGGTCACACTTCTCGTAGTCAATCACCGCCAAGTTGTTCACCCCGTAGATGGCGTCGGAGGGCCATTCCTTCTCGCACTTGCGGCACGCAATGCAACCGGTCTGGCAGATTTTGTTCACCACCTTGCCGCGGTCGTGCGACTGGCATTTGACCCAGATGAGGCGGGACTTGGGCATCACTTTGATTACGTTGGTCGGACAGACACGCTCGCACACGCCGCAGCCGGTGCAGCGCTCTTCGATGACGTGCGGCAGGCCGTCGCTACCCATGAAGAGGGCTTCAAACGGGCAGGCATCCACGCACGAGCCCAGCCCGAGACACGCGTAGTCGCACGCCTTGGGGCCGCCGTGGACCAGCACGGCCGCCCGGCAGTCGTCCACGCCGCGGTAGTCCTTGTTGGTTTTGCAGCCCATCCCACCGCCGCAGAGCATTCGGGCCACAGCGGGCTCCCGCTCCTCGACGGCTATCCCGAGCAGCCTGGAAATTTCCGCCCGTGCCTCCTCAGAGCAGACAGGGCAGATGTGCGGCGAGACATCGCCGGTGACCATGCGTTCGGCGGCTGTGGCGCAACCGGCCAGTCCGCAGGCGCCGCAATTCGCACCCGGCAGTAACTCCTCCACTTGCTCGATGCGGGGGTCCACATCCACCTGAAAGACCCTCGACGCCAGGGCCAGAGCAGTGCCCAAGAGGAGCGCCAACAGGCCCAGGACAATCAGCGAACCAACAGCGAAAGTGGTCAAGATATTACCTCTCAACCCGCCATTCCGGCGAATCCCAGAAACGCCAGCGACATCAATCCGGTGCACAGGAAGGCGATTGGCGCCCCCTGCATGCAGCGGGGAAGGTTGAGGTGCCGCAGACGTTCGCGGATGCCCGCCATCAGCAGCATAACCATCGTGAACCCCAGCCCGGCAAAGAACCCCTGGAGCACCGCGCCGACCAGTCCGATCTCGCTCGGCGTGTCCCCGCTGGTGTTCAGAAGCGCACCGCCCATCACCGCGCAGTTCGTGGTGATGAGGGCAAGATAGATGCCCATCGCGCGGTAGAGCGCGGGGACGTATCTTCGCAGGAACATCTCCACAAACTGGACCAGCGACGCGATTACCAGAATGTACGACGCGGTCCTCAGCACCTCGACCAGCCCGTCGTCCGCAATAGGCCTCAGGAACGGAATCGCGGTCAGGAACGCTGAGTTCGGCACGAGCACATACACGTACACCAGATACGTGACAAACGACGCCATGGTCATCACGAAGGTCACGGCAATGCCCATTCCTATGGCCTTGCTCTTATCGTCGGACTGACCAATAAACGGGCACAAGCCCAGAAACCGGGCCACCACGAAGTTCTGCACGAAAAGGTTGAGGATGGCGATCTGGACAATGAGTTCAACGCTCATTCGGGTGTCCCCTCGTGGAGATTGACCTGCCGCCTTTTGTGGCCGACAAACCGGAACAGCGCCAACAGCAGCCCGATGACGAGGAACGCACCCGGCGACAGCACCAGGGCCGTCATCGGCACATAAACCGTCTGACCCGAGCTATCAAGCCAGATGGGATAGCCAAGGAACGTGCCCGACCCAAGCACTTCGCGGATGGTGGCGATCAGTAGCAGTGCCAGGGTAAAGCCAAGGCCGGTGCCAACACCGTCGAGCACCGATTTAAAGACGCCGTTCTTCGAGGCGAACGCCTCCGCCCTACCCAAGATGATACAGTTCACCACAATCAGCGGGACAAAAATGGAGAGAGCCTTGCTCTGCTCCCAAAAGAACCCCTTCAACACCATGTCCGCGATAGTAACGAAACTGGCGATGACCACGATGAAGCAAGGGATTCGGACCGCCTTGGGAATCAAACCCCGCAACATCGAGATGATGAAGTTCGAGCAAATAAGCACTGCGCTGGCCGCGAGACCCATGGCGAACGCGTTCTTGACGTTGGTTGTCGTCGCCAGCGCCGGGCAAAGCCCCAGCATCAGAACGAAAATAGGGTTGTTTTTGAGGATGCCCTTGGTGAACTCTTCCCGGCTCTTGGTCAAGTTATGCTCCCGGTGAAATCGTGCGAATTATATGCAGTACCGACCTCCTGTCAAGCGAGGCGGCTGCGACGCGAGGAGATGTTGCGGTGTATAACGTGGCAAGTGGTGTTGTCCTGCGGAGGAATCACAGGGACCGCTGGTTATTTGGCAGGAGGAGCAACACGCGCATCGCAATGACAAAGCCGCTTTTCGCGTGGGATTGTGTTGAGGACAGCCCAGGTCTGCTGTTACTCCGGCGTACTCGGGCGCTTACTGGGCGTGAGCAAGTGCAGGTGTGTTACAACTTGGCGTTGCCCATGCTCATGAGGAATTCAGCGTTGGTCTTGGTCCGCTTGATCCGTTCGAGCAGGAGTTCGACGGCTTCGAAGGCGTTCATTTCGGCGAGGACTTTGCGGAGCGCCCACATGCGCTGGAGTTCTTCGGGATGCAGGAGGAGTTCTTCCTTGCGTGTCCCCGAGCGGTTGACGTCGATTGCGGGGTAGATGCGGCGGTCGGAGAGCCGCCTGTCGAGCACCAGTTCCATGTTCCCAGTGCCTTTGAACTCCTCGAAGATTACTTCATCCATTCTGGACCCGGTCTCGATGAGTGCGGTGGCGAGGATGGTGAGGCTCCCACCCTCTTCGATGTTCCTGGCCGCGCCGAAGAAGCGCTTTGGCTTTTGCAGTGCGGTGGCGTCCACACCACCGGAGAGTATTTTGCCGGAGTGTGGGACTTCGGTGTTGTAGGCGCGGCCGAGGCGGGTGATGCTGTCGAGGAGTATTACGACGTCTTTTTTGAATTCAACCAGCCTGCGGGCCTTGTTGATAACCATTTCTGCGACCTGGCAGTGGCGGCTTGCGGGCTCGTCGAAGGTGGAACTGATGACTTCGGCGTCAACGCCGCGAGCCATCTCGGTCACTTCTTCGGGCCGTTCGTCAATCAAGAGGACCATGGCCTCGACTTCCGGGTTATTAGCAGTAATGCTGTTGGCCATCAATTTGAGCAGGACGGTCTTGCCGGCTTTTGGGGGTGAGACGATGAGTCCGCGCTGACCTTTGCCAACGGGTGCAATCAGGTCGATGATTCTCATCTCCTTGCCTTCCGGCTGAAGTTCGAGCAGGAACCGGTCTTCCGGGTGAAGTGGGGTAAGGTCATCGAACACCACTATATCGGTGAGGATTTCGGGGTCTTCGAACTCGACAGCCTCGACGCGAAGCAGTGCGAAGTATCGCTCGCTCTCTTTGGGAGGTCGGATCTGCCCGGTGATGAGTTGCCCGGTACGCAAGCCGAACCGCCTGATCTGTGAGGGCGAGACGTAAATGTCGTCCGGGCACGGGAGGTAATTGTAGGCGGGGGAACGCAGGAAGCCGAAACCTTCGGGCAGTACTTCGAGTACGCCTTCGCCGAACATCAGGCCGTTTTTCTTGGCGCGGTGTTCGAGTATGTGCAGGATGACGTCTTGTTTCTTCAACCCGCTGTATCCCTCCACCTCGTCTTTTTTTGCGACCTCATGGAGTTGGACCATGGTCATTTTTTTCAGTTCGCCGATGTATGTGCCACCCTTCTTCGCCTGTTCGTAGCGGTGCGGCGAACCGGCCTCCCTGGGCTTGTGGTTACCTGCGGCTTGTTTCTTTGCTGTTCTCTCGTCAATCCTGTTCTTTGTAGCGGTGGATGCGGTGGGCCTTTTCGGTTTTTTCTCAGCCATTTTCAGTCTCCAGTTTGCTTGAGGTGTGCAGCGATTTGTTCAACGTGTTCTCTGAGGGTCGCTAGGTCTCCGGTGTTGGTGATGACGAAGTCTGCGGTTTGGCGCTTGCGGTCGAGCGGCTGTTGATGGGCCTCTCGCCGGTCCACCTGGTCGGGGGCCCAGCCGCGGCTTTCGGTAAGCCGCCGGGTGCGCGTGGCCTTGTCACACTCGACAAAGGCGGTGACGTCGCAGAGACGTTCCAGGCCGCTTTCTTGAAGAAGCGGTGCGTCGATGACGCACAGAGCGGGGCCTCCGCAAGCGCCACACTCGGCCACTTCCTGTTCGATCTTACTTATGACTTTGGGATGCATTACGTGGTTCAACTGCTCGAGCCCTTGAGAGTCTGCAAAGACGATATCGGCGAGCTTCGCCCGGTCGAGCTCTCCGTCGGGTCCGAAGACCGCCCTGCCCCATTTATCGCGGATGGCCTGTTTAACCTCGGTGGTTTTGTGCAATTCGGCGCAAACCGCATCGGCGTCGATCACCTTGGCGCCCTTTTCACTCAGTATCCCGGCTACGGTGCTCTTTCCGCTTCCAATCCCGCCGGTGAGGCCGATCACCGTAGTCATTCCATCTCCAGCCAGTTATGCCCCAGGGCGATGTTCACCTTGACGGGCACGGCGAGCTTCGCCGCGCCGGTCATTTCCTTCTCGATCATTTGGCGCTCTGCCCGGACTTCGCCGGCGAGCACCTCGAACAGCAGTTCGTCGTGTATCTGCAACAACATCGTTGAAGGGCGTTTTTCTCTCTCGATCCGCGCGTGTATGTGATTCATTGCGATCTTCACCAGGTCGGCTGCGGTGCCTTGGATGACGGCGTTGATGGCCATCCTTTCAGCGTATTTGCGCTCAACATCGTTCTCGGAATTGATGTTGGGAAGGTAGCGACGCCTGCCGAACATCGTAGTGACATGCCCCCTGCTCCGGGCGAGCTCCGTGGTCTGGTCGATGAAGCTGCGGACGCGGCTATACCGTGCAAAGTAAGCGTCGATGAACTCCCTGGCCGCAGCAATGGAGACCCCAATTGCCTTGGACAGGCCGTACGGCGTGAGGCCGTAGATGATGCCGAAATTGACCGCCTTCGCCTGCCGCCTCATTTGTGAGTCCACGTCGCCGATGCCTACCCCGTGCACTTCTGCCGCGACGAAGGCGTGAATGTCGAGGTCGGACAGGAATGCGTCCCGTAGTGCCTCGTCTCCGGAGAAATGCGCCAATATCCGCAACTCGACCTGGGAGTAGTCTGCGGAGAGCAGAAGTGTATTGGAGCCAGAGGGGACAAATGCCCGTCTGATCTCACGGCCTTCCTCCGTTCTGACGGGTATGTTCTGGAGGTTGGGGCCGCTGCTCGACAGCCGGCCGGTGGCAGTCGTGGTCTGGTTGAAGGAGGTATGCACTCGGCCCGTCGAGCGATTGATTATCTTGGGCAATGCGTCGGCGTAGGTGGTTTTCAGTTTCTTGAGTGCTCGGTACCGTGCGACCTTTGCGGCAATAGGATAGCGGGCCGCAAGTTCGTCCAGAACGCCCGCGTCGGTGGATAAACCGGTCTTTGTCTTTTTCGATGTTGGCATGTTCACCTTGTCAAAAAGGACGCCCGACAATTGCTTGGGCGAATCGATGTTGAACTCTTCGCCGGAGTCCTCGTGAATCTCGGCGGCAAGTTGCTCGACCTCCCCCTCCAACTGTTTGGAAATCTCCCCCAGCGTCTCGGTGTCCACCTTGACCCCGGTATGTTCCATTTCAGCAAGAACCGTTATCAGCGGGAATTCCAGCTCGCTCGCGAGGTCCGCCAAGCCGTAGTTTTCAAGTTCCGGGGATAACACACCGAAGAGCCGCATAACAGTATCGGCATCTTCACACGCGTATTCAGCAACTTTTTCTACCTTCACCCTGTCCATGGTGAGTTGCTTGCGCCCCTCCCCTATCAGCGCTGAGATGGGGATTTTTTTGATGCCGAGATAGCCCAGCGACAGGTCGTCGAGGTTGTAGCGCCTTCGCTCGGGGTCCAACAGATACGCCGCCACCATCGAATCGAATGCGACCCCGGCCATCCGCACGCCAGCGTTGCGCAAAACCACGTAGTCATACTTTATGTTCTGCCCCAGCTTCGCCGGTTCCGCCGATTCAAGTATCGGTCCGAGATGCGCCAGCGCCGTGTCAAGCGGTATGGTCGTGCTTCCGACAGGGCCGGCGACGGGAACGTAGTACGCCTCGCGTTCCTTCCAGGCGAACGAAAAGCCGACTATCCGCGCCTTCATCGGCAGCTGGCTGGTGGTTTCAAGGTCCACGGATATTCGTTCCTGCGCCTTCAGCTGGGAGGCGAGCGACCTCAGGGCATCCTCAGTGTCCACCGTGTGATAGTTGACCTTGTCGCGGGCGACGGCCCTGGGCCGCTTAGCCGCAGGTTGCTGCGGGCGGCCTGACGCACCGCCGAGGTCGCTGAGGAACTTTTTGAACCCGAGATCAGCGAACAGTTTGCGGAGGCGCTCGGTCTCCGGCTCGCCGACGGTGCAGTCGGTCGGGCCAACATCGAGTGGCACGTCGATATGGATGGTAACGAGTTTGCGGGCGGTTGCCGCCGCTTCCGCCCCCTCTACCAGCCGCTTCTCGAGAACCTTGCCGCTAACGTCCTCGGTATGCTCGAAAACGTTCTCCAGCGTTTCGTATTGCTTAATCAACTTGAGCGCGGTCTTCGGCCCGATGCCCGGAATGCCGGGTACGTTGTCGCTGGTGTCGCCCGAAAGCGCCATCATGTCAATGACCTGGTCAGGCCGGATGCCCTTGTCCTTCGCGAGGTCATCCACAGTGTATTCCCTGCCCAGTTTCGTATCGTACACTCGGATGTGCTCGTCGAGCAGTTGCAGCGCGTCCTTGTCGCTTGTGGCGATATAGACGTCCGTCCCTTGGTTGGACGCTTGCTTCGCCAGGGTGCCGATGACGTCGTCGGCTTCGTAGCCGGGGACGGAGAGTATGGTCACGTTGACCGCTTCAACGATCTGCTTGATTACGGGTATCTGCGGCTGGAGTTCGTCGGGCATTGGCATCCGCTGGGCCTTGTATTCGGCAAATTCGTCGTGCCTGAAGGTCGGACCCGGTTCGTCGAACACCACTGCTGCGTAGTCGGGTTCCTCTTCCTTCAGCACCTTCAGCAGCATGCCGGTGAACCCGAAAACTGCGTTTGTTGGCCTGCCGTCCGGGCTCGAGAGATGCGGTATGGCGTAAAACGCCTTGTAGCAATGCGAGTGAGCGTCAATCAGAAAAAGTTTCTTTCTCATTTGGGAGTCAATATCTTGAGCCGCACGTACCGCGGCAGGCGCGTTTACAGGCTCCTTACCCCAAGATCCGGGCCCACGCCGTCAACCGGGGCTGTGCCCGGGCGAGGCTTCGTCTGGTTTTAATAGTTTTTATGCAGATTCAGGGGTTCATTCTCTGTTGGCGTTGCTCGCGGCCGATCTACACGAGGTGCGCTTCCTTACGAGGTCACTTGGAGATGTCCAGCGAAGAAGCTACTCACATAAGGAGTCATACGGAATGTGGGCGGCTTGGAAATAAATCCCAACTCACGCCAATATAACCACTCTGTCCCGGCCTGTCAAGAACAAAATGGGAAATTTCCCGACGTGCTCCTCCCAGGCATCCTATCCGGACGGTTTCTGCAAATACGCAGCGGCCCGGCTGATGTTGGCGGTGTCCGCCGCGAGGAACAGCTTGTCGCCGGCACGCACCTGCTTGGTGCCGCGTGGTATGATAAACTCTCCTGTCGCGTCGCGGTAGATGCCAGCGATGACGCACGCCTGGGGGAACCGCTCGTCCTTGGCGATATCGGCGACAGTTTTGCCGTGGGCGGCTGAGTTCTCCGGGATTATGGCGATAGTGACCGATGCCCTGCCCCCGCCGAGGCTCGCCACCTGCCTGAGCTGCGGCTGCTCAATCTCAAGCGCCAGCTGGTTCACGAAAAGCTCCACCACGTTGATAACCTTCGTCACACCTGCGCTCTTATAGGCGGCCTCGTATTTCTGGTTCCTCATTCGCGCGATAATGCGCGGCACACCGAAGTGATTGGCAAGGACCGCCAGCGCCAGGTTGTCCGCGTCCTTCGGCATGACGGCAGCCGCCACCTCTGCCTTGTTCAGCCCGGCTTCCTCCAGCACCTCGATGTCGGTTGCGTTCCCCAACCGCACCAGCGCTCCGGTGCGCGCCGCTATCCCCTCGCATACTGCTCGGTCTCGGTCGATGACCACCACGTCGTGCTTGTGTGCTATGAGCGCTCGCGCCAGCGATCGTCCCACCGCGCCGCCACCTGCAATTACAACATACATTGTTTTCCCTCTTTCTCTTATGGCTAACATTCTAGCTGCGCCATCAGCGCAACTTCAACATTGCCAGCGCCACGACGGCGAACGCCGCGGAAAGCAGCCACAGCCGGACGGTCACCTTGCTCTCGCTCACCCCGCGATGAAGCATGGACGAATGAACCGGAGACCTCAAGAAAATGCGCCTTCCCAGGAGCTTCAACCCAATGTAGTCCTGTATGAACACTGAACCTATCTCGATGATGAATACGCCGCCGGCAATAACGAAGATGGCCTCCTGACGGATAAGCACCGCCGCGGCTCCCAGCAGCGCCCCCAGTGCCAGCGAGCCGGTGTCGCCCATCATCACGGTGGCTGGAAACGCATTATACCACAGGAACCCAGCGCAGGCGCCCGCCCCGGCGCAGCAAAGCACGGCAAGCTCGCCAGCGCCCGGCAGGCAATGATTGACCACCACCCCCGATTCGTCCGCATAGGGGAAGAACTGTAGAAACGTAGCCAGGTCCTTCTGCCCGATGACGAAAGCAAAGACAGCCAGTACCAGGAACACCAGACCCGACGGGACAACTGCAAGGCCGTCCATGCCATCGGTCAGATTCACCGAGTTGGTCGAGACACCCATAAAAACAGCAATCAGCGCAACGTTGCCCCAGCCCACCGTATAGCCCCATTTGACCGGGAGGAAATACGCAGAGTATCGGACCTGCTCTGCGGCGATTGGTGAGACCGCATCGCTGAGAAGCGCCACCGCCAGTCCGGCGCCGATGGCTGTCTGTGCCACATACTTGGCCCGGCGGGAGAGGCCGCTGTCGCTCCCGCCGTGGCGGAGTTTGGCCACATCGTCCACCACTCCCAGCAATCCTCCGCACAACCCCACTGCGAGCGCCAGCAGCACGAACCGGTTTGCCGGATCGCACCACAAGAAACTGGAAAGCATCGCCGCGCCCAGCAGGATCAGGCCGCCCATGGTCGGGACCGCCGACTTCCGGCCAAAGTCAAGTTCACTGTAATGCCGCGCCTGCTCGCTCACTCCCCTCCGCCGCATCAACCTGATAAACCACGGCATGGCGACGAATACGAGCACGAAAGCCGTGACTGCGGCGCACATCGACCGGAATGGCTGCGACTTGAATAAACGCAGGAACCTCAAAAGGCTGTCCGGGTCGTGAAACCATTTATAGATGAGGTAGAACATTCTCCCCCCGTCGCCATAGCCACGAAATAATGAATGGCCGACAGAACCACCCACCGGAGCAGCGCCTTCCGGCGTGCGTCATAGCATCAATCGTCATTTCCCTTCAGCCATCCCTGCTTGAGGTGGAGATAGCGGCGCCTGAGCGACGCTGCCGAAGGAAACGGCCGGCCGCCGGCCGTCAGGTCCACCAGTTCCAGGATGTGCCGCCTGAAGACCGACGTTGTAGCCGTCCCCTCCGCCAACAGGTCCAGGTTACGAATCACGTCCGCCGCGTCTTCCGCCAGGTCCGGCCTACGCGCCCCCATCTCTGCCAGTGCGACCGAGGCCTGGTGCCGCACCAGCCACCGACCGCCCGCGGCGAGCCCGGCAAGCGCACCAAACGCATCCCGGCTGACGCCGAGCCCGCCAAGCGCCTGAACCACCGCAACCCGGACCTCCAGATTCTTCTCCACTGCGAGTAAGGAGAGCAACTCGCCCTCGAGCTCCGCCGACCCCTCACAAAGTTCCGAAAGCGCCCGCGCCGCTTCGGCGCGCACCTCCCAATAGGCATCTCGGAGTGCCCGGCGCAGTGCTCGTACCACTTGGGGCGTACGCAGGCCAACCACCGGCAGGAGCTCCGCACAGTTGCGCCTCACTATCCCCGCCTCGCACGGCTCCGCCAATTTCTCGGCCAGCACGCCGTACAGGGCTTCGCACCGAGTTCTGGCGATAACCTTGACGGCGCAGTTGCGCACCTCCCACGAGTCACTGCCCAGGAAGGCTCGGATATCGTCCGCCACGCCATCGGTAGCCTCAGTGACCGACCGCAGCATTCGCTCGGCCTCCGCCAGTTCAGTTTTATAGCGGCGGCGATTCAACAGCACCTTGATGTTTCGCCGTATCAGGCCCATCTCATAATCTCGGAATATCTACAATAATGAACGTGCAAATCGGATCCGTCTGGAGATTGACGGATGGCTGAACAGGAATATTTCGGCCAGTTTGTTCGGCCGAACGTCGGCGAGGTTCATCGCACCGAGTTTCTTCATCGCCGAGATAAACACCTCCGGATCGGCCGTGGAGCGCACAGCATACTCGTCGCTCTCCAGTTCGCGCCTGCGGCTGTACCACTTTCCAAAAGGCAGCACAAACAGTTGGATACCCGCCAGCACCGCCACCAACACCGGGAGGATCTCAATATCGTAGACCTGTTCGATGCCCAGCATGCCGGCAGTACGAGTAAGGACCAAGCTCCCAGCATACAGGCTGCCCACGGAGAGCGCCGCGGTCAGCGCAAACCCCTTCGCCAGGTGCCGGTGCACCACGTGCCCCAATTCGTGAGCGAACACAGCCGCAATCTCGTCCCGGGTGAACTTCGCCAGGAGGGTATCGCCGAGCACCACCCGCCGCGTCGAGCCCAGCCCCACTACCGCTGCGTTCGCCTTCCTCGTCTCGCGCGACATGTCCATCCGGTACACTCCCGCCAGACGAATCCCCGCCCGCGCGGCTAGTCCGGCCAGCCTGCTGGCCAGCCGTTCGTCTTCGATCGGCTTGAGCGTGTAAAAAACGGGGATCAGAATTCTTGGCGCGAACTTCGTCAGCACATAACTCACGAAAATCCACACCAGCGACGCCGGCAACCACCACATCTGCGGCCAGCGCCGCAGCGTCCAGTAGAACACGACGACCAGCGGTGCGGCCACAACGAACGAGAACAGCCACTTCTTCACCCGGCGCCCGGCCCACCGCCGCAGTGTCTGTGTCGACAGGCCGAACTGCTGCTCGAGCAGGTAGCCGCCGTAAAACGTGAGCGGGAGCGTCACTATCAGATACCCCACGGAGAAGCCCGTGAAGTAGATAAGACCCGTCGTCAGGAACGCGCCGGGCCCGGCTATCTCTCTTGCCCGGTCAGCAAGGACCTCTGAACCGCGGGCCATCATTGCCGCCAGAAAACCGGCGCCTAACGCGAGGTGGGCGAGGAAAAGCAAGTATTTCCTGCGAGCATAGCGCTTGACCACTTCCGGCGGACGTTCGACTACCTTTATGTTTTCGCCAGGTCGCCTGTCGGACATCGGGAGTGCTCGATCAACTGCCGCAGTGAGGGGCCACAGCTCGGGTCTCGGGCTTTATTTTCGAAGCGGCGCCCATGCTAACAGCAGCTTGAAACCCCCGCAAGTTTTAATTGAAGCACCGGATTTCCGGTATGAGTCTCAGAGCCCGGCTCTGGCAGGTGGCGAAGCGCCGTCGGAGGGTTCGGCCGAAGTAGGAGCGGTGTTCTTCAGTTTGCGTTCCGGCCGTTGACCGTGCGGAGGGTCCACAGGAGGATACGCGTGTCCATCCCCCAGGACATTCTCTTGACGTAAACCAGGTCGTAGGTTAGTTTGTTCCTCACATCGGCCAGACTTTCGTCATATTTGTACCGGACCTGGGCGAGGCCGGTGATGCCCGGCTTGACGGCCAGGCGCATCTCGTAATTTGGGATCTCCCTGCGGAAGCGATTGACGAAGAACGGCCTCTCCGGCCGCGGGCCAATGAGGCTCATCTCGCCGCGAAGGACGTTGATGAGTTGAGGGAACTCGTCAATGTGCGTTTTGCGGAGGAAACTGCCCAGCTTGGTAATCCGGCTGTCGCGCCGCCTTGCCCAGACAGGGCCGGTAGCTTTTTCTGCCCCGGTTTGCATCGTCCGGAGCTTGATGATTTCGAACAGTTTCCCACTTTTGCCCACTCGCGCCTGTTTGAAGAACGCCTGGCCTTTGCTCGTCAGCTTGATGAGGACTGCAAAGAATAAAATAACCGGCCCGAGGACGAGGAGCAAAAACGAACCCCCTAAGAGGTCTAGCGCGCGCTTTATCTCCCGGAAACCGCGACGTGCGAATCGAAGCGTCAGCCCGGTCAGCCCTCCGCCCATTACCGCCATTGTGATAGGCTCCGGCATCGTCGTCTCCTCTACTGGTCCCCAATCAGGTTACTGTTAGTTCACCAATTCTGTTCTTGTGCGGTGTATCTTGTACGAACACTGGCTTCACGGCCGCAAGATGCGCGCCCGCCGCCGACAACACTGACCAAGTCGACAACACGACCCCACGCCGCCCGGCCTCCACTAATATACGTGCTACAAACGCTGTAGCATTGCTACACGGCGTGTAGCAATTTCTCTGCGGGCAGCGCAGCGTGACGTCCGTTTGCTTGTAAGATAAGGCACTACGGAGACTTACGCCACCTCCGCGCCAGCGCGTTACGGCCGCGTCTGCCTGCATTTTTTTCTGCCAGGTTGTAGGCGAAGTTGACAAAGTAATATTGCCAAAATCAATGTCTAAACGATATAAGAGCAAATACCGTGCCAGCCGAGGGGAGGAATTTTTCCGCGTCGACGGCCGTCCGCGCAATCGCCTGCGCAGCAAGGAGTTACGGCACATATTTCTTCACAATCGAAGGAAATAGCCGGAATGATGAACGTCTCAGTCGTTGCGAAAACGCAACGCGTTTTGGAGGAAAAAGCAGCTCAAATGCCCTAAGTCGCCGCAATTACACGTGTTACCGCATGTTGCGTATGGTCAACATAAAAGGAAGGATGTTGTGAAAACGCAACATGTTTCGCGTGCAAAACCGCCATGCGCGCGATGCAGGCTCTCCCCTAGGGTCGTTTTCCCAGGCCAGCTGACAAGATTTACTCTCGAACGGCTGGCCTGGGCAAGTTAGCCGATCGGAACCGCCGCCCAGCCCACATCGGCGCGTGTGGCCTACTCCTGCCGGTCCTCCCACAGGAGATGCTCAAGCGACTGCAACTCGACAGTGGGACGCTGCTGGAACTGGAGTGCTAGACCCCACATCCCCTGCTGGAGCAGGTCTTCGGACCAGTCGCCGAGCACTTGGCTGGGCTCAAGTTTTTCGGCGCGCTGTACAGCGCCCGCACCCACCAGTGTCAGGTTCGGCTGTTCTTCGCCCTCGCGAGCTGGCACTGCAATGCGGAGCAAAAGTGGGTCGTCAGGGGTGACCTGACCGACCGGGGCTTCGAAGTAAACCCCACTGGAACTGACGTTGTGCGTCAGCCCGTCACGCGGTGCCAGGCTACCGTCGAGGCTCATGAAAAACCTTACAGGCAGCGCAAGCTCGAGCCTCTGGGCTCGTCTCTTGTCAGGTTCAACTGATGGCATGGTATCGTCTCCCCGCGCGTGCTTCTTTCATGCCAATCCCTCCCAATTTAGTCAATAACCTGCCTAACTAAATTTAACTGCAAATAGCATGCCATCGCGCCGGTAAAAACGCGCCCAATTTTGCCCATCCTCACAACCTCTTGAGCGTCGGTCACTTGAGCGGGCCTCGCCGCCAGAAACAGGGTGTGGCGCGGACGACCGATTTTTCTCATGTTGCGCAAACGCAACAAAAAAACGGCCAGCCGTTGCGAAAAAAACACACGTTGCTTCGACTAAACAGATCCAGAGCCGCCGCCGCGAGCGGATTCAGCGCCCTGTTTCCTTGCGTTCTGTGCGGAAGAACCGTGTGCGTCTTTTGCCCCCCTATGTTTCCCTTCGGTCAGCCCGTACTCGATGGCGTCTAACAGCGCCTGATAACTTGCCTCGATGATGTTATGTGAGACGCCAACGGTGCCCCAGTTGGCCTGTCCGTCGCTGGACTCGATCAGCACCCGCACGTCGCTGGCGGTGCCATAGGAACTATCGAGCACCCTGACCTTGTAGTCGGTGAGAACGATGTTTCTGATGTCAGGGTATAGCTCAGCCAGGGCCTTTCGGAGGGCGTTGTCGATGGCGCCGACCGGCCCCTTACCGTCGGCGGCCGTGTGGACCTCGCGGTCGCCGAGTCTGACCTTGATGGTGGCCTCGGAGGTCATCGTGCCGTCCTCGCGCCTCTCGCAGATAACCCGGAACCCGCAGCGGTGGAATAGTTCCTTCCTCCCCCCGAAGACCTTCCTCATCAGCAGCTCGCACGAGCCCTCTGCCCCGTCATACAGGTCTCCCTTGCTTTCGATTTCGACCAGCTGCTCGGTCAGTTTACTGACCTCCGGCGAAACCTTGTCCTAGTCGGTCCGGTG